>JAEPNP010000005.1:0-300000 GCA_017643395.1 Rhodothermales bacterium | reverse complement strand
GTACACCCAGGTCTATCCGGGCCGGGGATGGGCATCGTCCGTAGACCCGCGGGTGCATGTGGCGCCCGTGCCCGACAGCCTGCAGGTCCGCTGGCCAGGCGGGCGGGTATCGTCCGTGCGAGGCCCGGTTGGTCCCGTTTTGACGGTGTCTGAGGCCGGATCGCTTGCTGAGCAGTCCGATGCGGCATCCGCGTTGCAGGCTTCGCGGCTCGTCAAGATCGATCTCTTCGGAGACCTGAGCCACGAAGAGAATGCCTTCTTCGACTACAGCCGAGAGCCCTTTATTCCGCATCTGGTTTCGGAGGAGGGTCCGGCGCTGGCCGTGGGGGATGTAAACGGGGACGGCCTGGATGATGTCTTCCTGGGCAGTTCCAAGTGGCGCGCGTCGGTACTGGCCGTCCAGGGTGAAGAGCCCCTGGCGTGGACCGCGGACTCGCTGCATGAGGACGTCGACGCCGCGTTCCTTGACGCCGATGGCGATGGGGATCTGGATCTCCTGGTCGTGTCAGGGGGCAACGAATTCTGGGGGTCCAGTGAAGCACTTCGGGATCGGCTGTATCGAAATGACGGCAGCGGAGGGTTCGTGCGAGACGACTCCGCCCTCCCTGAGCGATTCGTGCAGTCATGTTGCCTGGCCGTGACGGACGTCGACGCGGACGGTGACCTGGATGTGTTTGTCGGTGCCCGCAGCACCAGTCGGGACTACAGCACGGTGCCGGAAAGCGCGCTGCTTATCAATGACGGGGCAGGCGTGTTCGAGGACCGCACACCCGACTCCCTGCGCCGTGCCGGCCGGCTGACCGCGGCCGTGTGGCTGGACGCGAACGGGGACGATTGGCCGGACCTGGCTGTCGCCGGAGACTTTATGCCGGTCATGCTCTACGCCGGTGGACAGGCCGGGCTGCAGGAGCCCGTGCCCCTGACGCAGAATGGCTACTGGCGCAGCCTGCATGTGGCGGACTGGGACGCGGACGGACACGACGACCTGCTGGCGGGCAACCTCGGAGTGAATTCCATGCTGGCCCGCTCTGAGTCCGCACCCGCGCTGCGGTTTGGCGACTTCGACGGGAACGGATCCCGTGAGCCGCTGCTGACCTGGACGTTCGAAGGGCGGGAACGCGCGTTTCCATCGCTGGACGTGATACGCAGGGCGCTGCCGCAGGTCGGCGTGCGCTATGGCTCCTACTCCGATTACGCCGGCGAAGACCTTTCGGGGCTGCTCGGGCGCTCGGAGTCTACCGTCGTTCCCATCGAGACCCTGGAATCCGTTGTGTTGATGTCGGACGGTGAGGGTGGCTTCAGGCCCGCCACGCTGCCGGTTGAGGCGAATCTGTCGCCCATGCAGGCTGCCGTAACCCTGCCCGGAAACGGCGTCATCACGGCCGGCAACTGGACCGGTGCGCCACCTGACCGAGGCCCATACACCGCTGGATGGGGCCTGCTGCATGGAGCCGATGGTTCCGCAGCTCCCTTACATCTGTCGGGCCTGGTGCGAAGCATGGCCCTGGCCCGCGGTCCCGATGGTGCCGTCCTGGTGGTTGCCCGCAACGACGGCCCGCTCTCTACCTATTCCTTGCGCTGATATGGTTCGATTTCTTCCTGCCCTCATTGTTCTGGTGCTTGTCGCGGGTTGCGACTCCAGCGATCCTGCTGCGGAGGAGGAGGTTCGCACGACGGTCGATGGCGAGTGGGAGGGTGTCATCACATCAGATGAGATGTCTGTGCCCATCACCGTGACCATGCGCGAGAACCTGACACTCGTTTCGGGAGAGGGCACGGTCAGCCTGCCGGCAGAGGATCGCGACTTTGTGATCGAGCGCGGAGACTACCTCCATCCGCTACTGAATCTGGACCTGTCGTTTGCCGACTATGAGCCTCCGTTCGGAAACCTGGATGGCATTGTCAACGTGGATCGCAATGAGGTGCGGGGCACCGCGGCGGGTCCAGGCTTCTCCGGTCCGGTCGAGTTGGTGCTGCGCCGCAAGTAGGCGGAGTTAGTCCATGAACAAGGCGGTGCTGATCCTGAGCGTGGTGCTGGTTGCCGGCTGTGGCGGTTCGGCTGCCGTCACGCACGGGTCGACGGCGGACCGGGAGCAGACCGAGAATGATGAGCCTCAGGCCCAGGACCCCGCTGCCGAGGCTCTCGGCGGCGAGGAGGTGGATCTCGACCGAGTCCGGCAAGGCAAGACGCCTGCGCGAATCTCCGACATGCTCAAAGGCAGGGTATCGGGTGTGCGTGTGACGGAGGGTCCACGTGGGCCGGTTGTCCGCGTGCGCGGATCGTCCGGCGATCCGCTCTACGTGGTGGACGGCGTGCCGGTGACGGCCGATCCCGGTGGAGGATTGGCGTTTCTCAACCCTGCGGACGTTGCGTCGATTCGTGTGCTCAAGGGGGCGTTTGGCACGGCGCAGTACGGTTCAAGGGGCGCCAATGGCGTGATTGTTATTCGAACCAAGGTCGGTGCCTCCGGCGACTGACCCCTTCACCAGCAGGCGACTATTGTTCGATCAGGACTTTCTGGTCCGGGTCGGGGTCCGGGTCGGCATCCACGTGGATCAGCGGTAGTTCAGCTTCGACGCGCGTCCCGTCCGGAGTGGAGTGAATCGAGAGGCGCCCGCCCAGCACCTCAGCCCGGCGCCGCATGCCTGCGAGTCCGGATGAGTCGAGCGGGGCATCTAGGATGGAAGCGTCGAAGCCGGCACCGGTATCCTCCACGCGTACCTTGAGCAGCCCTGGTTCCTTCCAGAGCTTGACGTGGATGCGGCCCGCTCCGGAATGCCGCACGGCATTGGTGAGGCATTCCTGGGCGATGCGGTAAGCGGCAGTCTGAACGTCATCCTGCAATCGTCGACCCGGGTCGAGCTCGTCCGTGAACTCAACGCGTCCCGGGTATACGTCGGCCATGCGATTCACCAGCGTGCTCACCGCGGCGCTGAGTCCAAAATCGTCCAGCGTGGCCGGCCGCAGCATGAGTGACACCGTGCGAATGGTGTTCATGAGTTCCTGCACCATGTTGACCCGTTCCTGCAGCGTCTCCTTCTCGGGCGGTCGGCCCGCGTGCAGGTCCGTAAGGAAGGCCATCTTGAGGGTGGTGAGACTGCCACCCACATCGTCGTGCAGGTCCTGCGCAAGGCGTCTGCGTTCGAGCTCCTGCACACGCTGCAGTTCCAGGGATACACGCTGCAGCTGCTCCTGGGCCCGGACCCGGTCCGTGATTTCGATACCGATCCAGAGCGCCTTGCCGATGTCTTCCAGGGCAGGCGACAGCGTAACGGCGGAGGCCGCGATGTGGACCTCCCGGCCGTCAGGCAGCTTTGGGGAGAGCAGCTTGTCGCGGATCGGTCGGCCACCCAGGACATCGTCCACCATCTCCTGCAGCCGGTCTCCGCTATTGGGGTCCACGAAATCGGCCAATCGGCGCCCTATGATGGCATCCGTAGGCAGGCCCATCAGGTCTGCCCCCGCCGGGTTGCACACCTCGACCGTGGTATCTGCGTCGAGAACCATGATGGGTGCCGGCGAGGCCAGCACGATGGCCGCCAGGCGAGTCCGGGTTTCCTCGAGAGCCAATGTGCGCTTGCGCACCCGGTCCTCCAGCGCCGTGTTGAGCCTCCGGATCTGTCGCCGTGAGCGCAGCGCGAAAATGGACGTGCCCAGCACGACGAGAAACGTGAGCACGACAATCGGCCAGAACCACGGGCGGGCCTGCAACGGAATCGGCACGACATTGAATCCGAGGCGGGCCGGTGAAGGGTCCTCTACTCCGAAGCGGGACCGGGAGCGCACCTCCAGCAGATGCACGCCCGTATCCAGGTTCTCGGTGGGAATGCGCAGCGAAGGAGACCATTCGTACAGGCTCCACGGTCCACCGTCAATGCGCCAGGAGAACTGCCGGTGCTTCTCGTCAGCCGAGCGCCAGGGCAGGCGGCTGAATACGGTAGCGACGAGGTCCTGACCGAGGGCCACCCGGTTCGACTGTACCTCCAGCCAGGTCTCGGGCTCGGTCGGGTCGAAGGGCAGGTGGAAGACGGTCCCGGGGGCGGAAATCCAGTAGTCACCGTTTCGATCCTGCAGACCGCCTGTCGGATTCGTGACGGGCGAGTCCACCAACATGACGACCCCGCGGGCCGTTGTGTCGACGATGGCGACCTCGGTCTCGTCGCCGTACATCACGTACGGATGAAGCAGTCTGACCGGAGCCATGGGGTGCATGGTCGCCCCATCGGACCCAATCATGGTAATGCCCGACTCGCCCCCGTACGCGGAGCCGTGGGCAATCCAGGTGTGGTTCCGGCCACGGTGCCAGCCCACGATGGAACGGGCAGGAAGGTCCTCCAGCCGGTTCCACTGGGTCCCGTCAAATCGGGCAACCCCGAAGTCGCCGGCAAGAAGGGGAGGATTCTCCGCCTCCAGAAAAGTGAGTTGCGTAAGGCTGGTCACAGCCGGGGCGACGCTTTCCGATGCCTGATTTCCATCGAACTGCAGCACCGTGCCGCTCTCGGCAGGGGGGGTGATTCCAGCCACCCAGGAAGAGTTGCCGGCCGCGGCCACATCGGCAATCCCGGGAAGACCCAGGTCAGACGACAGTGTGCGCCAGCCCTGGTCCATGTCCCACCTGGCAAGTGCCCAGGTATCGCCGATCGGACCAACGGCTGTTGCATAGCCCGACCTGGCAGCATCGAAGTGTTCGATGCGGTCCACGCCCAACTCTCGCGCGTCAAAGGCCAGCAGGCGGCCTTCGGCATCGTAGCGATGGATGTGCGCTTCACTCCAGAGCCAGGTCACTCCGGGTTGGCGACTCACTACCCGGTGAGAATCGGGATCTGCCAGGGTCCAGTCATCGTGCGTGCCCGTCCAGGTGCCGCGTTGGTCACTGAACCACAATCGTCCAGCCGTGTCCTCAAAGGGAGCGCCGGTCATGGTCGGGTGCTCGATCCAGTCAACTGCAGGGCCGAACCGGCCTAGCTGGCTCATGCCGGCGAACCAAACGGAGCCGTCCGGAGCCTCCTTGGCGGACTCAAAGATGGTGGACTCAAACTCCATGCTGCCGTCGGCGACCCAGCGGGTGCCGGTCCAGCGCTTCAGCGCCCCTACTCCTCGTTCCACCATGTAGATGGAGCCATCTGAGAGTCTGAGGAAGCTCGTGAATCCGGGCCGCCACAATCCTTCAGAAGCGTCGATGAATCGCCGACCCTCCAGGCGAAACACCCCCTGGTCCGTAGCCAGGAGCAGGTCGCCGGACGCTGTCATCACGAAGTCCCTTGGGTATCCCAGCTCGTCGCTGTTGCCGAGTAGTTCCCAGTCTTCGGCCATGCGCAGGTAGACGCCTCCGGCAGTCAGCAGAGCCGTTCGCCCGTCCGGCATGAACTCGACATCGGACACATAATCATCCGGCACGGCCACGTTGTACAGCGAGTCCGTTGCGGCAATGGCCAGCCCGCCGGCTTGCTGAGGATTCAGCCACGAATCGGCGCAGATCCAGATATCGCCGTTTGGGGCCGCTCGGATGCGTCGAATGTTGGAGGCTGCCGGTTGAACCGCCATCTGGCGGAACCCGTCCACATTGCCGATGGCAATGCCACGATCGGTGCCCACCCAGACACGGCCTTGCGAATCCGCCCAGATGCTTCTAACAAACTCGGAAGGCAGGCCGTGCTCCGTGCCGAAACGAGACCAGAGCACCCCGTCGAACCGGGCTACACCGTCCGCACTGGCTACCCAGAGATTGCCTGCAGCATCGAAGGTGAGATCCAGAATAAACGCGCCGGTCAGGCCGGCTTCCTCCGTGAAATCGGTGTAGCGCCAAGGGTGCTCGATTCCGTTTTGCACGGTGGTCCAGGCCCGCTCTTGCGCCTGGGCGGAGGGAAAAACCGTCCAGGCGGCAAAAAAACCCAGGGACGCGAGGATCCTAAACAGTTGTAAAGGTTTGTAAACCAAAGTTGGCGCCGCTCGCTTGCCACCGTAACGCGTACTGCCACCCCATGATTCGTATAGTCCTGGCAGAAGATCATGCTGTAGTCAGGGCCGGTGTGCGCGGACTTCTTGAGAAGGTAGACGGCTTCGACGTCGTCGCGGAAACGGAGAGTGGCGCAGAGGTGGAGGATCTTGTCAGCGACCATTCCGCGGACGTTCTGGTCATTGATCTGGCGCTACGCGGCCTTGACGGAATCGAGGGTATCCGACGTGCCCGCCGTGCTCGCCCCTCGCTTCGCGTCGTGGTTCTGAGCATGCATCGCAGCGACGCGCACATCGCGCAGGCCATGCAGGTTGGAGCGAATGCCTATGTGCTAAAGGACGACTCCTTCGAGGATCTGGTGGAGGCGGTCCGGGCCGTGCTGCGCGGCGAGCGATACCTGAGTAGAAACGTGCCTTCGGTCGAACGTGGTGGAGCTGTTGAGGACCGGTATGCCAGCCTCACTCCCAGAGAGCGGGAGGTACTGCATCTGGTCGCTGAGGGGCTGACCTCGGATGAGATCGCCGAGCGGCTGGTGCTGAGCGTGCGCACCATCGAGACGCACCGGGCAAACATCATGGCCAAGCTGGGCATCAGGAATCAGACTCGCCTGGTGCATTTTGCCATGCAGAGGGGGTTGGTGCCGCCCCCCAGGGACTGAGCGGGTTTCAGTATTCTCGCATCGCTTGGGGCGCGCCGCAGCGCCCATCGTCCGTGGCCGTGGCTGGGAAACCGGCCTGAATTACCCAAAATCACTAGTTACGTATTTGTACGCATGCGCAAATCGCGGCCGTGCTGACACATTCTCGCTTGTGATAGCAGTACCAGGCATGTAATTGCCGGAAGGGATTCCCCTGATAAACGTCCTTTCCATAGACGACGACGCGGTCTTCCAGAAGCAACTCCGACTGCTTCTGCTTCAGGACGACATCAGACTGTTGCCTTCGGCAGCAAATCTGCATGAGGGTGTGGAGTTCGCTCGTTCCATGCGCCCCGACGTGATTCTGCTCGACATCTGGCTGGACGGAGAGAGTTCACTCTCGAGGATTGCCGAGCTGCGTGACGCATCGCCATCATCGCACATCATCGTGCTGAGTTTGCACCAGGAGCCTGTGTATCACCAGGAAGCCATCCGGCGCGGTGCGGACGCCTTTGTATCCAAGTCCGACGCAAGCGAGAAACTGGTGCCGCTGGTTCAGGGCAGCATGGGGCAGGTCAACTGAGTCGACCTCGGAGGCCGGTCGGGCTGCACAACGCACAGTCCGGCGGCCCTACTACGTAGAAACCACCATTTTGGCCCTTCTAGGTGGATTTACGGATTGGGGGCGTGGGGTTGTCGCGCGATACTCGGGTCACCTCCCCGAAGGTACCCCCACCGAATCACAAGCCCGGCGAGAATCGAACTCCCTCAAGGAAACGCCGGCAGTTACCGCCATGACTGAATTCACAATGCTCAAAACCACGGATGCGCCCGAGCTCGAGATCTGGCGTTCTCCGTCCGTTACCCAGGAGGCCGTCCAGGAAACTCTCACGCTCCCCCAGCTGACCTGGCGCGATAGCTCCTCCCCTGAGGATATGGCCCGTGCTCTCGCTTCCGGCGAGGCACAGGTCGTCATCCTCTCCCTGGACGACATCCTGGGTTCTGGTTACGAAGGCATCCCGGCGCAAGCGCGCTCCACGGGTGCCTGGTTACTGGTGCTGGTCCCCGAGCCCCATCCCTTCTTTGAGATGGTGGCTGACAGGCGCCTTCTTGTTCGCTCCGAAGCGGTGCCGAAAGTGCTTCAAGGCCTGATGCGCAATTTGATCGGCAGCGACTAGGCAACAGCTGCGAACAAATGCGACAAAGGTCGTCTCTTGAGGGGGAGACGACCTTTTCGTGTTTTTGGGGGGCGGTGAGGCGGAGCCGGGTGCGTGCGAGGCGGCGGTGCGGGGCCGGTGCTGCGGCGTGCTGAGGCCCTGGCCTGGTGGGTGCGGAGTGCTCCCGGACAACGTGCGAGGCGGCGGCGCGGGGTCCGGCGCCCTGCTATTGCGCCGGGAAATCCTGGCGCGGCCGCGAGGTGGAGGTATGGCTGCGCGCGATGAGCCACGTGCCCCCTTGTTTGACCAGGTGCATGCTGATTGCTCCGGAAAAGGCGAGGTCCGAGCCTTCAAACCGCTGAGAGAAGAGAGTCTGCACGTGCGCAGCGTCCGGCCCGGCGGGGAGCACCCGCGTGTCCTCAAACTCAAGCGTGACGGAGCCTTGAACCGGGAAGGAGGCAATGGCATCGTGCACTGCCTGTCGCGAGGTGTCGGCGACCCGGCCGTCCTCCAGAATGCGCACGTCCTCCGTGTAATTCCGTGCGATGAGGTCCGCATCCGATGTGGCCGCGTCCGCAGCAAATTCGACCAGGAAGTCGCGAACCTCCTGTTCAGACGCAGGCTGGATGTCGGCGGGCCGGCAGGCGGCTGTTAGCAGCACAAGGAGGACGATGGGGCGCATGGCTCTGGTGCGGTGGGGCGTGCCCCATGGTACGGAATCACGCCTTTCGCCCCGCCACGAGTCGATTCGCCCGCGACATGGAATCGCAGGGGCGGATCCCACATTCTCCCCTCTCCTGACACAGCCAACGTGGAATCGCGCGGCCTATTCCACTACCGCCACAACCCGCTGAGCCTCGATGTCGAATCCCGGCCCTTTTTCCACAACCGGGGCGGCGTAGGGCAGTTCACAGTGTGCCGGGGCGGGGTGCAAAATGCACGGCCTCCTGAGGCTCGTCACCTCCGCCAAAACCCGGACATTTTCAACTGGAACTGACGCTTTGACTGCGACCAAGAGGGTGCCGCGGCCCAACGTCCAGGATCCGCCAGGAAGAACTACGTTGCCCGAATTCAACTCGGTGACCACTTCTTGGCGTCTACCTTTGTTGTTCGGCGATGGCTGGGGAGGGTGCCCTGCGTCTTGCCGTAACGCTCACCGCTACGGCTGCATTTGGCTCACCTTTTTGGGTCCGAGCGTAGGCCACCGGCAAACGTGCGCCGGCGACCGCGAGCGACTACCGAAGAGCAAGGCCGCCCGTGAGTAGGAGGCCGAAGAAGATCACTTGGAGGCTTCTGTACATATCAACGGCTAGTTGACCTAGGGAAGTACCTGAAAATCTAGATTGGCATTTACCCTGACGAACCCGGAGCCGTCGCGATCGACATGCACTGAGACGTTGTAGACCCCAGGGGATTCCGTTGCCACAGTCCGATGGACGGATGTCCTCGTTTGAAGGAACGGCCGTGCCGCAATGAACCAGCTAAACAGGAGATCATCTCGTAGGGAATCTGCGACGACGGTCCGGAAAGTGAGACTATCCCCGGAAACCACTGGGTTTGGTACCACCTCAAGGCTCAGGATGGTTGTTGCGTTAGTGGGCGGAGGCGCCCCTGGCTCAAACCCGTCGCATCCTAACGAACCAAGAGTGGCAATCGACAGGAACAGACAACTTGGCCGTCGTGAGGTCATGCGAGAATCTGTAAGTGCGGCGCCCTCGACGGGCTGATGGCTTGGAAGCAGGGCTCGGCGAAGTCGACCTGGGCCTGATGGCCGGAAGGAGTCTAACAGCGGACCACCGGGTCGGCCTCTGGTACCGGCAAGGAAACAACCTGTCGGGTCAAGTGAAGGAGGGAGGCCACCCATGAAGAGGAGGCCCAGAATCATCATTTGTACTGGTCTGTACCTATCAATCGCCTTTCGGAGTCTCGATGACCTGAAAATCAACGCGCGCACTTACCCCCTGGAACTGCGGACCTGTCCGGCTGACAACTAGGGATACGTTGTAGACTCCAGGGGATTCGTTTGCGACTGTGCGATAATGGACTGTGCGTGTTTCAACACGCGATCGCAATCCAATGAACCAGTTAAATCGGAGGTCATCTCGAAGGGAATCTGCAACGATAGCCCGGAAGTAGAGACTATCCCCCGAGACCACTGGGTTCGGTATCACGTCAAGACTCAGGATAGTCGTCGCGTTAACAGGAGGAGGAGGTTCTGGCTCAGAGCCGTCGCATCCTAGGGCAGCAAACACTGCACTAGAGATGAGTAAGTACCTCAGGCACCTTGAGGCCATAAAAAAACCTGTGAGTGTGGTGCCCTCGACGGGCTAAGGGGTTGGCGTTTCTTCTTACATGGCACCTCAAGTTCGGGTCGTTCGACCTTCTTGGAAGCGCCAAACCTACCAAAGCAACCCGAAGGTGCGGCCAATTGCGAGCGGCCAAGACAAACAAAAAAACCGCCTCCCAAGTCGACCTAGTGGCCATATGGAAGGCGGGTTTTCGCTTCGTGATCCCGCCAGGGCTCGAACCTGGGACCCTCTGATTAAAAGTCAGATGCTCTGCCAACTGAGCTACGGGATCGCCCTGACGCCGCAAGCAGCGTCAGACCGCGAAATATAACACTTTGCTTTTCGGGCACACGTGAAAGGGGAGCAAAGTAAACGCCTTGACGGCCAGCGGCGTCAGCGCCAGATTTAGGCACGCGCCTAACCGCACGCTCAGTCTCCCCGCAATCCCGCTGGCTCCGAACGCCCGCACTCGGACCCCCGCCGAAACCATGCGCCTCCGGCCATTCCTCTGGCTCCTTTGCCTCCTGGTCCTGCTTCCGGCCTGCTCCGATTCAGGCGTCGTCGACCCGCTGCCGGATCCGGAGCCCGAAGCTCCAACCTACCCCGGAGCCGAGGCGGCCGGCCTGGACGGAGTGCGCATCGCCCGTGTCGTGGCCCGCGCGGATTCCGGCGATTTCGGGGAGATCCGCAGTCTGCTGATCAGCCGAGACGGCAACCTCATTGTGGAAGAGTACTTCCGCGGCATCACGGCGGAGGAGGCGCGGCCGATCTACTCGGTCACCAAGTCCTTCGCGTCCGCCCTCATTGGCATCGCCATCCACGCGGGGCACATCGGCTCCCTCGAGAGCACACTGCCCGAGTATTTTCCCAACTACTCCGTGCCGTCCGAAGCCGCGGGCATCACCCTGGAGAACCTGCTGACGATGCGCGCAGGGTTCGAGTGGGATGAATGGACGGTGCCATACGGAGGCGCCGCCAACAGCGCGACCGCGATTTCCCGCTCGGGCGATGTGGTCCAGTACATGCTGGACCTCCCGATCACAAGCGATCCGGGTACGCGATTTACCTACTCAAGCGGGGTATCGATGCTGCTCTCGGGCGTGCTGCAACACGCCACCGGAGCGACCACCGAAGCGTACGCAGATGCCACAATCTTCGAGGCGGTCTCACTCGGTTCACCCCGATGGGATGAGAGCATGCCGGGCATGACCAACACGGGCTGGGGGCTCCACCTCACCGCCAGGCAACTCATGGCGTTCGGCCAGCTGTTCGAGAACCGCGGTTGGCACAACGGGGAAGAGGTGGTGCCGCGATCCTGGGTGGATCTGTCCACCTCGCAGCACACAACCACCAACAACGGGCTCGCCTACGGTTTCCAGTGGTGGCGATTCCGCAACGGGGACTCGGTGGTCTCGTCGCTGAACCAGAACGATGTGTACTTCGCTTGGGGATACGGCGGACAATTTGTCTTCGTGGTGCCCCACAAGGACGTGGTTATCGTCACGACGGCTGGCAATTTCGAGCAGGATTCCAGGGTCACGTTCGACATGCTGGAGGAGGAGATCTTCCCGGCGCTCCGCTAGGGGCCGGCCCCGCTTCCCGGGCAGGGCCGCTGCCATCCCGTCACCGCCGGGCGCGAACCACGGCGCCCAACGCCCTACAGCCCGTCGATCACCGCCTCCAGTCGGCTGCGCACCTCCACAGCCACATCGCCCAGGTGCTGGTTCTGAACAGCCGCCATGGACGCGACAGGATCAATGGCCGACACCTCCACGCCGCCCTCGGTCTCCTGAAGAATCACGTTGCAGGGAAGCATCAGGCCGATGTGCGGCTCGGACTGCAGCGCCTTGTGCGCCAGCTGCGGGTTACACGCACCAAGAATCCGGTACGGCCGGAAGTCCACATCCAGCTTCTTCTTGAGGGTAGCCTTGATGTCGATCTCTGTGAGGATTCCAAAGCCCTGGGCCTTGAGCGCGTCGCGCACGGCGGCGTCTGCCTCATCCAGTGAAGCTGTGAGCGTCTTGGAGAAGTGGTAGGACATGACGGACAATAGACTTGTTATAACATGTAGCATCAACACGGCTCGCCGCATCAGGTTTCCCGCTGGCTTGCGCCCTGCCGCTGCCGCTACCGATCCTCCGCCATGCAGGAGCCCGCACTGAAGAAGTCTCTCGGTACCTGGGACGGTATCGCCCTGCTGATCGGCATCACGATCGGCTCGGGCATCTACTCTACGCCGTACCTCATCGCCGGACATTTTCCGGACTTTGCCAGCGCGGCCATTGCCTGGGTCGGTGTCGGCGCGTTCGTGCTGGTCTCCGGTCTCGTCTACGCCGAGTTGGGCACGCGACTACCGGCCACGGGGGGCGAATATGTCTACATCGAGAAGGCGTATGGCAAGTGGGCCGGGTTCATGTTCGGCTGGGCGCAGCTCTTCATCATCCGCACCAGCCCGGCGGCCGGCCTGGCCATCATCGCCACGGACTACATCGGCTTTTTCGTGGACGACATGGTGGGCATGAAGCACACCCTGACCGCGATGGGCCTTCTGGTGGTCCTGGGGGTGTTCAACGTGGCCGGTGTACGATGGGCCAGTTTGGTCAACAAGACGTCCACCATCGTCAAGGTGACCGGCCTCATCATCTTCGCCGTCGGCGGCCTCTACCTGCTGCAGCACGCGTTCGTGCGATTTGATGAAGTGGCCCCGACAAGCACCGGCCTGAGTCCCACCGGCAACCTCATCGCGGCCCTGTTCCTCATCATCTTCAGCCATACGGGCTGGGACCGCGTGGGGTATGTCGCCGGGGAAATGAAAGACCCCAGGCGAAGCCTGCCGCGCACGATGCTGATCGGCCTCACGTTGATTCTGCTCATCTATTGGGCCGTCAACGCGGTCTATTACGGCGTGCTGGGGGTCGAGGGACTGCGCGCCACCACGACCCCCGCTGCCACCGTGATGGGCCAGCTGGTCGGCCACCGGGGAGCAGCGGTCATCGCCATTCTTGCCATCGTCTCCGCGGTCGGAAGCATCAACGGTACCATGATGGCGGCGAGTCGGGTCTACTACGCCATGGCGAGGGACGGCCTTTTCTTCAAGTGGCTGGACCACGTGCATCCGCGATTCCGCACCCCGTCCCGCGCCGTCTGGGCCCACGTGATCTGGGGCGGCGTGATTCTGCTGGTGCGCGGCAACTTCTCCACCATTGTCGCCGGCATGGTCTTCGGCGTGCTGATCTTCTACACGCTCACCGGATTTGCCCTGTTCAAATTCCGCCGCGACAAGGTGGGCGAGGAGACCGCATGGCGCATGCCCGGCTTTCCCTGGCTGCCCGGCATCTACCTCGCGGCCATGGTCATTTTGCTGGTGGCACGGGTGATTTTCGAGTGGCAGGCGTCTCTCGCAGACTTTGCGTTCATCGCCACCGGCATCCCTGTCAGCTGGTACTGGTTGCGCAAGAATCCGTAGCACCAGGCCGGGGCACACCGTTTACATGGGCGATGTGGTCCAGTCTCACCCTACGCCCCGTAGAAAGCACCGCAAACTCCCCGTCTTCACCGCGGTTGTCGAAGTCGGTGAACCTGGCCTCGAGTTCCGAGCCGTCCGTGAATCCAATTCGGCACGTCTCCTTGCGCACTGCCCAGTGCTCAAGCCGATCGTAGAACCCGCAGTCGATGGGCACATAGCCCTGCACCGCATGCACGCGCTGCCAAAGCAGCTGCATGGAGTCGCGCAGGACCACATCGCCATCCATCAGAGCCCGGTCGAAGTTGAGGAATCCGACGGCCGCGTAGACCTCTTCCGGGGTGCAGTCCACCAGAAACTTGCACTCCTTGTCCCCCTTGCGATGGTCTGTGGTGAAGATGGCACCCACCAAACCGGAGTCTGCCGTGCCGACGAAGACATCCATTTCCTCATCGTCCGTGGACATGGTGTCATTGGCGTATCCGTAGTCCAGCGGATAGATGATCGAAGCCCACACCGGGTGGACCGAATGGCGCGGCCGATCCACGGTGACGCCGTTCGTCCGGATCACGGCTTCCCAGGCTGTCCAGTCGATGGGGCCTTGCGGTGTGGGCAGGGGCGGGGGATTATCGGACATGCATCCAAGCGATAGTGCCATGCTTCGACGTTTTGTGCCGGCTCTCGTTCTCCTGTGGGTCCTTGTGCTTCCAGCTTGCGCGCAGGACGCTGTCTTCCCGGGCGAGACCTGGGAGTACGCGCCGGCGGCCGAGTACGGTTGGGAGTTGGACGCCCTGCAGGGGGTGAACGCGTTCATTCGGGACTCGACAAACACCACGGGGCTGGTCCTCGTGGACCGGGGCAAGGTGGTGCTGGAGTTTGGCGATACACAGGAGCTCAGCTACCTGGCCTCGGTGCGCAAGAGCGTGCTTGCGCTGCTTTATGGCAACTACGTGGCTGACGGCACCGTCGATCTGGATGCCACCCTCGCCGACCTGGGCATGGACGACATTCAGGGCCTCACGGATCGCGAAAAGCGGGCCACGGTGCGCGACCTGATTTCGGCACGTAGTGGGGTGTACCACCCTGCGTCCAATGCCGGCGACAACTCCGACGAGGCCCCGGTGCGAGGCTCACAGGAACCGGGGACCTACTACCTCTACAACAACTGGGATTTCAACGCGGCAGGCGCTGCGTTTGAGCTGATTACCGGTCGCGATATCTACGATGCGCTCGAGACGGACCTCGCCGTCCCGCTCGGATTTGAGGATTGGGACCGGGGTGCGCAGCGCAAAAGCGGCGATACCAGCCGTTCCCGATATCGGGCCTACCACATCTGGATGTCGACTCGCGACATGGCCCGCATCGGACATCTCATGCTCAACGACGGCAACTGGAACGGCACGCAGGTAGTGCCCGCGGACTGGGCGCGTGAAACCGTTTCGCTGATCACGCCGCGCGAGGAGATGAACCCGGCCCGTTGGCGGGAGGGTGAATTCGGCTATGGGTACATGTGGTGGGTCTGGGACGGGCCGCAAGCAACGGGAGACTTCGAGGGCGCTTACACGGCGCGCGGGTATTTCGGGCAGTACATCACCGTGCTGCCGGCCGCCGGCATCGTGATTGCCCACAAGACCAAAGCCGCCTACGGACGATTCGTGGGCTGGGACACCTACATGGCCGTCGTGCGCCGCATCCTCGAGGCGCGGCGGTGATATTCCGGCTGCATAGCCCATCGCCCGACCTGGCACCGTATGTCTCTCACATGGTGTTCCACAAAGGCTACCAGGCCGATCATGCGGCCGAGCGCTTTCTGCCGGACGGCGGCGTGGAATTGGTCATCGATCTCACGGAGGTGCCCAAGCACATCCACGATCCCGATTCGCTGGCCGTGCTGGAGACATATCGCGGCGCCTGGGTATCCGGCATGCGGACGCGGCCAATAACCATCACGGCCGATCGCGATTCCGAGATGCTGATCGTCTCGTTTCAACCGTTCGGCGCGCTGCCTGTCTGGGGCGTGCCGCTTCATGCGCTGAAGGATGCCGTGCTCGACGCCGAATCCGTGCTCGGGCAGCAGATCCGGGCGCTGAGGGCCCGGCTGAAAGAGCGGGCCGATCCTGTCGAGCGCTTTGCTCTCGTGGAATACTGGCTACGTGAGGCGCTGCGCGGGGCGAAGGTTCATGAGGGGCGATGGGGTCTCGCCCGTTTCGCCGTGGACTGGATTCGGCGAGCGCCGACCATGGCCACGGTCGATGCGGTGGCTGCCGAATCCGGCGCCTCTCACCGGCACCTGATTCGCGTCTTCAGGGAGTTCGTGGGCCTGACGCCCAAACAATACCAGCGCATCCAGCGATTTCAGCGTGTGGTGCAGACGGTCGATGGGCAGGGCAGCGTGGACTGGGCCGGCGTCGCCGTGGATTGCGGATTCTATGACCAGGCCCACCTGATTCGGGACTTTCGGGCATTCTCCGGGATGACTCCGGGGCAGTACATGGCAGCGCGGGGCGACGCACTCAACTATCTGCCGGTGGGCTGAGCGGCGGTCAGTTTTTTCCAATACATCGGCCTGGGTCGCCGGTATTGTGCGTGGCGTCAACAAACCCCATCGCACATCATGGAAATCAATCATCTGGCCGTGGTCGCGGCCGCCGTGTCCAACATGGTCGTTGGAGCTCTCTGGTTCAGCCCGGCGCTGTTTTACAATGCCTGGAAGGAGTCCGCCGGAGTCACCGAGGAGCAGATTCAGAATGCGAGCCCGGCCCGCATGTATGGCCTTGGTTTTCTGGCGGCGCTGGTCATCGCGTACAACCTGGCCGCTTTTCTGGCCGACCCCGGAACGGACCTGGCATGGGGCGCGGCGGCAGGCTTTTTGACCGGCTTCGGGTTCATCGCCATGATGATTATGGCAATCGCTGCGTTCGAGCAGAGAAGCTGGAAATACATCCTCGTTAACGGCGGGTACGCCACGGTGTGCCTCACTATCATGGGCCTCATTCTTGGAGCCTGGCGATGAAACGGATTCTCCCCCTGCTGCTGATCGGACTGGCCGCGTGTGCGTCCGAACCGCCCGTCTACGAGCTCGTGGTCGCGACGGACCGGTTTGGCGAGGGCATCGAACTGTGGGCCACGGACGTGGACACTACCTACTGGACGGCGCTCGTCACCGGTGAGGGCACGCCCTACGGCCCCGAATGGAGTCCGGACGGCAGCACCCTGGCGTACGCCGCCGCGGCCGACACCTTTCGATCGGTCCACTTCCTGAAGGACGGCGTCACCACCAGGCCGGTGGTCGATGGGGGACGGGGGTCTTCCGGCGGGGGGTTCTCGGCCGATGGGCGCTACTTCCTGTTCGCCACCCGCGACGACTGGTCGGCCGGCAACATCTGGCGCTTGGACACCGAGACGGGGGAGTCCGAAAAACTCACCGACTTCCAGGACTACAACACCACGCCCATCTTCACCGCAGACGGGAACGGCATGATTCACTGTCGGCAGGTCGTGTCGGAAGTCGACGGAGAGCAGGTGCGAAACGGTGACCTGTACCGAACCGATTTCGCGACCGGCGAGGTGACCAGGCTCACCGATGCGGCATCGTTCGACTGCATTCCGGACCTGTCACCGGACGGCACGACGGTCGCGTACCACGCCTGTGCGGAGCCCAAGTGCAACATCATGCTGGTCGATGCCGAGGGGGGCGATGTGCGGGCGCTGGTGGACGACGAGTACGACAACCGCTGGCCGCGCTGGTCGCCGGACGGGGCCTGGATCGCGTACACGCGCACGGCTGACGGCAACTCGGACATCTGGCTGGTACGCGCGGACGGCACGGAAAAGCGAGCCGTGACCACGCATCCGTCGCGGGATGAGGTGGCTGACTGGCGGGTGGTTCCGGAGTAGCGGCGTTGCAGTCCAGAGGGGTGTAGTCCTCCATGGTCAGAGAACATTCAATCGAAGGATGTGTACGATTATGGCACTGCATACACATAGTCCAATGGGGCGCACGAACATCGTCATCGATGACGAGCTCATGGAGGAGGTTCTCCGGGTAAGCGGAATCAAGACGCGGCGGGAGGCCGTGGATACCGCGCTCAGGTTCTACCTGAACCGCGCTCGTCAACTCGAGATACTGAACTACTTCGGCAAGCTGCCGTGGGACGGCGATCTCGACGAAATGCGGACAGACCGATGATTCTCGTCGACTCCAGTGTGCTTGTTGATCATTTCAACGGTACCGAAACGGCAGAGACGGAGCGTATGCGGTCGGCCGTCGAGGGCGGCGGCGTCATCGTGGGAGATCTGATGGTGCTGGAAGTTCTTCAAGGCTTCCATTCCGATCGGGCGTTTGCCGAGGCCAGACGACTGCTGGGGCTTTTTCCGGTGATTCCTCTGCTGGGTCCGGAGAATGCAGTCCAGGGAGCCAGACATTATCGTCGACTACGACAGGTTGGAATCACGATTCGGAAGACGAACGATGTGATCATCGCCACCTGGTGTATCCAGGCACGGGTTCCACTTCTCTACTCCGACCGAGACTTCGATCCGTTCGTCGAGCACCTGGGCCTGAAGGCCGCCTGAGTTCGTCCCCGGGCGGCGCTGGGGCAGTTGCGGCGGTCCGTAACGCGGCGCCGCGGCCAACTCCTCAGCGCTGCGCGCGGGCTCGCAATCGCCTCAGTCTTCCTTCGGCGCCGTCACCGCAATGTGCAGGTCCTTCAACTGGTGGTCGTCCACCAGATCCGGCGACACGACCATCGGCTCCTGCGCGCTCTGCGTCTTCGGGAAGGCGATCACATCGCGCAGGGACTTCGCACCGGCCAGCAGCATCACGATGCGGTCCAGACCAAAAGCAATTCCCCCGTGCGGCGGCGCCCCAAAGCGAAACGCGTCCAGGAGGAAGCCGAAGCGCTGCTGCGCCTCCTCCTCATCGATCCCGAGGGCTGCGAACATCTGCCGCTGCGTCTCTGGGTCGTGGATTCGGATGGACCCGCCGCCGATCTCGTTGCCGTTCAGGGTCAGGTCATACGCCCGGGCGCGCACCGAGCCCGGGTCGGTTGCCAGCTTGTCCATGTCCTCCGGCTTCGGAGACGTGAACGGGTGGTGCATGGCGTAGAACCGCTGCGATCCCTCGTCCCACTCCAGCAGCGGGAAGTCGGTGATCCAGCAGAACTCCCACGGGCCGTCCGGGCCGTCCTCGACCAGGCCGAGATCGCGGCCCATATGGAGCCGAAGGTCCCCCATTTGCATGTGCACCTTCGGGGCCGGCCCGGCCAGAACCAATACCAGGTCTCCGGCCTTGGCGCCGACCGCATCGATCGCCTTGTTCACGGCCTCGGCCGGCAGGACCTCTGCCTTGACGCTGGAGTGCGTCGGGCCGCCGTCTGAGGGGAGCTTGAAGTAAACCAGGCCACCCGCGCCGATCTGCTTGCGCACCACGTCCTTGTCCAGACGGTCCATGGCACCACGGCCGCGGTCGCCCTCGCCGGGCACCACGATGGCCAGGATGTTGCCGCCGGCGTCGATCACGTTGTCGAAGACGCGGAATCCGGATCCCCGGAACGCCTCGGTGGCGTCCTGGATTTCGAGTCCAAAGCGCAGGTCCGGTTTGTCAGAGCCGAATCGACGGATCGCGTCTGCGTACGTCAGGCGCTGGATGGGGAGGGGAAGCTCGTAGCCCTTCAGATCCTTCCAGATCACTGCCAGAAGCCGGTCGAACGTTTCGTAGATGAGCTCCTCCGTGGGGAAGGTCATCTCGACGTCGATCTGCGTGAACTCCGGCTGGCGATCAGCACGCAGGTCCTCGTCGCGGAAGCACTTGGTGATCTGGAAGTACCGGTCGAGACCGGCCACCATGAGGATCTGCTTGTAGGTCTGCGGACTCTGCGGCAGCGCGAAAAACTTGCCCGGGTGCACACGGCTGGGCACGAGGAAATCGCGAGCACCCTCGGGAGTGGACTTCATCAGCACCGGCGTCTCTACCTCCACGAAGTTCTCCTCGTGGAAGAAGCGCCTTGCCGACTGATACAGCTGGCTGCGCAGCACGATGTTCTCGCGTAGCTGCGGACGCCGCAGGTCCAGATAGCGGTATTTCAGGCGCAGGTCCTCGTTGGTCTGCTGCGCCTTCTCCTCGTGGCTCGACACCGGGAATGGCACCGCATCCGAGCGATTGAGGATGATCAGGTCATCCACGCGCACCTCGATCTCGCCCGTCTCCAGCTTGGGGTTGACCGTCTCCTCGGAGCGGGCTCGCACCGTGCCCCGGGCGGAGATCACCCATTCGGAACGCAGCGCTTCTGCCACGGCCAGTGCTTCCTCGTTGTCCTGCGGGCTGAATACGATCTGGGTCAGACCGTGACGGTCCCGGAGGTCGATGAAGATCACACCGCCAAGGTCACGTCGTGTATCCACCCAGCCCTTGAGGGTCACCTCTGTACCGATATCATCCGGGCGCAGCTGTCCACAGGTGTGCGTGCGGTATCCGTGCGTGTCGGGTTTCAGGGTAGAGGCGCTCATAGGACGGGGCGTTCGGTGGCCCGGGTATCAACAAAAAAAGGCCGCTCAAGGGCCTGCTGGTGGCCCTGGTCGGGCGCGGAATCAGGGGGCCAAAATACGGGCGATGGGGCCCGGGCATGCTGAATTATTGGTTTAGACATGCCTGAAAGCGTTTTCTATCTTGGCCGGGCTGTGCCTTTTTGCACGGCGACTCATCTCCCCGCACCCCTTCACTCACTCACTCACACCGACTTCATGGCAGGTCCTGTTCCTCCCGCCCAAGCCGGCTCCGGCATGCTCTCTGATAGGTCCTTCTTTGGACACCCCAGGGGGCTGGCGACGCTCTTCTTCACAGAGATGTGGGAGCGCTTCAGCTACTACGGAATGCGCGCATTGCTCATTCTGTTCATGACCGAAGCCACGATGGCCGAGAACCCGGGCCTCGGCTTCGGAGAGGCCACCGGCGCCGCCATCTACGGATTGTACACGGCCTTCGTTTACCTGCTTTCCCTGCCGGGAGGCTGGGTGGCCGACAACATCTGGGGTCAGCGAAAGGCCATCTTCGTGGGTGGCTGCATCATCGCGGCCGGGCACTTCGCCATGGCGGTGCCGACCACCACGTTCTTCTTTCTCGGGCTCATCCTGATCGTGATCGGTACCGGACTGCTCAAGCCGAACGTGTCGACCATCGTGGGGGATCTGTACCCCGAGGGCGGCGCGCGGCGTGACGCCGGATTCTCCATCTTCTACATGGGCATCAACATCGGTGCCTTCCTCGGGCCCCTGATCACCGGATACTTCGGTGAGGGCATGAACTGGCACTACGGCTTCTCGATTGCCGGTATCGGCATGGTCCTGGGCCTGATCCAGTACCGCCTCGGCTATAGCCACCTCGGCGACATCGGCCATCTGGAGACCGACAAAACGCCGGAGCAGGTGCGCGCGCTGGAACGCAAGTTCTACTTCATTTCCGCGGCAGTGGTCGGCGTGATTGCGCTGTTTGGTTGGCTGGTTTCGTCAGGGGTGATTCCCTTGACGCTGACGGACATCGCGGAGGGACTCGGTATCTCGGTGCTGGTCATCGTGGCTGTGTTCTTCCTCTATCTGATTGTGGCAGGTGGCCATAACGCTGAGGAGAAGAAGCGGCTGGGCGTCATTTTCTGGCTGTTCATTCTGGCGGCCATCTTCTGGAGCGGATTCGAGCAGGCCGGCTCGTCGCTGAACATCTTCGCGCGCGACTTCACGGACCGCACTCTCGGCGGCTTTGAAGTGCCGGCGAGTTGGCTGCAGTCCGTCAACTCGACGTTCATCATCATCTTTGCGCCCATCTTCGGCTGGCTCTGGGTCACGCTGGCGCAGATCAACAAGCACCCGAGCTTCCTCTACAAGTTTGCGCTCGGACTGCTGGGACTCGGCGCGGGCTTCTTTGTGATCGCCTGGGGCGCTGCGAATGCCACCGAGGCGGCCGGCGCATCCATGGCATGGCTGGTGGTCATGTACTTCCTGCACACCGTAGGTGAACTGTGCCTCAGTCCTGTCGGCCTGTCATCGATGACCAAGCTGGCGCCTGCCGGTCGCGTGGGTCAGATGATGGGCATCTGGTTCGTGGCGACCGCGCTCGGCAACCTGATCGCCGGCCTCGTCGCGGGTCGCCTGGAGGCCCTGCCGCCGGATCAGCTGTTCTCGACCGTGGCCATGATTGCCGGCGCGTCCGGCGTGGTGGCGCTGTTCGCTGCGCCCCTGCTCAAGCGCTTCACCGGCGGCATCGAGTAGGGCAAGTTTCAACCGGCTGAATGCGCGCCAGGCTGTCTCCGATGGTCTGGCGCGCTTTGTTTCGGGGGGCGGGCGATGGGCGATGTGCCCCACGGGTTGATTCCGGGCCTTAGCGGCCCTTCACTGCGCCAATAGGTTGATTCCGGGCCCCGCATTCAACTTTAGCGGCCCCTGACGGCGCCAATAGGTTGCCTCTGAGGCCGTATTCAACCTTCGTGGCCCCTCACGGCGCCATTAGGTCGCCTCCGGGGTCGTATTCAACTTTAACGGCTCCTGACGGCGCCAATAGGTTGTCTCCGGGGCCCATTTTCAACTTTGGGCGGCAGATGTCACGCCGGTGACATGTGCCATACCGCACCTCGGGCGCCGACCCGCCAACCGGCTCGCGCCCGCATGTCCGATCCGACGGCGGAAGAAGCGGAAGTGCCCCCGGCCGTCCCGGCCCCAGCGCGGCCCGGCGGCCCCAGCGCGGCCCGGCGCCCCAGCCTGGCCCGGCGGCCCCAGCGCGGCCCGGCGCCCCAGCCTGGCCCGGCGGCCCCAGCGCGGCCCAGCGCCTCAGCGGCCCCGGCCCCGACGCGCCTCAGCGGCCCCGGCCGCGAGGCCGCCCCAACCCAGCCCGCGGCCCCCGCCCCAGCGTCTCGGAAACCGAAGGTGCGGCGTTCCGGGCGATGCGCAATCTGCCCCCAACATGGAATTCAGGGGGCGAATTCGACCTCTGCCCGCTCCAGCCAACCCTCGAAGTGGAATACTGGCGCTCAGTCCACAAGCGCCCCCGCGCAGCGCGCGCCCGGGTGTAATCGGGCCGCCCGATTCCACTTCGCCCGCGCGGGCCGGCCCGCGGCGCCGCCCAACGCCCCGGGCCAACGGCCCCAGCGCGGCCCGCCGCGCCGCCCAGCGCCCCGGCCCAACGGCCCCAGCGCGGCCCCCAGCGCCCCGGCCCAGCGGCCGAGCGCGGCCCCCAGCGCCCCGGCCCAGCGGCCGAGCGCGGCCCCCAGCGCCCCGGCCCAGCGGCCCCACGCCCCCACCGCAGCGCCACACCCCCCACAAACAGAAACGGCGCGGCCTCCGCAAAGGGCCGCGCCGTCTCAACAGGCACACCGGGCGGGGGTGCCTAGAAAGTCGGGTTGAACCGGAGCCACAGGGTGGGCTCCAGCCCGGTGCCCAGGTCTCGCAGCGGCCAGGCCAGCTCGAAGCGAACCTGCCGGTCATCCAGCGCAATGCCCACGCCCGCAGCAGTGATCACATCGTCCGTCTCGAACGCCAGGTTGTTCGGACCGTCCACCCAGCCGGCGTCAAACAGGCCGAAGAGCGCTACGCCGTCGAGGATGCCGTCCAGCGGATCCACGTCGTAGAACGTGATCTCTGCATTGGCCAGGAGCATTTCGCTGCCGCGGAACAGGTTCTGCGGGTAGGCGCGCACGGAGCCGGCACCCCCAAGGGTAAATGTTTTCTGCAAGGGCAGGTCGCCCTGGGAAGTACCGCCCCGGAAGCGCAAGGCTACGCCCATGTCGCGCCCCATGCGCAAGTAGGTGCGCACATCGCCTATGTAGCGCGTGAAGTCAAAGTCGCCCCCGAACGTCTCGCCGAATTCGGCCTCGGCACGAAATGCGACGCCGTGCGGGATCCAGCGCAGGCCACGAACGCGGCCACCGTCCAGTGCCACCACGAGTGACTGCATGCGACCTTCGTCGATCGCAGGGTTGAAGCGGAAGGAGTCGCCGCCGAACAGCGACCAGGAGGCGTTGCGGGACAGACTCTTGTAGTCGTCGCTGCGGTAGGCCACGGTGCTCTGAAGGAACGGCGTCAGGCGCGCCTGTGCGTAGAGCGTGTAGCCCTCCGTCTGGTAGTAGTCGAACAGATCGGTGCGGAAGAAGAACGCCGCCGCCGTGTTCTCAGCCCAGCTGGCCTTCCACAGGTCATCGGTGGCGGTCTCCAGGCGATAGGCACCTCCGACCTTCAGATCGAAGTCCTGCGAGCGGTACGAATGCCCCAGTCGGGCCTCGCCGCCGATTTCGTAGCGCCACTCATCCAGCCCGAACGAGCGCGAGACCTGTCCGAAAATGCGGGCGCGGTCATACGAGTCCCAGTCCATGGGCTGCCGGCGCACGCCCAGCGTCAGCCCGTCTACCCGGTTGTATCGCACCGAGGAGATCGGCCGGTACGTGGCTGTTTCCTGGAACGGCCAGCGGTATCCGAAATCGCCGACGTACGCCGGCGCGTAGCTGCGGAACCGGTACCGGCGCTCCCGCCAGTCCTTGCGGCTCCACTTGCGGTCGCGGTCTTCCCACTTGTCCTCCCAGTCCTCGGCCCAGTCCTCGGCCTTCTCTTCCCATTCTTCTCCGCGCTCCTCCCAGCGCTCACCAAACCGCTCGCCCCATTCTTCCATGCGCTCGCCAAAGCGCTCCATGCGGTCCTCAAAGCTTTCGCCGGCGTAGCGGTCCCATCGCAGGTCATCCACGCGATCCGCCTCGGTTTCAAGGCGATTGAGTTCACGCTTGACGCGACTGGATTCCGTGCCGTGGCCTTCGTCTTTGAGGTCCTCGACAACATCTTCGATGAGGTCAACGGCCTCGTCGATCAAGTCCTCGGCATCTTCGGCGTCGCGATGGTCAAGCTCGTCCGCGGCCCGGTCCAGCAGTCGTGCCGCGCGGGTCAATCGGGTGCGTTCGGAAGCGCTCTGATCTTCAGCCAGGTCACGCAAACGGTCGGCGATATCCTCCAGTCGATCGACGCTGCGGTCGTAGCGGTCGGCGCGATCCTGGGCAAACGTGGCCGGCACCAGAAGCAGTACCAGCAATAGGGAGAGTAGACGTGCCATCATGGCAAGGGGCTGTCAAATTCTGGAAGTCACCCCCCGTACGAACACGCACCGCGGGGTGTTACACTCTAGCCGCAGGTTTGGGCGATGGGGTCACAGGCGCCCCGCGCACCTCAGTTCTCCCGGCCCGCTCCCCGAGGCGCCCCGCACGCCCCGCCCGCACCCGGCACCGCAGCGCCCCCGCACGCCCCGCACCCGGCACCTCAAAACATCGGAGCGTACCGAGACCCGTTCCGCACAAACAGCGCGTCCATCTGCACAATCGCCCCCGCCGGATCTTCCAGCACATCCAGCGGCCGCAGGAACCGGAATCCGCGAGCCTGCAGGTAAGCATGCAACTCCGGAAATAGCGCTTCTCCCTCGTACAACGGCCGAAAGGCGGTCTCAACAAGCAGGTAGTCGATGTGCTTGAGCAACTCCGGCGCACCGTCCAGAGCAGGAATTTCGTAGCCCTGCAGGTCAAGCTTCAACAGCGAAGGCGCCACGAGCCCCGCAGGATCCAGCAGGTCGTCTAGTCGCGCCACCGGCACCTGGATGGTCTCCTGCTCCTGCGCGTCCGGAAATGCCTCCTTGTGGTTGTCGTGCAGCGGCAGCGCCGATGACGACAGCGAATAGGCGTTCCGATGAAACTCCAGCGTGCCCGACTCGGCCCCGAGAGCGGTCTCTATAATCGTGGCGTCGGTGCCCGCCAGGTTCTTGCGCAGCGTCGCAGCCACCTCCGGCAAGGGTTCGAACGCCACCAGCCGCACACCCGGAAACGTCTCCAGCGCCGCCCGCGAAAACTGTCCTGCATTGGCCCCGCCGTCAATCACCGTGCGGAACTCCACCGGCTCCGACCGCAGCCGCCGCATCATGTGAAACGCCGTCAGGCTGAACGGCTTCCAGGTCCGCATGGCCTTGACGCCGCCGGGCGCCAGCAGCACACCGGCCGTCTTGCGTAGTTGTTTGAGCCTGCTCACGATTCGATGGCGTGGAACGAGGTGGTCGAACGCGTGGCCAGTCGCAGGGTTGTCAGCACCAGGCGCTGCACGGGTCCAAATCTGCGATTTCCTGCCTCGGCCGCTGCCCGCGCGGCCGACAGCATGGAGGCCGCGAACAACTCCGGGCCCCATTCGGCGATGATGCGCCGGGACGCCTCGCCCATTGCATCGCGGTCCACGTCGTGCATCGCGCGCAGAGACTCCCGCAGGGCGCGTCGGTCCTCCGGTTCGAACGCAAAACCATTCACACCCCCACCGACCAGATCATGCGTGGCTCCGGCTCCGGTCGACGCGATGATCGGCAAGCCGCACGCCATCGCCTCGTTGATCACCAGCGCCCATTGATCCACCTCAGCCGGGTGCACAAACGCTTCCGCGTGCGCGTAATAGCCCGGGATTTCGTCGATTTGCCGGAATCCCTCGAACCGAACACCCTCCGGCGAGGCCGACTCCAGCACCGGCCGCAGCGGGCCGTCGCCCAGCATCACCAGGTCCCAGGGCTGATCCACCAGCACCCGGTACGCCGCATACGCATCCAGCAGCAGCGGCAGATTCTTGCGCAGGATGAACCGATTGGACGCCAGGAAATACGGGCGATGCAGTCCTGCCGGCCGCGGCGCATCTGCTGCCGCCCGGGCAAAGTAGTCGTTGTCTACCACGTCGTAGCCCAGCCAGATGCGCTCGCCCGGAAAGCCCAGCGACTCCAGATACGCCCGGGATCGCGAGCCGGCCGTGACGGCAGCATCATAGGCCGACAACACCCGGCGCTTGATGAACTCGCGCGGCCACGACCGGGCCGCATCGTCCTGCTTGGAATCCGTCATGACCACGGCACCGCGGCGATGCTTCCGGCACCACGCCACGCACGCGCGCGAATCCGGAAACGAGTACGTGTGGATGGCCACCGCGTCCGGCTGCAGCCGATTCAACGCCGCGGTGACCTCGCTGTGCATATCGCCCGGCGGGATTTCGTCGAAGGTGCGCCCGGGGAAGACCTGAACCCGCTTGAAGGGCTCGTCGGCCTGCTCTTCCCGCCAGGCGTAGACCTCATCCCGGGAGGCGGTTTCCAGGGCGATGAGTTCGATGCCGGCTTCCGAAAACTGTCGGTAAAGCGCGCGCAGGCGGGCAAGATGGTAGGGGCCCAGGCGTGGCCACTGAACGACGAGTCGTTTCATGGACCCAGCACCTCCGCGAAGACGCGCTCCGCGAATCGGTCCGCGGTGTTGGCGGCGGCGAATGCACGCGCGCGCTCGGCGTCAAAGCCACTTTCACCGCGAAGGACCCGGTCGATGGCACCCGCAAGAGCGGCCGAGTCTGCCGTATCGACCGTCTCACCGAGACGGTGGGTCATGATCTGGCGACCGGTCATGCCGTAGGTGGGGCCCACAGCCGGCGTGGCGGCCGCTGCGGCCCGGATAAGCACGTTGCTGGACCCGATGTGCCTGCGATAGGCCACGAGCACTGCGTCGGCAGCCGCGAACTGATCCTGCACTTCGGCATCGGGTACGTACCGGTCGTCGTGGATGACCGGGAAGTCTACGGATGCCAGCGCTGACTGCACATCGCCGCGTTCACCCGGCGGGATGCGACCGGAGAGCACGAGCGTGGCCGGAGTCCGGAGGTTGGGCATGGCCGCCAGCGCCTCATGAATGCCCTTGCGGGCGCTGATCACGCCAAAGAACAGCAGCACGCGGGTATCGGGCTTCAGACCCCATCGCCCGAGAATCTCCTCACGGGATGCGCCTCCGGCCACCGGGTCGAAGCCGTCAGGAATGGCTACCATCCTCGGGTCGCGCACGGCGTCGGTCGCCCAGGGGTCCAGGCTCAGCACCCGATGCACGGCGGGGTGGCTCATGGCCGCGCGGAGCAGCCAGCGTTTGCGGAGGCGGATTGTGAGCGGTTCGCCGTCGTAGTGGAAGGAGGGCCGGAAGTAGATGCCCGAAATCGGCGTGGTACGCGGGAGGCGGCGCTGCGCGAGAGACGCCTGCAGGTGGTCCCAGTACATGGCCAGCACGTGTTGCGGCTTGTGTCGGGCGATGAGCTCCGAGAGCACCCTGCCGTGTTCGGCGTCATTGGCGAGTACGCCGCGCAGGCCCATGTCGCCCTCCGGAAGGTGGACCTCCCGGCGGATGGCGCGTATGCGTTTCTCATCCTGCGCCTCCAGCCACGCACGAAAGTCCGGGTGATCGCGAGCCAGGGCCTCCGGCATGAAGATGTCCAGGCGGCCTTCACGTTTTCCTGCCACCCACGCCCGCGCGAGCATCTCCAGGTACGCGCGGTGGTGGCCGCCCGCGTACAGGTCGAAAAGCATCAGGCGCGCACTCATTGGCGGACGAGCACGCGGATGCGCGCCCAGAGGGCGACAGAGGTGAACGCCCACAGGGCGATCAGCACGCCAATGAGCCCCCAGACACCGAATTGCCAGATGAACGCCACGAAGAGAAGGGCGGAGGCGAGGGTGGCCGTGCTCATGAAGCGGGCCAGGAAGCTCTGGGCATCGGCGGCAATCAGGGAGACGGACAGCACCGAGTTCAGCCCCATGAGCGGATACGCGAGGCCGAGCCAGCGCAGGATGGTGCCCGCGCCATCGTACGTGATGTCGCCGTCGGCGACCCAGTCCATGAGCGCGTGCCCACCCACGCCTACCAGCAGGCCGATGAACGCGGTCGCGGCCGTGAGTCCACCTGCGGCCTTCAGGACCAGGTTGTGATACTCCTTCCGGTTGCCGCGGCCCCATGCAGAAGACATGCGCGGCAGGAATGCCGCCGTCGCCAGGGCCGGGAGCAACATCATCGCCTCCACAATTCGGTAAGCCGCGCCAAATCGGCCCACGGCTGTCTGCCCCTCAAAAAAATCCAGGATCACCGGACCCAGGCGCTGCGAGGCCACAACCGCCACGGCAAACACGCCCAGAGGAGCCGCGATGAGCAGTTTTTCCTTCAGGAAGCCCGCTTTTACGACCTTGAACTCGAAGGGGGCGATGCGGTAGGCGACAAACCCGAACGTTCCGGCCAACGCCAGCACCATACCGATGGTCATGCCCGCCAGCGTGCCGGTCGCGGTGCGGGTCGCCAGCAGC
Organism: Rhodothermales bacterium; assembly: GCA_017643395.1. Taxonomy (NCBI): domain Bacteria; kingdom Pseudomonadati; phylum Rhodothermota; class Rhodothermia; order Rhodothermales; species Rhodothermales bacterium. Next base: position 271,362 of record JAEPNP010000005.1, on the reverse strand, counting down.
GCCGCGGTGCCGACGGTGAGCACAAGCACCTTCTCCAGCACGATGGAGATGGACTCGTACTTGAGCACCTCAAAAGCGCGGAAAAACACGCGGCAGAAACCGATGAGAAAGGTGCAGAGCGCGTAGACGCCCGCCAGTCCGAGGGCAGTGAGACGGTCTTCTCCCGCGCCGACCAGCTGCGCCACCAGCAACACGGTTACTACGATGATGACCCCGAATACCCCGCGGAAGAGCACAAAGTTGGAGAAATAGCGCCAGGCCTGATCGCGCTGGCGGGCCACCTCGCGGGTGACGAAGTCATTCAGGCCGAGGTCGGTGGCCGATGTGGCGATAATCATCAGCCACAGCGCCCAGTTCATCAGTCCGTAGGCGTCCGCTGAGAGATTGCGGATGCACAGGTAGCTGATGAAGAAGAACCACAGCGGGGAAACGGCGGCGCTGCCGAACCCCAGCCAGGTGATGTTGCGTGCGATGCCCTGCGGCCGCGGCGGGGTGGGGTGGGAGCCGGGCGGGGGTGTGGCGCCGCCGCGCTCGGTTGTAGCGCCGCCGGCGGTAGTGCCGCCGCGCCCGGTCGCAGCGCCAGAGTCGCTAGCGCCGCCGCGGTCGGCCGCATCGCCGCCCGGCCCGCTCTCGTGGCCCGGGCTCATGCCCGCCGGACCTTCTCCGACGCCTCCGACAGTTTCCGTGCGTAGTCCTCGGCGTTGGCGTTCCACCACGCGCTCAAGAGCGCATAGAGCACGACCAGGATGAATGCAGACGCCGTTGCAGCGATCACGATGATCGAGCGCTTGGGACTGTCTTTCCTGACCGGGGGCACGGCCGGATCGACTATCTGGAGGGCCTCCTTCTGCTGCTGCTCCTCAAACCGTGCCTGCTCCAGCACCGGGGCGACGAACTCGAGAATCTTCTCCTCGATCACGCGCCGCATCTCCAGATCGGCAAACTCGCGCACCGCAATGGGCACATCAGACTGCGGGACGGGCAGTATTTCCTCCCGCCCGGCCAGGGCCGCGTAGTACTTGCGGTTGGAGGCGTCCACAACCTCCTTCATGTTCTGCACCGCCGTGTTGTTGTCTCCGAGCTGGCTGCGCAGCGCCTCATACTGCACTTCGGCCTCGATGGCGGCCACGCGCATCTCGGCCAGCTGGTCAAAGAACGCTTCCGTCTGCGCCTGCAGGTCGAACACGCCGTAGCGCTGCTGGAACGCCTTGAGCGAATCCAGCATGGCGCCCCGGCTGCGCTCTGACTCTGCGAACCGCATTTCCACATACTGCCGGAAATTGCCGGCCGTGCGCGAGGCCAGCTCGTTGTTGACCCGGTCCAGCTCCTGCAGCATGAAATTGGCCATGTCGGCAGCGCGCTGCGGGTCCCGATCAACGACTTCAATGGAGAGGAAATCGTATTCGTTGTCGACGTAGAAGTCCACGCGGTCGGCCAACTCCTCGATGGCGTCGTCCAGTGGAGTGTCCGAGTCCTGCAACTCGTACACCGTCACCAGGTCGAACTCTTCGACCACCGCCGAGAGCACATTGCGGCTCTGCAGGATGGCCAGGTAGCGCACGTAGTCGCCGCCCGAGGCTCCGAGGAACGAGCGCGCAGCCGAGCCCAGGTTGCCCAGCACCGCACTGGCCAGTCCTCCTCCGCCGGACTCCGGAAGCAGCAGCCTGCTCATCGCCCGGTAGTAGTTGGGCAGCATCAGCGAGATGACCACTGAAGCGACCGCCATCAGTCCGGTGATGGTGATGATGAGCACCCGGCGGTTCCAGAGGATGCCGAGTGTTTTCCAGATCTGTGCTTCTGCGCGCTCGCGGCGTTCCTGATCCGTCGTCATGGCTACTGGCGTCTCAGGCTGACTACGAGGGCGACAAGCGTGGCCAGCGTGCCGATGGATTGCACCACCGTCTGGGCCACACGAATGCGGGCGTCGGCGCGCGCGCTTTGTTCTGCGATGACCAGACGCTGCATTTCGGCGTTTTCGGCCAGGTCTGTGGCGCGGTCCACGAAGATGACGTCTCCGGAGCCGACCTGCGTGCCGGTGCCGGCGACCACCTCTCCGGTGCCGGCGCGCACCAGGTACACGTCGGACGCGAACGCCCCGCGCCCGCCCGCCGCGTCAATGAAATAGTCCACGGTGCGACCTTCGACGTGCAGCACAAAGCCCGGGCGTATCACCTGTCCGGCCACGTAGACCGTGTGTTCGTCGCGGGGCACGATGAGCCGGTCGCCGTCACGCAGCGTTACCGGCTCGGCAGCGCCACTCAAAACGGCCTCCAGGTCCACCGAAACCCGGTTCTGGGTGCGCAGCTCCTGCGCGAAATAGGCCCGACTCAGAAAGTCGAGGTCGGTGAGGCGCAGCTGCTGCATGATCGCGAGCGTGTCCGCGCGCATCAGATTGGACAGGTCCGGCGCCGGCGTCAGGCGATTCTCCGGCTGCACACCGGTCATCGGATCGGGCAGCGCGCGCCGTTCCAGGATCGCACCCCGAGGCAGCGCTTCGTCCCGCAGGCCGCCGGCGAGTTCGAGCAATTCGCGAACCGTGGTCGCGCCCTGTTCGATGGAGTAGGTGCCCGGGTGCATGACCCAGCCTTCGACACCAGCCGTGCCGCCAGGAGTGCGCTCGGCGGCGAGGGAGATGTTGTCGCGGGCGCGGACACCGGTTTGGCTCGTGAAGGCCCGGTTTGCCGGCACCGAGATGGATTCGGACCCGCGCTGGATGCGCACGGCGCGTATGTGCGATGGGACCTGCGTCACTCCGGCGGCACGGAGCACATCGGCAAGGGTGTCGTTCGGGCGGGCATCGTAGAGGCCCGGGAAGGGGACCGCGCCATCAACACTGACGGCCTCGAACGCCGGGTCGTAGCTGGGCACGAAAACCACGTCCCCATCCTGCAGGAAGGGATTGTGTTCGGTACGCCCGGCCGAGAAATACTGCATGAGATCCAGCCGGGACTCGGTGCCGTCTCGGCTGACCAGGGTGACGTTGCGCAGGGCCGGGCGCAGGTTCGGGTTGGTCAGCGGTGTCCGCGTCGTGTCGGCAAAGGCGAATTCAAGTGCGCTCGAGACCCGGCTGACCGGCAGAGCCAGGATGCGGCCCGGGGTCGGCACCGAGCCCGACACGTGCACATAGAATTGGCGTGGCTGGGAGAGGGTCACGTCCACCGGTACGCGACCGAATGCCTCGCGCAGTGCGGTGATGGCACGTTCGCGGGCTTCTTCGAGCGTGAGTCCGCCGACCTCAATACTGCCCGCTTCGGGAAGCGGCAGGCGCCCATCGGCCGAAACGGGGATCGGCGCGGCAGAGCCTTCGAGGGAACTGATGACCACCGTGAAGAAGTCGCCGGGGCCGACGCGATACTCGGAAGGGTCGACGGAGCCTTCGAGGGGGAGCAGGCTCGAGGCCACCATGCTTTCTCCCATGCGTTGACGGAGCAGCTGCAACGGGTTGGTGACACCGTTGGAGCTTGTGACCTGGGCGGCCGCGTCGCGGACCAGCGCGGCGTCCGTCAGAACCAGGGAGACAGTCAGAGCCAGGCAGCCAATCAGCCGGCGCATGGGGGGGAAAGAAGTCAAACTCGCAGCAGTGCGTTGGTCAGAGAAACCGTACCGAGGAGAAATAGGCCGCGAGGAGGTTGGGGGCTGGTGGCAGACCCGAAAATTAGGGTCTGGAGTCGGGTTCTGCAATTGTGGTCGGGGCGGGTCGGCACCCCGTCCGGTCGCGGCGCGTACACCCGCGCATGACGGTCACCGCCCCCGCCAAAATCAACCTCGGCCTGCACGTGCTGCGCGTGCGGCCAGACGGCTATCGGGATATCGACACCGTCTTCGTTCGCATTCCCTGGTGCGATGAGGTGTCGTACGTACCGGCGGAGGGGAGGTCGATGACGTGCAACGATCCGGCCCTGCCTACTGGCGATGGCAATCTCTGCATGAAAGCCGCGCTGCTGCTCGCGGAGCGTACCGGAAGAACCGACGGCTGGCGTCTGCACCTGGAAAAGCGCGTGCCGTACGGTGCCGGCCTCGGCAGCGGGTCTTCCGACGCCGCGGCGGTGCTGCGCATGCTGGGGCAGGCCTGGGATGTTGCGGAGCCCACACTTACCGATGTCGCAGCGGCCGTAGGATCCGACGTGCCGTTCTTCCTCGGACCGCCGGTGGCGCGTGGCACCGGGCGCGGGGAAGAGCTGCAGCCCCTCGAATGGCAATGCCCCTATCCGTTGGTGGTGGCCGTACCCCCCGTGCACGTACCCACCGGCGAAGCGTACCAGATGGTGCAGCCCCGAGATCAGGGTCGCGCCGAACTGGTACCGCTGATCAAGTCGAACGACCACAAGCGGTGGCGCACCAGGCTCGTGAATGATTTCCAGGAGCCGGTAGCCGGCCGATGGTCGAAGATCAGGGCAGCACTGGACATGATCCGCGAGGACGGTGCGCTCTACGCCGCGATGAGCGGTTCAGGCTCCTCCGTGTTCGGGTTGTGCGATTCCGAGGAGCATGCGGATGCGCTGGCGGATCGGCTCCGGCAGTCGGGGTGTCGCGTGTGGGCGGGATTCGCCGAGGGGGCGTAGGCTACCAGCCGACCCGGTCCCGCAGTCTCCGGTTGTCCAGATCCCGCAACGGTGAAATCTCCTCCTGATAGAGCACAGGCGGCGGCGGGAATCGATTGTCCGCCGAGATGAACTCTCCGCCAGCGCTCTTGAGCTGCTGGTGGAAATCTCCGACCACCAGCAACGCGTTGTGCGCGCCCTGTCCCCACCAGTCGGTCCGGAAGGTTACGCGACGGTCATTGAAGCCCACCCACGCGCCGGTCACTAGATCAGGGTGCATCGAGATGAACCACCCATCGGCCGAATTCTGCGTCGTTCCGGTCTTGCCTCCGAGGTCATACTCGCTCATGCCGAACTGGGACCGCATGCGCTGCCCGGTGCCCCGATTGACCACTCCGCGCAGCATATCGACCATGGTATAGGCCGTCTCGGGGCTCAGCGCCTGTCGCGGCGTCTGCTCCGCTTCGTACAGCACATTGCCCTGCGCATCCTCGATGCTGGTCACCACGATCGGGTCGATGCGAAATCCGCCGTTGGCAAGCGTCGCATACGCCGTGGTCATTTCGTACAGCGTCACGTCCGATGTGCCCAGTGCCAGCGCCGGCACCTCAGCCAGCGGTGACGTCACGCCCATCACCCGCGCGATGAACGCGACCTGCGGCGGACCCACCTCAAGGATGAGTCTGGCGGAGATGGTATTCATGGACCGGGCCAACGCGTCCCGGAGGGTGATCATCTGACCGGAGACCGAACCGTCGTTGGTGGGATTCCACTCTTCGCCCGTTTCCTGATCGACCACGTAGTGCAGGCTGTCGTCCAGCAGTGTGTAGAAGGGTGACCACCCGTTGTCGATGGCCGCCGTGTACAGGAACGGCTTGAATGTGGAGCCGGGCTGCCGGGCCGCCTTGTCCACATGGTCAAACCAGTCGGTAGCCAGATCCCGGCCGCCGATCCACACTTTCACGTGGCCGGTGTTCGGGTGCATGGCGACCATGCCGGCCTCCAGGCGCGTCTTCACCGCCTTGAGTGAGTCCAGGAAGACCTGGTCTCCGCGGAGCCGACTCAGCAGCGCCGCGCCGTCTTCTCCATTCGCACGGGCCTGCCGGAAGCGCGGGCTCTCCCGGATCATCTGCTCCATGTACTCCGGGTGCGCCTGCCAGTAGTACTCGAACGGGGTGTAGTCCTCAAGACTCGAGTAGTCACAGGCCTTGTCGGAGTACAGCCGCTCGGAGGACCGCGACCACTGGAAATCCACCGCCGCCTGCAGGCAATCGGCCTGACGACGAAGCGCCAGATTCGCCATTTCCTGCATGCGGGAGTCGAGCGTCGTGTGAACCACCAGCCCGTCCTCGAACACGTCGTATCCGTTCTCGCGACCCCATCGCTCCATCCACTCCTTCACATGCTGCGCGAAGTACGGAGCAATGCTGGACGTGATGGCAAACGATGAGTTGAACGCCTCCACTGGCTCCGTGCGCAGGGTGTCGAATGCGGCGCGCTCCATCAGACCCTGATCCATCATCAGGGCATACACCACGTTTCGCCGGCGCTGCGCGCGCTCCGGATAGCGATACGGGTTGTAAATGGTGGTGCCTTTCAGCATGCCCACGAGCACCGCGGCCTCATCCAGCGCCAGATCGGCCGCAGACTTATGGAAGAATGTGCGCGAGGCAGTTTCGACCCCATAGATGTTGTACCCGAACTCAACGGTGTTCAGATACATCTCGATGATTTCCTGCTTGGTATAGCGCTGCTCCAGCTGCACCGCCGTCACCATTTCCTTGAGCTTGCGACTCACCGTCTGTCGCCGCCCGATCCGCGTGTTGTACAGATTCCGGGCCAGCTGCTGGGTAATGGTGGATCCGCCCTGCGTTTCGAAGGGAAGACCAACTTTACCCAGAATAGTTTGGGTCACGGCCGATGCGGTCCGCCAGAGGTCCATGCCCCAGTGCTCGTAGAACCGCTTGTCCTCCGTGGCCACCAGTGCCGTGATCAGGTGCGGGGACATCGTATCGAACGTGATCCACGCCCGGTTTTGCGATGCGAACCGAGCCAGTTCTTCTCCATCTGCCGTGTAGGCGATGGTCGCAAGCTGGAAGTCCGGGTTTTCGATCTCGTTCAGCGGCGGCAATTCGTCGCGCAGCGAGAACATGTAGCCGAATATCGAGAGCGCGGTGATCAGCCCGAGGCCGACAATCGTGCCAAGCACAATGGCGGCGCGCCGCGGCTCTGGCTGGGCCAGAAACGCACCGAGGCGACCACCAGAGCCTTCCTGGCGGGGTTTGCGGCTATCGGGGTCCTCCATGAAGCGGCGGACCTCATCGTCAGAGAATTTCCAGTCGGACATAGTCTGATGTGCGCGTCCAAAAAGACGCGTGTGCGGCCGCACGAGGCGGCGGCGGGCGACGAGGGGACGTCGGCTCCGAGCCCCCCATACGGATCAGCGCGTCAGGAGTTTTGCGGCTCCCAGGTCAAGAGTCTCGCGCCCTGCCCGTCCAGCATCGCGTACGTGCGCGTCAATGCCCACGACCCCGTATTGATGTAGTCGCCGGAATGCTCGGGGTGGTGCACATGCCCGTAGACGACCAGATCCGCCCGGTCAGCGGCCAGATCCGCCTGGGCCGACGCTCGCAGCGATGCGATCGCCTCCGGCTCCAGGTCGTCCTTCAGGGCACGGCTCCAACGCCGCGCCAGCGAAAGCCCGGCACTGCCCGGCAGCACCTCTGCATATAGTCGATGTACCCACGGATGGCGAATAAACCGGTGCCACAAAGACAATCCGCCGGCTCCTTCCTGGTCCCCGTGGCCAAATCGAACCCGTCGGCCGTGCCAGGTCCGCACCTGCGACGCACGCAGCACCTCAAATCCGAGCTCCCGCTCCATGTAATCCCGGTGCCACGGATCATGATTGCCGACGCACACCAGGACCTCGCGGCCCGCATCGCTCATCTCGGCAAGCAGACCCAACAGGCGTGTCAGACCCTTGGGAATCAGGTCGCGGTATTCGATCCAGGCGTCGAACAGATCCCCGAGCAGGACCACTCGCTCCGGGTCGTGGTGGCGCAGGCAGGCGATGAGGTCCCGCTCGGCCTCACGGCTGCCCGACAGGAGATCGTATCCCTGTGGCGGCGCGTGGTCAAAGTGAATATCGGAGACGAAAAGGGTCAGGTAGCTGCGAAACTACCACACGAGGCGTTTTCGCACCGGTCGGCTGGTGGCGCCCCGGTTCGGCGCCGGTCGTGGTCCTGTCTGCACGGTCGGGTCGAGGGCCACGTCGTCCGCGTCATGCAAAGGATTCAGTTCTTCCTCGAATTCCCAGCGCCGACCTTCGTCAACAAGGCCGCCGGTCCACGGGTCGGCGGGCGCGTCCGGAGTGCGATACCCCGCCGGCGCCCGGAATCGCGCGGGACCGACACCGGACATCGGATCCCCCACCACCTCCTGCAAATAGTCGGCAACGACCACGCCGGCATTGTGGGCGCCCTGCCCATAGTAGTCGCTCTGGAAACGAACGATGGGCTGGTTGAATCCTACCCACGCTCCCAGCACCAATTCGGGGTGCAGGGCGACGAACCAACCGTCGGTATTGTCCTGGGTAGTTCCCGTTTTACCCGTCCACTCTCCCGGGATGGGGAAGCGGGCTGAAAGGCCGGAGCCGGTGCCGCCCGGGCGGGTCACGTCCTCCAGCATTTCGACCATGGTATGGGCGTGCTGCGAGGGCATCGCCCGTTGTCCGACAGGACTGAAATCGGCAATCACGTTGCCTTGCGCGTCCTCGACGCGACTGACCACGGCCGGGGCATAGTGCATGCCCTGGGCGACAAACGTGCCGTAGGCCGACACCATTTCGAGCAGCGTGACCTCGCTGGTGCCCAGTGCGAGCGATGGGACTTCCAACAGATCCGACTTGATGCCCATGCGGCGAGCCAGGTCGGCCACGCGGGTGGCGCCGACTTGCTGTACCAGTCGGGCAGAAACCGTGTTTTTTGACTTGGCGAGGGACTGCCTGAGCGTCATTACCGTACCGGAGGCGCCGCCGCCGGCATTGGTGGGCCGCCAGGGCCGGTAGTACGGGGCGGGGTAGTACGTCTGGATGACGTCTTCCGCCAGATGGTCCGGCATGTACCCGGATTCGAGGGCCGCAGCGTACAGGATCGGTTTGAACGTGGAGCCCGGCTGCCGACGAGCCGCGGCGACCTTGTCGTACTGATCCACGGAGAAGTCGCGGGAGCCGACCCAGGCCATGACACGGCCGGTGAATGGGTCGAGCGCAACAAGCCCGGTTTCCAGACGGGTATTGGCAGCGTGCAGACTGTCCATGAACGCCAGGTCGTTGCGCAGCTGGTAGGAGGCAGTGCCAGGAGAGACGCCTCGTGCCCGGAGGCGACCGAATCGATCCGAGCGCTGAATCAGCTTTTCCTCGAACGAGGGGTGCTCGTTCCAGAAAGCCGCGAACGGTTGGCCCTGAGCGGCCCAGTCTCGGCCCGCGGCGGCCTGCAGGTCACTCATGCGGCGATCGACCACGCGCTGGGCGAGGCCCTGCATGTACGGGTCGATGGTGGTGTGCACACGCAGGCCGTCCTGGTAGATGTCGAATCCGCTCGCGCGGCCCCAGGTCTCCATTTCGCGTCGCACGTACTCGGTGAAGTGCGGAGCGGTATCGCTCAGGATCTGGCGTGGCGCCAGACGCAGGCCGAGAGGCTCATTGGCCAAACGCTGCACGACGCCCTCCGACAGTTTCCGGTCTGCCGCCATCGAGACCAGGACCACGCGTCGACGCTCTAGCGCACGCTCGGGGTGCTGGACCGGATCGTAGAAGCTGGGGCCCTTCAGAATGCCGATGAGCAGCGCGGCCTCCAGGAGCTCCAGCTCGATGGCCGGTTTGTCGAAGTAAGTCTGGGCGGCAGACTCGATGCCGTGGGCGCCGCGTCCGAAGCTCATCTTGTTGAGGTACAGCTCGAGCAGTTCCCGCTTGGTGTACACCTGCTCGATTTTCTGGGCCATCAGCAGTTCGCGCACCTTGCGCTCGCGCCGCGGCAACCGGCCGATTTCCGGATAGACGTTGCGGACCAACTGCATGGTCAGCGTCGAGGCACCGCCTTGCTCCTTGCCCGTGATCGCGCCCCATCCCGCCTGGGCCAATCGTTTGTAGTCGACACCCGTGTGCTCAAAAAACCGACGATCCTCCGTAGCCAGGAGCGCATCGATCACGTGGCTCGAAATGTCGCTCAAATCCGCATAAATGCGATTTTCCCGCCCTATTTCAGCCAGTTGGCTACCGTCCGCCGCATAGATGTACGATTTGACCGGCAATTCGGCCGCCAGGTCCATGCGCACTGGGGGTAAGGTGCGCATGACCTCCTTGGCCTGCGCGTTGATCCAGAGCGCGGCGACAATGGTGACGAAGGCGACGGTGCCTGCGAGGGCCGCCGCGCCGTGCCAGAGCCGGAATTTGCGGTGCTTTCGGCGCGGCGCAGCGGGGGCGTTGGGTCTGCGTGGGCGCGTGCGGTGTTGCGGGGCGGTCTGCCGGGGTGCCGGGGCGCCCCGGTGCTGCGGGGCGGTCTGCCGGGGTGCCGGGGTGCCCCGGTGCGACGGGGCGGTGGGCCGAGGTGCCGGGGCGGTCGGACGGCCGGCGGGTGCGGCGCCGTGCGACGGGCGGGCCGCCTGGGACGCGGGGCCGTCCGGGCGCAGATACGCCGGCGACGCGTCCACCGGCTCGGGCGCTTGAGCCGGTGGCGCGTTGGTCGCCGGTTGAGGGGTAGGAGCAGGCGGCGGGTAAAGCCGTCTCTCCCTAATGGGCGCGGGAGCGTTTGCGGGTGCCGAACGGTGGGTTTTCGGCGTTGTTGGCGCTTCCTCAGCAGACTCGATCCCCAACTCTGTCAGAATGCTGGCCAGAGTCCTGTACTCCGGCAGGAGCACATCGCCCGATTCATCCCTGCCGAAAGGCGCGGCGAGGATGTCGAGGCTATGGTAGGAAGGTTCGTTCAATGACGGTCAGAAACCTTTAGGGGGTGCCTGCGTGGTTCGGCGCCGGCCAAGCGCAACTCGCGTATTGCGCGCACGCTATACTCATACGTTTGAAACCCGCCCAGTCTCTCCTGACGGGCCGAATTTCACGGCTTTCGGGGGACTTCTCTAGATGTACCAACAGAATTACCAGCCCAATCTTGGTTTCTCGGCGTTTCCGCCGGTCATCAAGAACCTGCTGATCATCAATGGGCTGGTCTTTCTGGCGCAGTTCGTGCCGAGCACGAATTACCTGTTGACCAACTGGTTTGCGTTGTGGCCGTTGGACTTCTCCGGCACACCACGTCTGCCGGGAAGCGGGCAATTCTGGCCCTGGCAGTTGTTGACCTACGGGTTTCTGCATGCTGGAGTCACGCACATCCTGTTCAATATGTTCGGGTTGTGGATGTTCGGCGTGCAGCTTGAGAATGCCTGGGGCTCGAATCGCTTTCTGGTGTTCTACGTGGTGTCGGTGGTCGGCGCGGGCCTGATTCAGCTGGCCGTCGTGACCTTCTCGGGCGAGTTCTACCCGACCGTGGGTGCCTCCGGAGGGGTTTTCGGCCTGCTCATGGCGTTCGGAATGATGTTTCCGAATCAGCCCATCTACCTGTACTTCCTGTTTCCGATTCCGGCCAAGTACTTCGTCATCCTGTTCGGCATTCTGGAGCTGTATCTCGGCGTGCAGGGCGGGACGAACATTGCGAATTTCGCCCATCTGGGCGGCATGCTCTTCGCGTTTCTCCTGATCCAGTATTGGCGCGGCAAATTGCCGATTCAGCCTGAGCGGAGGATGTACTGGTGAGTGGCTGGCAGCGGTTTCGTCTGTGGTATGCGTCCCAGCCGGTGGCGCTGCGCACCCTCGTGGCGATCAATGTCGTGCTCTATCTGGTCTGGCAATTCCCGCTGGTCCTGATCGAGCCGGTTCGGGAGTTTGTCTGGAACCATCTGGCGCTTAACCCCGGAGTGCCCGGCATTCTGTTTGAGCCTTGGCAGCTGCTCACGTATGCCTTCCTGCATCTGCAGCCGGGCCTGGGCGGATTGCTGCATGTCGGGTTCAATATGCTGTGGCTGTGGTGGATCGGCCGGGACCTGGAGGAGCTCCAGGGGCCCCACGTACTGACCGCCGCTTATGTGTATGGAGCCCTGGGCGGATCGCTCCTCACGGTGCTGCTCAAGGGTGCATTTCCCGGTTCTCCACTGTTTGGTGCCGTCGTGCACGGCGCCTCCGGGGCGGTGCTCGGTGTTATGGCAGCAGTGGCGACGCTCTATCCCTTCAAGTCGATCGGGCTGATCCTCATCGGCGTCGTCCCGATTCGCTATATCGTTATCGGCCTGCTGGCGTTGGACATCCTGTTCCTGGCCGCCGGCGGAACGTCTATTTCGGCCCACTTCGGCGGGGCCGCTACCGGATTTGCCTACGCCAAACTGCGGCTCATGGGCCGTGACGGTTCGGGGTGGGCGCGGGTGTTCTTCGGTGGTGGACTGTTCGGGGGCGGCTCGCGCCGCGGTGCCCGCGGTGGCTCCACCTCCGGCGGTTCCACGCTCGAGCGCATGGAGTCCTGGTTGGCGTCCCGTGGCCGCAAAAAGGCGGCCGGCGGTGATGGTGCGGGAGTCTCGGCGCGCATTATCCGCATGGACGGATCTTCGCGCGATGCCGGAAGCGGCTCCGGGGCGCAGGGAACGGGCGATGCGGGGGGCGGCTCCGCACGCGCAGGTCGGGCCGACGGTGGAGGTCGCGCCGGAAGCGGCGATTCGAACGATATCGACCGGATCCTTGACAAGATCTCCGAGCGTGGATACGACTCGCTGACACCGGAAGAGAAGCGCAAGCTGTACGAGGCGTCCGGGAACTAGCCTCTGGGGAGGTGCCGCCGGGATTGGCCGGGCGGCGCTGGTCCAGGAGGAGTTGCCGGGATTGCTCGGCTGGCGCTGGTCCATTGGGAGTCGCTGGGATTACCCGGCTGGCGCTCGTTCGGGAGGAGTCGCCGAGCGGACTCGGACTACCTGAAAACAACACCATGGGGGTTTGGAGGGGTCCAGATCCGAGGATGGATCGTTCACAGCACCCCTCCCCACGGCCCGTTTTCGGGGGTTCACGGTAATTCGAGTTTTTCCCGCTCAAGCGGGATAATCCGCCATGGCCGAAAGCGCCCCAGGAGAATCGCTCTTTGCCGTGAACCCACGATTTCGAGGCCTGTGAGAGGTCGCTCTGGTTGATTTATCCCGGGATCTCGGATCCTCGGAACGGGGGGTGTGTGTTTTCAGCGCCGCGGCAGGCGGCCCGGCATTGGAATTCGCCCGCCGGGACCCCCAGGCCTCGGCGGGACCCCCAGCCCCCCGGCGGCACCCCGGCCCTCGGCGGGATCCCGGCCCCCGGAGGGACCCACGACAACCGGCTAGAAGCTTCGGTTAACTGCGGACCCGGCGCAGCCCACCCGCATTGCAGACCTAATCTCATCTCTCGTATCGCATGGAAGTCAAGGCTGTAGAACGTCCCCGCCGCGTGTCGCGCCCCGTCAACGTGGGTGGAGTCCAGATCGGTGGCGGCGCGCCGATCTCGGTTCAGTCCATGACCACCTCCAAGACGCACGATGTGACGACGTCGCTGGAGGAAATCACCCGCCTTGCAGAGGCCGGAGCCGACATCGTCCGTGTAGCCGTCCCCAGGCCCGAAGACGCCAACGCGCTCAGGGACATTGTTCAGGGGAGTCCGGTGCCCATCGTCGCCGACATCCACTTCAACCACAAATACGCGCTGCAGGCCATCGACGCGGGCGTTGCCAAAGTCCGGATCAACCCGGGCAACATTGGCAAAGAGGAGTGGGAACGTGAGGTACTAATTGCCGCCAAGGAGGCCGGTTTGCCCATTCGAATTGGCGTCAATTCCGGCTCGCTCGAGAAGGATATTCTCGACAAATACGGCTATCCGCAGCCTGAGGCGCTGTTCGAGAGCGCGATGCGCCACGTCGAGATCTGCACCAAGAACGGGTTCGAAGATCTGGTCATCTCGGTCAAACACTCGGACGTGTTTTTCATGATCCAGGCGTACAAGCTGCTGGCGGAGCGTACCGATTACCCACTGCACCTGGGTGTCACCGAGTCTGGATCCCTGAAATCGGGCACGATCAAGAGCTCCATCGGCATCGGGGCACTGCTCGCCGAAGGCATTGGCGATACCATCCGCGTCTCTCTGGCTACCGATTCCGAGCACGAAGTCGACGTCGGCCACAAGATTCTCAAGGCGCTTCGACTCGGCCGTCCCGGTGTAAACATCATCGCCTGTCCCACGTGCGGTCGGCTCGCCGGCGACATGTTTCCGATTGTCGAGCAGGTCGAGGAAGCCGTAGCCAAGCGCAAGTTTGACAAGGACCTGAGTGTGGCCATCATGGGCTGCGCAGTCAACGGCCCGGGAGAAGCCGCGGGCGCGGATCTGGGCGTATCGCTGGGTCGCGGCCGCGCCCACCTATTCAAGAAGGGGGAAATCCTCCGTACGGTCGAAGAAGGCGAGATCGTCGACGCGATCATGCAGACGATCGAGGACTGGGAGTAGGCAGCAGGCTCGAGCGGCAGCCGGGGCTCAAGTACGACCTCCAAACGCCGATACCGCTGGTGAAGCGAGCCCAACCTCCCAGCGGATATCACCTCGCGAAGGATCATACTTGTTGCAGTCGGGATGCTGCTGTCGCTGCCGGTTGGCGCGCAGACGGCATCGTTACAGCCGTTTTCCCCGGCTGACCCGTCGGTACGCGCCACATTGCCCGTGGCCGCTGCGCCGCAGCACAGTCTCGCCTACACCTACGCGGACCTGGCGGTCTGGGGTGCCGAGTCGAACGAAAACTGGGACGCCGTACAGGACGAATCCGGCCGCGTATTTGTCGCAAATGGTCGCGGCATTCTGGTTTTTGACGGCTCCGACTGGAGAGTGGTGACCACGCCGCGAGCCACCGCCGTGCGATCGCTCGCTGTCGGCCCGGGCAATCGCGTATTTGCCGGTGCCCAGGGTGAATTTGGCTATCTCGTGCCCGATTCGATCAGCTTTCGATTCGTCAGTCTGAGCGAAATGATTCCCGAGACGGACGCGGGATTCGGCAACGTCTGGACTACCCGCGCGGACGGGCAAAACGTCTATTTCCAGGCGCCAAACCATCTTTTTGTCTGGGACGGCAACGAGTTGCACACGACCTACTCGGAGGCCAGCTACCACACATCGTTCATGACCGGCGTGGGTCTGGTCCTGCGCGAACGAGGCGTCGGCCTGGTGCTCTACGAGCATGGCCAAACAACCCTCGTCCCGGGCGGCGACTTCTTTGCCGATATGCGAGTCTTTGTGCTCGAGCAAGACGGCCAGGACTGGTTCATCGGCACGCGCGACCACGGCTTCTACCGGATGCGGGAGGGGCGGGTCACGCCCGTCGCCACCGAGGCGGACAACCTGCTCCAGGAATACTGGCTCTACTCGAGTGCACGCTCCGCTACGGGTGAACTCATGCTCGGCACCCTGGGCGCAGGTCTCATCGGGATGACCCTGGACGGCAAAGTGACCAGTCGAACAACCGCCGATACAGGGCTGCCGGATGATCACATCACCGCGATCACCAACGTGCGCCCCTCCGGCTTTCTGGCGACCACCCAGAACAACGGCGTCTTGTTTTTTGAGTCACCCGGCGTTTCGACCCGGTGGGGGAATCTTGAGCTGGACGCGGCGAGCCACGTCCATGTCAATGACTCGCAGCTGTTCGTGGCGGGCGGAGGCGGATTGGAAGTTACCGACATTACATCGCCCGGCGCCCCGACGCGTCTTCTTGAAGACCGGCGCACGTATATGGTGGCCGAGGCGGACGGCCGGCTCTACGTCGGCACCGATCAGGGCCTCCAGATTTGGGAAAATGACGAGTTGATAGCGGTCAAGCTGCCAGACGAGCAGGTCTTGGCCCTGGCGGCTTATGGCGATGGAGTCGCGGCGGGTTACCGCACGGGGCTGGCGCTGGTCGAAGACACCACCGTGGCACACGTCTGGAGTACGGGTGATGTGCGATCCATCGCGGTTTCGGGGGAGGACATCTGGTACACGACACTCTCGTCCGGCCTTTCCAGGCTGGCGCGCACAGCGCTCGGATGGGAGCATATGCCCTTTGGCAAGGCAGATGGCCTGCCGGCGGACGATCGCCTTGAGGTTGTCACGGTCGATGGGCTGATTCGTGTCTACGCGGACGACTCCGAGGGCATCTACAAACTGGCCGCGGGCTGGTTTGTACGCGATGAGGACCTGAGCCCGCAGAATCGGGCGACAGGCAACAACGAGGTCTGGGACCTGGTGGAGGGGCCCGATCGCCGGGTCTGGATCGGGTACGCCGACCGCATCGAGGTCGCTACGCTCAGTCCGCGCGGGTATACGCTGACATCCACGCCAACCCTGCGCTACACACGTTCACGGCACGAGGTTCTGGCGACCGATTCGACGGGGGCATTGTGGTTTAACAGGAACGGCCACGTGGTGCGGTACCAGTCCGAGGTGGACTACACCGCCGAGGCACCGTTTGAGGTCATCCTGCGAGAAGTACGAAGACGCCGGGACGGCCGGTTGCTCTTCGGTGGCCTGACCGCGCACGAATCCGGAGCGATCTCCACGTCGGCGGAACAGGCATTGCAGCTGTCCTGGCGCCAAAACGAACTTTCGATCCGCGTGTCGGCCGTGTATCCCTCGGACGCGGCAAATCTGAACTACTCGTGGCGTGTGGTGCCCGGGCAGGACGAGTGGAGCCCATGGTCAACGTCTACACTGATTCAGCCGGAGGATCTGTGGGAGGGCGACTACGAGTTTCAGGTCCGCGCAAGGGACGACCGAGGCGTCGCCACGGAGCCGGTTACGTTCCGATTCGCCATTGCGCCCCCGCTCTGGCGCACCTGGTGGGCGTATGCGACCTACTTCGGCATGGCGGTCTGCCTGTTCTGGTTCATGTACCGGTACCAGGTCATGGTTCGCGCCCAGAAAAAGGCTATGGCGCAGGCCCGCGAGCTGGAGCGTGAAAAAGTCTATCGCCGCAAGCTGGAGGCGGCAAACAGCAAATTGACCGAGGCAAATCGTCTTAAGGACGGGTTCCTCGCCAAGACATCGCACGAGCTGCGCACGCCCATCACAGCCATTCTCGGCTTCACGAACATACTTCAGGACGAATGGCCGGTCGGATCGTCAAGTCGTGAGTTCCTGGACATCATCGCCGAGTCCAGCCATCGACTCATGGGCGCCCTGGATGATCTGCTGGAGCTTGCGATGCTGCGCGCCGGCACCAGGGAGCTGTTCATAGAACCGGTAAATCTATCGGAGACCATCGAAGAAGTGGTGTCGCCGCTGCGGCTGCGGGCCGGCGAATGTGGCCTCTTCCTCCGGGTTCGCGGCACATCACGCGTCATGGTGGAAACAGACCGGCGGGCACTGATGCGTGTGCTTTTTGCCATGGTCGATAACGCCGTCAAATTCACCGAGAAGGGCGGTGTGTACGTCAACGTCAACGTCTCCAGGCAAGGCCACGAGGCATCGCTGGAGATCTCCGTGCAGGACACCGGCATCGGGATCAATGAGGAGTTTTTGCCCAGACTGTTCGACGAATTCCAGCAGGAGTCGGGAGGCGAAGACCGGACGCACAACGGAACCGGCCTCGGTCTGGCCATTCTAGGCGGCCTGATCGAACTCCTGGGCGGCGAAATCGACGTTCAGAGCGAAAAAGCGGTCGGTTCGACGTTTACTGTGCGATTCCCCGTACAGGATGTGCAGCTGATCGGCGGGGCAGATCGTCCCGCAGAGCGCCGCCCTCGAGATCCGAGACTGCCCGGGACCGGAAAACCCGCCTGAGCGGGAAAGGGAACCCCCGATCCGGACTGCGGGTCTGTGAGCGCGAGCAACACCGCCGCCGCATGAAACGGGTTATCGCCCGGCTCGACATCAAGGGGCCCAACGTGGTCAAGGGCATTCACCTGGAGGGACTCCGGGTGGTCGGATCGCCCGCGACGCTGGCCCGGCGCTACTACGAGGAGGGTGCCGACGAACTCTTTTACCAGGACGTCGTCGCCAGTCTGTTCGGCCGGTCCAACCTGCTGCACATCGTGACCGCGACAGCCGAGGCGGGTATTTTCATACCTATCACCGTCGGAGGGGGCCTGCGCACGATCGCCGACATCGAAGCGGCACTAAGGGCCGGCGCAGACAAGGTCGCGATCAATACGGCTGCGGTGGCAAATCCCGGGTTCATTTCGGAGGCCGCCCGCCGATTCGGGTCCTCCACGATTGTAGTGGCTATCGAAGCCATCAAGGATGGCGACGACTATTTCGCCTACACCGACAACGGCCGCGAAACGACCGGGCTTGAAGTCGTGTCCTGGGCGCGGGAGGCCGAGTCCCGAGGGGCCGGGGAAATCGTCATCACCTCCGTCGATCGGGAAGGCACCGGGCAGGGATTCGATCTGGAGTTGACCCGCGCCATCGCGGATGTAGTGAACGTGCCCGTCATTGCCCACGGAGGTGCCGGCACCACAGATCACATCGTCCGTGTGCTCCGTGACACGGCGGCAGAAGGTGCCGCGGTAGCCAGTGTGTTGCACTATGCCGCACGCACCCATGAGACAGCCCGCGACACACTAGATGCGTCCGAGTCGGGAAATCGTGCGTTTCTGCACACAGGGGTCAGATTCAAGGAGTTCGGAGACGTTCACTTGCCGGACATCAAGCGGTCCCTGACCCAAGCAGGAGTCGACACCCGGGAGGCCTTCGCAGCATGAGTACTCCCGCACCGACCGCGCACGGCCCGGTGATCGGCATCGTCGAGACCGGACTCAGCAACCTGTTCAGCGTGCGAGCCGGGCTTGAGCACTGCGGTGCGCGCCCAATCATGGCCTGCGAGCCCGATCAGTTTGACGACTGCGCGGGCCTGGTTCTTCCCGGCGTGGGCAGCTTTCCGGATGCCATGGCAGAGCTGGATCGCACCGGCATGGCCGATGCCGTGCGCAGCGCCGTACGGCAGGGCCTGCCCGTGTTCGGGATCTGCCTCGGTCAACAACTGCTACTGGAGTCGAGCGGCGAATTCTCCACATGCCGGGGACTAGGCGTGCTTCGGGGCACCGTGCAGGAGCTCGACAGCTCCGAGGCGCGGGTGCCGAACATGGGGTGGCGACGCCTCGAACCAGGACCGGCGTGGCACGATTCGCCGCTTGAAGGCCTCGACCAGCAAGAGCCGTTCTATTTTGTGCACTCGTTTGCTGCGGCGGAGGTCGACCCGTCGACAGTTGCCGCGTACAGTCGTCACGGCTCGGCGAGATTCCCGGCTGCATTCTCCGTGGGATCTCTCTTCGCCACACAATTTCATCCGGAAAAAAGCGGTCCGGCCGGACTCAGGATTTACCGGCACTGGATCGAGCAGGTAACTGCCCATGTCTAACAGGACCCGTCTCAGCCAGCGCATTCAGGACATTTTTGCCGCGACCTTTCAGGGAATGAATGACGGGGCAGCCGCGCCTGTGCTTGAAGACGGCACGGTGCTGCTGGAGACCGGACTCGATTCGCTGGGTTTTGCCATCCTGGTCACCCGGCTGGAAGATGAGTTGGGCTACGACCCGTTCACGCTGTCCGCGGAGCCGTTCTATCCGCAGACGTTCGGCGAGTTTGTCGACTTCTATCAGGCACATGCCCCTGCGTGACCGCATCCGGGCCGGCAGGTCCCCCGGTGATGTACTGGCGATGGGCCCGCGGCGCGACTTGACCGTCGAGTCGTTGGATGCGCAGGCCGGCGGGCCAGGGGCGGATCGGGTGGTGGCGGTGCAAGCGCAAGATCCGCTAGAGGCCATCCCTCTTTTGGCCGCGCTCGACGGCGCGGTCGATACCATCGTGCTGCTGCCCGATTCGCTCTCCAAAGCCGAAACGACCCGGTTGTGGGAGGCTGCGGAGGCGCAATCCGCCACGCCGCCGGGCGAATCGTCCTCTGACGGGGCCCGGTCGGTGAGCACCATCTGGGCCATCCCCACCTCTGGCACAACCGGCACTCCCAAATTGGTGGCCCACACGCTGGAGAGCCTGACCCGCACCACCAGGACCGATCTGCCTGCGTTTCGCTGGGGGTTGCTCTACGACTATGCACGATTTGCCGGCCTGCAGGTCACGCTGCAGGCGCTCCTGTCCGGCGGCGTGCTGCTGGCCCCCGACCGATCGCAGGCCCTCGACCGGCAAATCGATTTTCTGGCCCGAAACGGGTGCACGCACCTCAGTGGAACGCCTACGCTCTGGCGCAACATTCTGATGAGCCCATCAGCGGGCGATCTGCCCCTTAGGCAAATCACTCTTGGCGGCGAAATAGCCGATTCTGCCGTGCTATCTGCTCTTCGTGGCCGGTACCCGGAGGCCCGCATCACCCACATATTTGCATCGACGGAGGCAGGCGTCGGCTTTTCGGTCAACGACGGAAAAGCGGGTTTTCCCAAGGCATTTCTCGATCAGCCGCCGAACCCCGGCATCCGGCTACGGGTCCAGGAGGACCGCCTGTGGGTGCTGAACCCGTCGGTCGGGCACCATTATATCGGGGATAACCAGGCCCGCGTCCGGGACGCAGAAGGATGGGTCGATACAGGCGATTCCGTCTTGGTCACGGAGGACCGTGTCCATTTCCTCGGCCGGGCCTCGGGGGTGATCAACGTGGGGGGCAACAAGGTGCATCCTGAGGAGGTCGAGCGCGCCTTGTTGAGCCACCCCGACGTGCTGGCTGCCCGGGTGTTTGCGCGGTCCAACCCGTTCACCGGGGCGCTGGTGGCAGCGGAAATCGTTCCGGCCCGCCCCGACCACGATGTGGCTACACTGAAAGCAGCCGTCACCGCCCATGCCGGCTCCAGGCTCGAGCGACACAAGGTGCCGGTTTCTGTGACCGTCGTGCCGGATCTTGCCCTGAACGCTTCCGGCAAACTGGCTCGCTGATCCGGATGGACATACGCACGGTTCTTTTGACCGGCCCCGGCAGAGGCCTGGGATTGGCCATTACGCATCGGCTGCTCAAGGACGGCTTCCGTGTCGTCGGAGTGAGCCGGTCGCTGACGGATGATTATGCCGAGACGGGTGCCGCTTTTTTGCCGTTCGACCTGTCGAATGTTGCGGAAATCCCATCGCTCGTGAAACGGATCACCGCCGAGCACGGCCCGCTGTACGGGCTGGTAAACAATGCTGCGCTTGGTAACGGCGGTCTGCTGGCGACCATGCACACCTCGGAGATCCGCGCGCTACTGAGCGTCAACCTGGAAGCGGCCATGGTGCTCACCAAGTATGCGTGCCGGTCGATGCTGGTGCGGGGCACAGGTCGCATCGTCAATATCTCCTCCATCACTGCGCAGACCGGATTCAGCGGCCTGGCGGCCTACGCGGCAACCAAGGCCGGTCTGGAGGGGTTCAGTCGGTCCCTGTCCAGGGAGCTTGGAAAGGCCGGCGTGACGGTCAATTGTGTCGCACCCGGGTACATGGAGACCGATATGACGGCCGACCTGCAAGGGCAGAAGCTAGAGTCGATTCGGCGCAGGGCGCCGCTCGGGCTGGCCCGGGTCGATGATGCCGCAGCGGCGGTGGCCTGGCTGCTCTCGGAGGACGCCGTCCGGGTGACGGGCACAGTGCTCACGGTCGATGGGGGCAGCACCGCGTGAGTATGCGAATTTTCGGCCTGGCCGCCCCCGCCCCCGCCCCCGCCGCCGTCCCGTTCCCGGCGGCCCCCGCCCCGGCGTCCCCGGCGCCCCCCGCCGCCCCCGCCGCCCCTGCAGCCCCGGCCGCCCCCGCCGAGTCCGGACGCGTCCTGGCGCGATGATGGAGATCCGACAGGCCAAAAAGGTCGATGAGGCCGCGATTCTGGCGTTTCTGGATACGCATTGGCAGAAAGGGCACGTCTTTGTGCGACACCCGGAACTCCTGCGATGGCAACATCAGGATCCCGATGATGCCGAGGCGTTGACCTTCGTGCTGGCGTTGCGCGACGGAGAATTGCTGGGGCTTCTGGGCTTTATTCCCTTCCGGCGATTCGATCCGGCCGCGGACTGGAAAGACCTGGCGCTCGCTGTGTGGAAGGTGCGCGATGACGCCGCTGCACCCGGGCTGGGCCTGCAACTCCTCAACACGGTAAAGCGAATTCGGCGGCCAGATCTGATTTGCGCAGTGGGCATTTCGGACATGGTGGTGCCGATTTACCGGGCGCTGGGCTACACCGTGGGGCCGATGGCGCACGCGGCGCTGTTTCCCGAGATCGGCCCGGATGGGCCGGCGGGCGGTGTGCCCGATGTTGCGCGCGAGCACGCATCGGGCGCAGGAAAACTGACAATTACCCGCAAACTGCCGGAAAACCTGCCGCCCGTGGCGAGCCGTCCGCGCAAGTCTCTGGACTACCTGCGCGCACGCTACGCGGAGCACCCCTGGTACGAGTATCAGTTCGCGCACAACGACGACGCCCTGTTGGTCCTGCGCAAAGTCGATTCGCCCAAGGGTGCCGTCCTGAGAATCGTAGATCTCGTGGGCGATGCGGGCGCGCTCGCATCGTGTACCCCCGCGCTTCGCGCCCTGACGCGTGAGCAGGAATGTGCGTATCTGGACCTGGTCCACTACGGCGTGCCGGACGAGGCGCTACCGGGTTGGGTGGAGGTTCGTGAGCATGCGGAGCTCGTCCTGCCCAACTATTTCGAGCCGTTCGAACAACGCAACGTGCCGCTGCGCATGGCTTTCAAGGCCGGGGCCGGCTCCCTGCCCATCCGTCTCCTGCGCGGCGATACGGATCAGGACCGTCCGAACCGCCTCTGATGCGCCGCGTCACGATCATTATGTACCACTATGTCCGGGAGCTTGAGCACTCCCGCTACCCGGGCATCAAGGGGCGGTCAATCGACACCTTCCGCTTTCAGCTGGACCACATCGCCCGTCATTTTTCCCCGGTAAGTATGGCGCAGGTGGTTCACGCCGCGCGGACAGGGGACGATCTGCCGCCGAATGCGGCACTTTTGACCTTTGACGACGGGTATATCGACCACTACACGGTCGCATTTCCCATGCTTGCAGAGCGGGGTATGCCGGCAGCGTTTTTTCCTCCTGTGGGGCCTGCCGTGCGGCGCGAACTGCTGGACGTCAACCGGGTGCATTTCGTGCTGGCCAGCGCGGATGTGCAGACGCTGGGTCGGGAGGTGGATGAAGCGGTGGATGCGCACCGCGACGAATATGACCTCCAGAAACCGTCGGAATACCGGTCAAAGTGGGCAAAAACGTTCGTATTCGACGACCCGGAGACCATCTATGTGAAGCGCATGCTGCAGGTGGCGCTGCCTGAGGAATTGCGCGGCCGCATCGCCCGTGATCTTTTTGCTCGTCACGTCGGTGTGAGTGAGGAGGCGTTTGCGCGGGAGTTGTACTGCAGCGTCGATCAGTTGCGCCACATGCAGAAAAACGGGATGTATGTGGGCTCACACGGCGATTCGCACTATTGGCTGAATTCCGTGGATGAGGAGACCCAGCGGCGGGAAATCGAGGGCTCGCTGGCGTTTCTGCGGGAAATCGGTAGCCCGGTGGACGATTTCTGGGTCATGTGCTACCCCTACGGCGGGTGGAACGAGGGGCTGCTCGGCGTCCTTGAGCAGTTCGATTGTGCGCTGGGGCTGCTGGCTCTGGCGGACGAAGGCGAGGCGGCCGATCTGGACCGACACCATCGTTATCTGCTCCCGCGGTTCGATACGAATCAGATTCCGTTCGAGTAGGGGCAGGACGCCGAGACTGCGGAGTCTTCGGCCGCCGGCCATCGCCCCGGCACGGCCGCCGGCCAGCGCCCCGGCACGGCCTTTGCCCCCGCGGGAGTGATACCGGATTCACTTTTCCCGATCGCTCCCATGGAGAACACGTACGGCCTGCCTGAAGAGGTCATTTTCTGCAAGCGCTGTGTCATTTCGAACCAGCGGCCTGCCAGTGTGCCTGAATTCAAGCACACCATGCAGCAGAAGAAGCCGACGATGAACATCGACGACGACGGCATCTGCGATGCATGTCGCACTGCCGACAACAAGCTGGCCATCAACTGGGAAAAGCGGGAGGAAGAACTGGTCCGACTGCTGGACAAGCATCGCCGGAGCGACGGTCGATATGACTGCCTGGTGCCCGGTTCGGGAGGCAAGGACTCGGCGTTTCAGGCGCACATCCTGAAGTACAAGTATGGGATGAACCCGCTCACGGTGACCTGGCCGCCCATCCTGTACACCGAGTACGGCCTCAAGAACTGGCAGAACTGGATCGATGTCGGTGGCTTCGACAACATCAGCTTTCGCCGCAATGGACGGGTGATGAAGCTGCTCACGAAGCTCTCCATCGAGAACCTGTATCACCCGTTCCAGACGTTCATTCTAGGGCAGAAGAACCTCGCCCCGCGGCTCGCGGTCGATCTGGATATCCCGCTCATTTTCTACGGAGAGAACGAAGCCGAATACGGCAATCCCATCGCAGACAATCAGACATCTCTCCGCGACAAATCGTTCTTTACCTACGACAATCTGGACGATCTGGCCCTGGGGGGCGTGACGGTGGCTGAGTTGCGGGAGCAGCACGGCGTGTCACTTGCCGACCTGCAGCCCTATTTGCCTGTCAGCCCCGACCAGATGAAAGGTCGCGAGTTCGAGGTGCACTACCTGGGCTACTACCTGAAGTGGATCCCGCAGGAGATCTATTACTACGCGGTGGAGAACACCGGCTTCAAGGCCCGCCCGTTCCGCACGCAGGGCACCTACTCCAAGTACATTTCGATCGATGACAAGATCGACGACCTGCACTACTACACCACGTATATCAAATTTGGAATCGGCCGCGCCACCTATGAGGCGAGCCAGGAGATTCGCAACGGTCATCTGACCCGCGAAGAGGGCATCGCACTGGTGGAGCGCTTCGACGGCGAATTCCCCGACCGGTACTTCTCGGAAGTCATGGAATACCTCGATTTGCCCGAGGAGCAATTCCACGAAATCACCGATCGCTTCCGGCCCAAGCACCTGTGGACACAGGTGGATGGGGCTTGGAAGCTGCGTCACACGGTTGGTGGGACGGGGGCAGATGATGTGAGGCGGAAGGCAGCGTAAGTCCTGGGTTGCAACTCCCGGCTGGAACGTTGCAACACCTCACTCCGTTACTTTTTTCGAAGGCGAATCCTCTACAGGAGAATGTCCAAGCAAAAGCCTGTCTGGTTCGGAATGAAGCTGACCAGAGAACAAAAAGACATGATCAAGCGCCTCGCCGCGAGAGAGGGCCTATCTGCCAAGGAGACCGTGCTCCGTCTGGTCGAGGATGCGATGCAGCAGGATGCAGCCTTGGACATTCCGGAAGACTCAGTGCTTGATCCTGTGCGACATCTCGTCGGGAGCATCAAAACCGGACCCCGTGACCTCGCCACAAATCCGCGGTACTTGGAAGGCTACGGGCTGGGTGCGACGCTTCCGCTAGTCTCACCATAGCTTAGGGACCGTCAGGCAGCCCTTCTCACCCCGCCAAACCGCAACTCCGCGCGGTCAAAATCCTCCAGCGTGTCGATGTCGAGCGAACGATCTGCCGGCATCACGTAGGGGCGCAGTCTGGACTCAAGTATCGAGCCGCCGACGGCCTGCTCCCGGCTAAACACGTACAGTGCCCCGTTCGTGTAGTACACCGGCGGCTGGTCCTGCGACCGGATGTAGGTGCCGTCTGGCGATTGCAGCGGCCGCAGCGTGCCCGCGGCGGACGGCTGCCACATGAGCGCCAGCGGTGCCGGCGCCTCGGCTACCCCAATGACGGCATCGCCCGTGCGGCGGGCCAGCTCCACGGCGGCGTCAATGTCCCCTGCGGATCGAAAGGGCGATGTGGGCTGCAGCAGCACCACCCACTCGACCCCCTCGAGGGCTTCGACGGCATGTCGAACCACGTCGTCATGACTGGAGTGGTCACCCGCAAGTTCGGCAGGCCGCAGAAAGGGTACTTCTACCCCTTGCTGGCGGGCCAGATGAGCCATGTAGGGACAATCGGTCGATAGCACGACGCGGTCCAGCGACCGGGCCTCGGTTGCCGACTCGAATGTCCAGCAGATGAGCGGCCGGCCTCCGAGCGTTCGGACGTTCTTGTCCGGAATGCGCTTTGAGCCGGCGCGCGCGGTAATGAGTCCGATTACGCTCATGCTGCCCTTGAATCCGAGTGGGTAGCGAGCGTTTCGGCCGCCCCGGCGCCGGCTTCGAACTCGGCGCCGGCTTCGACCCGTGCACCTACTGCGTCGTGCACGGCGGCGATGACCGTTTCCTGCTCCGCCTCCGTAAGGCCCGTCGAGCAGGGGAGCGTCAGCACGCGCCCCCAGATCCGGTCACTAACCGGGGTGGCCTCGGAAGGAGCGTCGACATACGGGATTTGCCGGTTCAGCGGCTTGAAAAACGTGCGGGCCATTACACCGCGCTCAGCGAGCCCGGCGATAAGGCTTCGGGTCTCGTCGAGTCCCGAGGTCATCGCCACGGACAGCCAGCAGGCAGATGTGCCATAGTCGATGTGCGGGGATGCGCCCAGCGTGCCGGCAAACGCACGGTCATACCGCTCCTGGATGGTGCGTTTGTGCGCCAAAAACGTTTCGACCTGCTCCAACTGCGCGCAGCCTACCGCCGCTTGCAGGTTGGTCATGCGGAAATTGAAGCCGACCTCGTCGTGATCGTAGTCCGGCCCGGTGCGCGCGGTCGTCGACAAATGCTTCATGCGGTCGGCGACCTGCTCGTCATTCGTGACCACACAGCCGCCGCCTCCCGCGGTGACCGTCTTGTTGCCATTGAAGGAAAAGACCGATGCGTCGGCCAGATCGAACAATTGCCCATGGTGAAGGGACGCGCCGATGGCTGCGGCGGCATCGGCGACCAGCGGCACGTCAAATCGGTCCGCAATAGCGCGTAATTCCTGCATTAGTGCCGGTATTCCGTTCAGGTGCACCGGCAAAATGGCAGCGATCCTGCGGCCGGACGGGCGATGCACCCATCCATCTGCAGTTCGCCGCCCCTGCGCCTCCAGGGCCTCGGAAAGTTGATCCGGCGAAAGCGACCAGGAGTCCGCATCGATGTCCACGAACCAGGGTTCGGCTCCACAATGGCGCACGGCGTTGGCCGTGGCGATGAAGCTCAGGGCGGGAGTTATGACCACATCGCCCGGACGCACGCCGACGCCCAGAAGCGCAAGCTGCAGGCCGGTGGTGCCGGCGGAGGTAGCCACGGCCCGACGCGTACCGGCAATCCCGGCACACTGCTCTTCAAGCCGCGTGACGAATCGACCGACGGACGAAACGAAGTTGGTTTCGACGCACTCGGCCAGGTAGCGGGCCTCGTTGCCCGCCATGTTGGGGATGGCCAGGGGAATCATACCGCGCTGACCCCCGCGCCCGAAAAGACGTGTTCTTCGTACCAGCTGGTGGTCCGGCGCAGCCCCTCTTCCAAGGATACACCCGGTGCAAGGCCCAGCCGGTCGAATGTGCGACTCATGTCCGGGCATCGCCGCGTGGGTGAGCCCGGCGTGTCCGGCAGGCCGCGCACTTCGACATCGGACCGACCGATAGCCCGCAAAAGCGTTTTTGCCAGCTTACGCATCGGGATTTCCGGACCCGGTTGACCCAGATTCAGGGATTCTCCGACAACATCGCCCGTCAACATGGCGGCGATTTGCCGCGCCGCGTCCTCCACGTAGCAGAACGTGCGCCGGTGTTCGGGCGACGCGACCTCAAGCACGCCGCCCACCGGCAAATCGCGCGTTTTGCGGTGCAACTCCGGGATGACATGGCTGAGGCCCATGCGCGGGCCGTATACGTTATGTGGCCGGAAAACCGTGCACGGTAGGCCAGACTGAAAGCACATGGCTTCGCCGTAGGCCTTCGAGAGCATGTAGGATGTGCGCGCTTCAGTCAGCGGGGGCAATACGAGCGATGTGCTCTCTGGCGTCGGAATCGTCATGCCGATGCTGCGCAGCGTTCCGGCGTAGATCTCGCTGGTAGACGCGAATAGGAACCGGTCGAGATCGTTTTGCCTGTGCCCGATGGCCAGCGCAGCGTCCAGCATGCGCACATTGTCCGTCAACACGCGATAGGGCCGCCGCATCACGTGGGCGACCCCAATCATCGCCGCCAGATGCACGATGGCCGAATAGTCCGCGGGCAAATCGTCCATGTCCTGCGTCAAAAGGTTCGCAGAGCGCAAAGAAAGCCCCGGGTGTTCGAACAGGGCGACCAGGGCGTCGTCGCGCACGCCGCGGGAGAAATCGTCCAGCAGTTCCACCTCGTGCCCGGTTTCCAGCAGGTGCCTGGCCAGGTGGTAGCCAATGAAACCGGCGCCGCCGGTGATCAGGATTTTCTTCATGTGCCTCGGCCGATGAAAGCCAGCTCGTAGCCGGCGGATCGAATGTGGGAGACCTGCGCAGGTGAAAGCACCCGGTTGGCGTCCAAAAAGACGGTCGAACCGTTCTCGGGCAGGTGGGAAAAGTTGATTTCGCCGTACTCCGCGTGCGCCACGGCGAATATGACCGCGTCAAATCGGTGCCATTCCGGGATCTCAGCGGTCGGCGCGAGGCCCAGTTCGTCCCAATGCGTGACCAGCGGGTCCTGCACCGTGACGGCCGCTCCCTCCGCCATCGCACCACGATAGAACGTCTCGGAGGGGGAATAGCGCGTGTCGGCCACGTCGGACCGGTACGAGGCCCCGCAGAGCAGCACACGTTTGCCGGCAAATCCGCCAAGCAGCGTGCGCGCCCGGTCAATCGCCGCCTCCGGCATGCGCTGGTTGGTGCGCACCGCCATCTCTGACAGGGGAAATCGTGCGTCAGGCAAATCGAGTATCTGACGCGCCGCGATGCCTGCCATCATCGGATCCTTGGTCAGACAGTAGCCGCCCACGCCAAGACCGGGCTGCCGCATGTTCGCGTGCGTAGGGCGCATGCGGATCGCGTCGATCACCTCAAACAGGTCCACCCCCGCAGCTTCCGCGAACCGGCCCCACTCGTCCATGAGAGCGATTGTCGTGGCCCGATAGGTGTTTTCGAGGATTTTGCCCATCTCGGAGGCCGTCGTGCTCGCGAGCCGGGTCAGCGGATAGTCGCACGTGTTGATGATGGACTTCAGAAACGTCTCGCATTTGTCGGCGGCCTCGGGCGTGAGGCCCGCGTAGACGCGCCAGTAGTTGGCAATCGAATCCAGGTAGTGCGGCCCCGGCATGACCCGCTCGTAGGAATGGGCGATGTGCACTGTGCCCGGGTCCAGGCCGCGCTCGGTGAGCGATTCGGCCAGCGCAGGGCGGATGACCTGCTCACAGGTGCCCGGCGGCACGGTCGTTTCGACCAAAACCAGTGCCCCGGGGCGGATATGCCGGCCGATCGTGCGCGCCGCGTCCCGGATCCATGACAGATTTGCCGTGGGCGGATTCGCTTCCAGCTGCACGTCGAGGTTGATATCGACGATCACCACATCGGCCTCCGCATAGACGGCCGGATTGGTCGTGGCCGTCAGATTGCCGCGGGCGACAGCCTCATGGAAGGCCTGATGCAGGCGTGCATCCGTCGTGGCGATGGGAAGAATGCCCGCTCGAATGTCGCCGGCAATGCGTTCGCCGCGCGGTCCCTGTTTTTCAACGCCGACCACCCGGTAGAGCGGACGGCCGTCGGGTCCGACAGCCTCGGCGGCGGCCGTGGCCATCGCGATGCCCACGAATCCCAGACCCTGCACGCAGATGGTGGTTGAGTCCTGGCCGACGCCGGCAGTCCGGCGCCCCGAGCGCGCGATGGGAGTGACAGAAATATCCATACCCACGCGAAAAGCAAAAGCGATACCCGCCGCAGGGCCAGGGGCGGCGCCCTCCCGCATCGTTCACCCAGGCCGTTTGCTGGCACCGGCAGGCCTGCTGCAGCGAATTCCGCCGGTTGGATTGTCCGATTTGCCGGAAGGCATTGCCGCTTTGCCGGCAGCCGTGCGCCGGTTTTCCGTTCGTTAGCGCCGCGGCTCGGGTGCGGCTGGACCGCATCGTCCATGACCGCTGCTGGCACGACCATTGCCAGAATGCCGGCATGTCCGACGGCCCCAACCGCCTCATGACTCATTACTCCCGCATCCTCGTACCCGAGGACATGCCGATCCTGGACGCTCTCGCCGTGATCACGCGCGAGTCGTCCCAGGCCGTGGTCGTCGTCGACCAGGCCGGCCGGTTGCGGGGTGTAATGACCGATGGTGACGTGCGACGCGGCCTTCTGCGCGGGTCGCAGCTCCATGATCCGGTGCACACCGTCATGAACGGCCGTCCGCGCTCGCTTTCCGTGAACGCGCGCGGGTTTGCCCGGGAGATCATGCGCCGCGCCGCTGTGCAACAGATTCCAATCGTGGACGAGAGCGGCCGCGTGGTGGACGTCGAGTTTCTTGAGTCACCCGGGATCGATCCATCGCACGCCATCGTGGTGCTAATGGCCGGCGGAATGGGCACCAGGCTTCGGCCGCTCACGGAAAATCTGCCCAAACCCATGATCCAGGTCGGCGGCCGTCCCGTGATCGAGACCATCGTCTCGCGACTGGTCGAGCAAGGCTTCACGCGATTCGTGGTCACGCTCAACTACATGGGCAACGTCATCCGGGACTACTTCGGCGACGGGCACCAGCTCGGCGCGGAGATTTCCTACACCGTGGAGCGGAAGCGCATGGGCACGGCGGGCGCCTTGTCACTGCTTCCGGAGCGGCCGGAAGGATCGTTGGTCGTGATGAATAGTGACGTGCTCACGGCGGTGGATCTGCGCAGTCTCCTGGCCTTCCACCACGATAATCGTGCGCTCGGCACCATGTGCGTACGCGATTACACCCTGCAGATTCCGTACGGCGTGGTCGATGCGGATCAGACCAGTTTTCGGGGCATCATTGAGAAGCCGAGTCAGACCTTCCATGTCAATGCCGGCATTTATGCGCTGGAAGCGTCGGTGCTCGACATGATTCCGTCGGACGAGTATTTCGAGATGACGACGCTCTTTGAACGCATTCGCGATCAGGGCGATGCGGCCGCGGTTTTTCCGATTCATGAGTACTGGCTGGACATCGGCAAACACGACGATCTCGAGCGCGCCCGCACCGAGTGGCCGGGTCTGGAGCGAAGGCGCGCTGCCTAGGGCGGACAGGTCCACCGGCGAATAGCAACGGTCGCCGAGCGGCGCCCGCCGAATCGAAGCGGTTGCCGGCCCGGGCCCCGCGAATCCTAGCAGTCGCCGACCCGGGCCCGGCGAATCGTAGCCGCCCAAGACGCGAGCCCACGCCCGCGTTGCTGCACCGTCCGCCTCCGTACTATCATGGCGGCGAAGCCCCTCCCTCCATGCGCGCCTGCATTCTCGCGGCAGCTGTCCTGATGAGCGCCTGCTCCCAGCCCGCCGACACGCTCTACACCAACGCCGTCATTTGGACCGGGACCGGGGCCGAAGCGTCGGCCCTGGCGGTGACTGGTGACCGGATTTCCTGGGTGGGCGATGCGGATGGTGCCCCGGCCGCAGGCGAAATCGTCGATTTGAACGGCGCATTCGTTATTCCCGGGTTCATCGACAATCACGTGCATCTGCTCATGGGCGGCATGCAGCTGGCGTCGGTCGATCTGCGCGATGCGGATTCGCCCGAAGAATTTGCCCGTCGAATCGGTGAGTTCGCCGCCGGATTGGAGCCCGGGCGCTGGATTCTGGGCGGATCGTGGGATCACGAACGATGGGGGGGTAAATTGCCCGGGGCCGATTGGATCGATGCCGCGACACCGAACAATCCGGTGTTCGTGCAGCGGTTGGATGCGCACATGGCGGTGGCGAATTCGCTGGCGCTGGAGCTTGCCGGTTTGACGGCTGAGACCCCGGATGTCGAAGGCGGGGAAATCGTGCGATTGGCGAACGGATCACCCGCCGGCGTGCTGAAGGACGAGGCCATGAACCTGGTGTTTTCGGTCATCCCCGATCCGTCGCCCCAGGAGTTTCGCGAGGCGCTGGATCGCGCTCAGGCGCATGCGTTTTCTCTTGGCGTGACACAGGTGCACGACGTAGGCACATATGGAGGCTTTCAGGATCTTGAGGTGTATCGAGCGGCCCACGCGGAAAGTGCCCTTTCGCTACGGATCTACAGCATCGTGGCCATTTCGGGCTGGGAGCGCATCGCTCGCCTGGTGGAGAAAGAGGGCACGGGTGATTCGGTACTGCGGTGGGGAGGTGTGAAAGGATTTGTGGACGGATCGCTGGGGTCGACCACCGCCTGGTTCTACGACCCCTACCTGGACACGCCGCAAACAACCGGATTAACGGTAACGCCGCTGGGCGAATTGGCCACAGACATCGCCGGGGCGGACTCGGCGGGATTGCAGCTGGCCATTCACGCGATCGGGGATCGGGCAAATGACTGGTTGCTCGATGTGTTCGCTGGGCTTCCGTTCCGGGACCGATTGCCCCCGCGTATCGAGCACGCACAGCATCTGTCAGACGCGGCAATCGCCCGGTTCGCCGAGCTCGGCGTGGTGCCGTCCATGCAGCCGTATCACGCAGTGGATGATGGGCGATGGGCTGAAAACCGCATCGGCCGGGAGCGCGCCGAACGCACCTACGCGTTCCGGTCCCTGCTGGATGCGGGCGCGCCGCTCACCTTCGGATCTGATTGGACGGTTGCGCCGCTCAACCCGCTGCTCGGCATCCACGCTGCCGTGACGCGAGCCACCATCGACGGCGCAAATCCGGACGGCTGGATCCCGTCCCAAAAGATTGCAGTAGAGGATGCCTTGAGGGCATACACGGTGGCGAATGCCGAGGCCGGCGGGCAAGCCGATCAGCTCGGCACGCTGCAGGAAGGCAAGTTGGCAGATTTTGTCGTGCTCGGCGAAGACATCCGGAGCATCCCGGCGGAGCTCATCAAGGATGTCGGCGTGCTCCGCACTGTGATCGGCGGCGTGGAAGTCTTTTCGTTGCCGGAAGAAGCCCACGCATTGTAGCCGGTGGCGAATCGCAACGAAAGCATGCTCCGGGCCCGCGTCAGAGCGGCGCGATTTGCCTGGGCGTTGGTGTGGGAAACATCAAAATTGGCCCTGTTGGTGCATTTCAAGCCGGAGTCGGACCGCGCGCGGTACCGGGCCTGGCGACAGGAGCGGGCGTGCAGAAAGTTCTGCCGCATTCTGGGAATCGAGCTGGTATCGGTAGGCGGAGCACGTCCCTCCGGGTCGACGGTAGTCGTGGCGAATCACCTCGGACTGGCTGACCCCTGGATCCTTGCGGCCGTGCTCCCGGTAGCATTTGCCGCCAAGGCCGAGATGGCCGGGTGGCCCGTGATGGGGTGGATCTGCCGCACGGTCGGGATCATATTTGTGGAGCGGGACCGTCGCCTGGCGGCGGCGAGGTTTGTAGAGGAGTTGCGGGAGGCCGGCAAATCCGGCGTATCGGTGCTGGTGTTTCCCGAGGGTACCACCGGAGACGGGCGCACCATTCGTACGTTCAAGACCGCCGGGTTCGCAGCGGTCGCTGGTTTGGAGGACGGCTCGGTGCTGCCGGTCTACCACAACGCCGTGCGCATCAACGGCGCCCCAACAACAATTGATGACCGGGAGATCATGGGCTGGACTCCCGAGCAGCCCATGATGGAGAGCGTTTTCGGTTGGCTCCGTCAGAAGTCGATCACCGTCGAGGTTCGCATCGGGGAGCCCATCGCCTGTGCGGGCATGGACCGGAAGGAGTTGGCCGCACTAGCGGAGCAGGCCGTGCGGGAGCTTGCCGGCGATCTGGTTGAGGGTTAGCCCGGATCGCTGTCGCGACGAGGGGTTGGGCGGCTTCTGGTCGCGTCGCGCGACAGGGGAGGGCAACCTACGGGTGCCATTTTGGCCCGGACCGGAGGCGGCACGTAAATCTTCATGGGGGCGGAGGCCGCCTCCGGGATGCGTGTGAACTCCGGATCGACAGGTGCCGGGCAAGTAGAAGGATGAGCGATCCGCTGTAGTACCTGCGCATCGATCTTTGCGCGATAGTAGTCGTGCAATGGTTGAAAATGCAGCTTGTCGGCCTTGAGCGCTTGGCCTGAGGCTTCAGCCGTGGTTATCGCGGCCAGCAGTATCAGAAGACGGGTCATTATCCTGTGCTCCGGGTTGATGGACAAACGCACGCCGCGCGTGGACTATTGCACCTCGGGGAGTCCCGACAGCCCATCGCCCGACCAGCCCAACCGGCTCAGCGGAGGGCCGAACCGTTACGCGGAGTAACCCTCGGGTCCTCTTGGCGTACGTATGTTGCAGATTGCCGCAAACAGCAGCGCCCCATGTCTCCACGGACCGACTTCAGACGACCGCTTTTCTATTCCAGCCTGGTCATTGTCGGCCTGCTGATCGGAGTACTCGGGACCCTGTGGCGCACCTATCCGGAGTACACCGTGCCCGACCGTTCCATGGTGGAGACGATACGATTTGGCTCCGGGGCGGCATTTCCGCCCGTAGTGCTACCGGAAACCCTGGCGACGCGCGGCTACGTGGATGCGCTGACACTGAATGAGGCCTTCAAGACCGTGTCCGGTTTCGTCACGCCCAGCGTGGTCTTCGTGGAGGTCGAGACCGCGGGAAGGTCGTTTTTCCGCAGGAATAGAGGTTTGGCCCAGTCAGCGGGCAGCGGCGTGATCATCAGCGAGGCGGGGCACGTGGTTACCAACTATCACGTCATCGAGGGCGCCGCCGAGATCCGCGTGACGCTCAGTGATAAGCGTGAGTATCCGGCGACCGTTCTAGGCGAAGACCCGAATACCGATCTGGCCGTGCTCAAGCTCGAAAATGATGCGCCCGTACCTGCCATCGATTTCGGCGACTCCGACGCGCTTCAGGTGGGCGAATGGGTTCTTGCCGTGGGCAATCCGTTCCGTCTGACATCGACCGTCACTGCCGGCATCGTCTCGGCGCTCGGGCGCTCGGTTAACATCATTGAGGACTCGTTCGGAATCGAGTCCTTCATCCAGACGGATGCGGCAATCAACCCGGGCAATTCGGGCGGTGCCCTGGTCAATCTGCGCGGTGAGTTAGTCGGAATTGCCACGGCCATTGCCACCGAGAGTGGCAGCTACGAAGGGTATGGGTTCGCGGTGCCGATGCGCCTGGTCGAGCGAGTGGTGCGCGACCTAATTGAGTTCGGGGAGGTCCAGCGGGGCTACCTGGGCGTCGACATCTGGCCGGTCGATGCGCAACGGGCGGCCGGTCTGGGCCTCACAACCGTGCAGGGCGTCCTGCTCAACAATGTATTTGCCGGCCTTGCCGCCGATCAGGCCGGTCTGCGCTCGGGCGATGTGCTCTTGAGCGTGGAAGGACGACCCATCTACGAGCCCAACGAGCTTCAGTCGATTATTGCCCTCTACAGGCCAGGCGAGCAGCTTGGCGTTGAGGTCTGGCGAGACGGCGGTCGGCGCTTTTTTGCCGTTGAGTTGCTCGGCCGCGACAATCCGACGACCCAGCGCTGGTTTGCCCAGCTGGATCAGAGTGACGAGGTGCAGCCAGAGGCCGAGCCCGAGGCCGAGAGTTCACCGCACGGGGAAATCGTGGAAGTGCCGGAGTGGGGCATCGGACTGTTCGAAATGACCGACCGCTTCCAGCGCCTGTTTGACCTCGAGCAGGGTGCGTATGTCGCCTACGTGGAGAACGGGGGCCCGGCGTCCATTGCCGGCTTGCCCCGCAACACGGTCATCGTCTCGGTTGACGGGGCTTCGGTGACCTCGGCCGAGGACGTGGAGCTAGCCCTGGAAGCCGGGGACGGTGCGCCGCTTCTGGAAGTGGTGCGACGGAGCGGAGAGCGGGCGTTTTTCGAGTTGCGTCGGCCGTAGTCTCGCACTCCGGAAGCGGTGGGCAGGTTGTCGGGCTCGTGGCTGTCGGGCCCTGGCGGTCGGATACCTGGCTGTAGGACACCCGCAATCGCGCCGTCAACTGACGGAATTTGCGCGGGCAGTTCGTGGATTTCCGTGAACCCCAGATTATGGCCAGATCTGGGGGGCGCTGCGAACGATTTCACCACGGATCCGGGATCCATCATGAGGGGAGGGGCAGCTCGCTGGGGTCCCAACCCACGTCAGGTCACCCGTGGCCGCACGTCTCTAGGCTGAGGCCCGCGCGTGGCCCGCACTGCTCCGGGCTAAGGCCCGCGACTGGCCCGCACACCTCAACAACAGCGCGCTAAGTGGTGTAGTTTGCCCGGCACCCGCATCCAATCTGGCCACTGTCCATGCTGCGTCTCTGCGCGTTGCTTCTCGCCGTTTCTGTCGCCGCACTCGCCGCGTGGCACCCCGCTCAGGCACAGCACCGGATCCTGGTCAAGTTCTACGCCAGTCCGACGGTTGATAGAGCGGTAAATGACTATCGGCCCGCGTCATTTGGCGAAGCACCTGCGGCAAAAGCACCGTCGCCATGGACAGGATTGGCAGAGGTAGACGCTACCCTCAGAGACCTGCAGGCGACGACAAAACGCGCCCTTATCCCCCGCCTGGCGCAAGACCACATCGCCCGAAAACTCCCGGCACGCAAGACCGACCCGCACGCCTCGACCTGGACCCTAACCGAGTTCCAGTTCCCCGAGCACGCCAGCATTGACGTCATTCTCGCCCGCCTCAACGCCCTCCCCCAAGTAGCCTACGCCGAACCCCGCCAAACCTACCGAGCTCTTCCATACGCCCACGCCCCAGCACAGACCCCAACTCCAA
This sequence comes from Rhodothermales bacterium, assembly GCA_017643395.1. NCBI lineage: Bacteria > Pseudomonadati > Rhodothermota > Rhodothermia > Rhodothermales > Rhodothermales bacterium. Next base: position 235,112 of record JAEPNP010000005.1, on the reverse strand, counting down.
AAAACGCGGGAGCACACCATTCAGGGCTACCACACCCAGCGGAGGCGGCCACCCCGGACGATCCGCGTTTCGGAGCCCAATACGCCCAGCACAACACCGGCCAAACCGGCGGCACCGCCGACTCCGACACCGATGCCCTCGAGGCCTGGGACATCAAGACCGGCAGCCACGATGTGGTCGTTGCGGTCATCGACTCCGGCATCGATTACCTCCACCCGGATCTGGCTGCCAACATCTGGACGAATCCCGGCGAGATTCCGGCCAACGGCATCGACGACGACCAGAACGGCTACGTCGATGATGTGCACGGCTATGATTTCTTCCACGGCGACTCGGACCCGATGGACGATCAGTTTCACGGCACGCATGTCGCCGGCACGGTCGGGGCGGTCGGCAACAACGGTATCGGTGTCACGGGCATGGCGTGGCAGGTCAAATTGATCGCCGTCAAGTTTCTCGGGCCGGGCGGATCGGGCAGTGCGGCGGAAGAGGCGGTCGCCTATGGGCTGGTCACCGGGGCGCCCATTTCGAACAATAGTTGGGGCGGCGGCGGGCAGTCGGAGGCGATGGGCGATCTCCTGCAGCTGGCCCAGGATTCCGGTCACCTGTTTGTCGCCGCCGCGGGCAATGACGCGACGGAAGATGAGCATTTTCCTGCGGCGCAAGCGGTTGCGATGGCAGTCTCGAGCACCACCCATGACGACCTCGTTTCCGACTTCTCGACGCATGGCACCTGGGTAGAAATCTCTGCTCCCGGCTCGGCCATTCTGAGCACGTTCCCGGCGGAATCGTACAGTAGGCTCAGCGGGACATCGATGGCCTCGCCGCAGGTGGCGGGCGCCGCGGCACTCCTGAAAGCGGAGCACCCGGATTGGACCGCCGACCAGATTCGTGCCCGCCTCAAGGACACCGCAGACCCGATCGACCACCTGAATCCCGGCTACGAGGGCAAATTGGGCAGCGGACGGCTGAATGTGCATCAGGCCCTGCTTCCGGCCACCCCAAGACTCCAGATCACGAGCGTGCGTGTGGACGATGATCAATTTGGACTCAGTTCGGGCAACCTGGACGGCGCCGCGGGACCCGGCGAGACCATAGAGCTTTGGGTACGTCTCTCGAATGTGGGGGCTCAGTCCGCTACGGCCGTTTCCGCGAGATTGTCCGCGAACGCGGCCCAGGTGCAGACCGGATCCGCGACCTACGGGGATATTCCCTTCCTGACATCCGGCGCCGCCAGCGGCGAACCGTTCCGGCTCTTTGTGCCCTCCAGCGCGACTCCCGGTCAGGCCGTGGATCTCACGATTGACGTCACGGACGGAGACGGGAACAGCTGGACGCTTTCGTACGCGTTGCCGGTGGCCGAGGCCACGTCCATTACCGGCGTGGTCACGGAGCGGGGAACCGGCAGGCCGATCCCCAATGCGCGGGTCAGCTTTGACGGTTCACGGGCAGACTTCGCCCTGACCGATCACGATGGTGCGTACGAAATCTCTGGTTTGCTGAGCGGCGATATCACATTGACTGCGTCGGCAACCGGTTTTTCGCCTTCCGCACCGGAAGGTCTGCATTTGACTGCGCCGGCCGTGCAGGATTTTCAGCTAGGAGCACCAGAATTGCGAATTGCCCCGCCAGCTGCGGCCGAATTGGCCTGGGGTGAACAAGCCACGGTCAATCTGACCATCGAGAACGCCGGCACGGACGATCTACGAGCCGACCTGATCGAATTGCCGGCGGGCTCGACCCTACCCGTCCCCACGGTGAAGGTGGCCGTGGTTCGTAGTGCGTCGATCGCCGGTGGCGGCCCGACCTGGACCGCCCTTGAGGCAGTAGGCAGGCCGGTGGCCGTCTCCATTGATGCGGCTGCACTGAGCGGCACCGTGAGCGCGGGCGTGCTCAACGCCCTGGCGCCGGACGTGCTGTTCATCGGCCCTCCGGAGCCGGGCGATGCGCTCACTGCCGAGGAGATCGCCGTGGTGCGCGCGTTCGTCGAGGCAGGCGGCGGCCTGGTTGCGGCCGGTGCACTGGACTCCGACCTGGCGCCCGCCCAGACGGAAGTGCTGGCAGAACTCCTGGGTTTCGAGCCGACGCTCGAGTACATCCTGGAAAGTGAGCCGTCCCGATTCTCGCATGGGCCGGGTGGCGGTCTCGGCAGGCGCATTTCGTTTCCATACGCCCCGGCCGCGCAGGCGCGGACGCGTCCATTCGATGCGTCCTGGACGGACGCCGTCGTCACAGCCGATCTGGCCGGCCAAACCGATGACGGCGGCGGCGTGATCGCAACCCATGGCAGGCGGGTGTTCTTCTCCCACGCTGCCGCGAATTCGTCCCGCGAGGCAGATCGGCAGCTTGTCTACAACGCGATACTGCACGCCGCTTTTGACGTGCCGTGGCTCGGTGTTCAGGAGGGCAACTTCACCATAACGATGGGAGAATCGGCCACGGCACCAGTGATGCTAAACGCCGGCCTTCTGGGGCCGGGCGCAATCGGGTCAGCGGCACTGCTCGTAGACTCAAACGATCCGCCGCAGCAACTGCTGCCGATTCAGCTCAGTGCGAGTGCCGCAGCACAACTCGCCTTCAGTGTGAGCGCCGACCTGCGCGCGGGGGAATCCGCATCCCAGATTCAGATAATCGTGTTGAATCTGGGTACGGAGCCCGCGCCCACGACGTCCCTGGAGGTCACGACAAACAGCACATATGTCGGGTTTTCCGTTCAGAACGCCGGTATTCCGGTACTTCAACCAGGCGAATCGTTTACGGCGCAGGCAAGTGCGGCCGTTGCTGCAGACACACCGGATGGCACTCCGGTATTGATGAGTCTGGAGGCAGCGGCCTCGGCGGGCATGACCTGGACCGGGCAATCGCGCCTTACAGTCTCGCGAACCAGCACCGTAAGTGGGACCGTTGTGTCAGGCACGGGTGCCATCGCCAACGAACCGGTATCATGGACCGGCACCGCGGCCGAAGGTCAAACCACCTCGGGTGCGGACGGATCGTTCACGGCGGAATTGCCTGACGGGGACTACCTCATCTGGGCCGGCGGCTCGGCCTACGCCGAATCGGTCAGGCGCCCGATCAGCGTGCCACCCGACACCGCGGGACTGCGCTTCAGCCTCACTCGACCCGGCCTTGAGATCTCACCGACGGCAATCACCAGCGAGATCGCACTCCATGACACCGAGACCCAGGCCCTGACACTTTCCGGCACGGGCGACGCAGCAGTCAGCGTGCACCTGGACTGGGTGCCCGGTGGGCTGAACTCGCGGTACGGCGACTTTTTGTTCGATCCACCCCCCGCGCCAGACCCGGTTGCAGGCCCCGACACCGATTGGATCTGGGGGCGCCTTTTGCTGCTAAAGGAGGATGACCCACTCGGCAATCCGTTCACCGAGGCGCTGCTGGACGCCCACGGAGTGCCCTATGACGTGATGCCTGCGGCGGCAATGGGCAGCCTGGACCTCAGCCCCTATGACAAGATTATCCTGGTTTCAAACCAGCCCACCGAGTTTGCCAGTGGGCTGGAGACGCATCGGCAGTGGCTGGAGGACTGGGTCAGCGCCGGCGGTTTTCTCCAACTCCACCTGGCGTTCAACAACCATTTCGAGCCACTCGTCGGGGGCCTGCGCAAGGTGCAGCAGTTTGTGTTCGGAGACGGGGCGATTCTCGACGCGGCACATCCCACGTACTCCGAACCCTGGGCGATTCAATCGGTCGGTGACGACAGTTTCCCGTTCGCCGATACCTGGTTTACCGAGGTGCCGGCGGGGGCCGATACGCTACTGGTCGGGGCGACCGAGGGACAACCGGTGACGGTCGAATTCCCCTTTGGAGACGGCGCCATCCTGGCGACAGGACAGTTGGTCGAGGATGATCTGCTCTACTTCGAGAATATGCTGCTTTACCGCCTGGGTCGGCCGCGATGGGCGGATCTGTCGGGGCGCCGGGCAGCGCGTATCGAGTCGGGCGAAAGTGCGGCGGCGCTTGTAGCTACCTCCGGTCGTATGCCGGGGGACGATCAGGAGGCCCTGCTCCGCGTGCGGTCCACGGATCCGACGCAGCGCTCGATCCTGGTGCCGGTGGCGCTCACCGCGCTGGATGTCGGCTTGCCCGTCGTGCGATCAGTCACCGTGCTTGATGACGACGGTGCGCTTGATGCCGGGCAGGAGGCGGACCTGCTCCTGGAACTCTACAACAGCGGCACGGCAGACTACGAGGCGCTGAGCGTGGATGTCGCTGCCACGGGCTTGTCCGTGATTTCGGTCAGTCCGGCCATGCTGGCTGTACCGGCGCAGGGAAGTGCCGATCTGACCGTCCGAGTTGCGGCGGACGCGTCGACGGCAGATGGCACAGAGGCGGAGCTGATAGTGTCGGTCACCGACGCGGGCGGTCGCACGCTGGAGCTGCAGGCCGCGGTTGTCGTGCAGAATGACAACGAGGCGCCGCCGCAAACGCAGGATCTGACGCTGGTAAGGGCCTATCGAACCGGGGCCGTGCTTCGATTTACCGAACCCACGGACGATGCAACCGGCGGAACGGTCGACAGCCTGGAATTTCGATACTTCGAAACGCCCATCGACAATTTTGACTTTGCCACGCCGCTCGCCACGGTGCCCGGCGCGGCGGGCGGGCAGGAGCGACTGGTAGCACTCGATCTGCCGGAGGGCTTCAGCAATTATGTCGCCTTTCGGGCCTACGACGACGCTGGAAATGCCTCCGGTATTTCGAATTCTGTCTGGGTCGAAACGCAATCGGTACTGACGGTCGATGTGGTCGGTGCCTATCAGGGGTCGGACGGCCTGGTAGGGGCCGGAGAAACGATCTACCTGACGGCGGAGGTGTCGAGCGCGGGCGGATCGGTGGTGGATGCCGTCACCGCGCAGGTTACCGGAGGCTATTCGGATGGCGGCGTTTATGTCGCGTATTCCGGGTTTGTCGGCCAGGTTGGGCCAGACCCGACCACCGTGTGGCCGCAATTCACGGTCGGATCCGAGACACCGGTCGGTACCGAGTTGGCCATTCGCCTGTGGTTTTTGGGGGACGACGGCTACCCGATCGACGTGCACGACTACCCGGTCACGGTCAGAGCAGGGGACGATACGCCCCCCTTCATTTCTGACAATAGATTCCTGGCGCGCACCTATGCTCTTGGCGACGCGGTCACCGTTTCAGGCAATGTCTACGAGCCCGGACCGGTCGCCACAGTCGGCGCCCTCGTGATGGAGAACGGCGAGGAAATCGCTCGCGTGCCCATGAGCCGGGGCGAAGACGGGCGATGGGCCGGCAGTTGGACCACGGACCGTGTAGGAGACTTTGAGGTTGCCTACGAAGCGAGCGACTCGGCAGGAAACACGGGAACGGCCGAGGGCGGCGCGTATCAGGGTTTCACCACGCGAGGGTTCACGCCCGCCGCTCGCAATCTCATCGTCGTCGACGCTGTCAACGGCTATGGAGATGAGGCCGGACGGCGCGTGGCGTCGGTCGCCGAAACCGCCGGTCTCAGTGTCGATACGTGGCGTTCCTACGTGCACGGCCGCGATTTGTCGGGCAATGTGCTATCTGCCTACGACGGATCGATCATTTACCTCGCCCCGCAGGGTAGCTTCTCGACGCTGACGAACTTCCTGCCGGAAGAGACCCGCATTTCGCTGGCAGGCCACATGACCCAGGGCGGCTCTGTGCTGCTTGCAGCCGCGGGCATACCTGCCGCGCTACCGGCGGATTGGTTGCTGGAGTGGTTCGGCGCGTCCGCGGTGGGTGAGGGCGCCGGTACCGCCTCCGGCGTCGCCGACGATGTCGTGGGTGCCGAGTTGACCATCTCGACGACCGGAGACGCGGTGGCTGGCGGAGACGCTACGGTCATGAGTTGGGAGAATGGGTCTGCCGCTGCGGTCCGCTACGACAGCGGAACACACCGCTCTGTGCTGGCGGGATTTCACCCCGCGGATGCCACTGATGGGGAAGCCGGTGCACTCCTGCGCGCTGCCGTGACCTGGATGAGCGGCGACCCGACGGACGACGTGCCGCCGTCGGCTGTTGCCTCGCTGCGGGCGGCCCGTGTTGCAGACGACATCGAGCTTACGTGGTTCGCCCCCGGAGACGACGGCACGAGCGGACGGGCGATGGGCTACCAGCTGCGATATGCCGCGGAGCCTCCGGGCCAGGACTGGGCCGGGTGGTGGGAAGCCGCAACCCCGGTTGATTTGCCGCGCCCATCGGCTGCGTTCACCGAAGAAACCTTCGTCATATCCGCTTTGGCGGACGGTCAAAACTGGTTTTTCCTGCTTCGGGCCGAGGATGACGGGCGCAATCTGAGCCCCTTCAGCAACCTGGCGCGCATAGCGCCGGGGCATCCGTCTTCCGTGGGCGTGGATGAAGGCCGTGAATTGCCTGAGCGTGTTACGCTAGACGCTCTCTATCCAAATCCGGCCGCGACATCGGCGCGCATCGGCTTTGGCTTGCCCGAGCCGGTGGACGTGCGCATGGAAGTCTTTGACCTGCTCGGTCGGCGCGTAGCGTTGGTCTCGGAGGAGCCGCGCGGCGCGGGGTGGTTTGAGCAGGTCCTGCAGGTGAGGACGCTGGCAGCCGGCGTGTACGTGGTCCGGTTGCGAGCCGGTACCGAGGTGCGTACCCGGCAGTTGGTGGTGGTTCGATAGGGTAGCGGTTTCGTTTGGCGGTTATAACCGTCAAAACGCAATAAAAATCGTGCTATCCGCGGATTAAACCGTCTAAATACCGCGGAGTCCGGGAGTCCAACTGAAACCTGGGCGCTCCCGAGATCGTATGGCGGATAAAACCATCATTGGGCATCAATAAGGTCCGTAATGACGGATAAAACCACATACTTCACATCAGACGCCGAGCTGCTCACTCTCCTCGGGAAGCGGCTCCGCGGGTTGCGCAAGGACCAGGGCCTCACGCTGGAGGAGGCCGCCGACCGCGCATCGCTCAACAAATCCACGGTGGTGGGCGCCGAAAAGGGCCGGAATCCTACACTGCTGACGCTTCTGCGATTGCTGCGGGTGTACGGGCGCATCGGCGCGGTCGCCGACTTCATCCCCGAGCCGGAAGTCAGCCCCCTTGAGCTGGTCGGCCGTGGCTGACCCGAGCGCAGTCGCGGAGGTTTGGCTCTGGGGCCAGTTTGTCGGAGCCGTCGCCGAAATGGAGGACGGGCGCATCTTCTTTGAGTACAGCCAGGACCACATCGCCCGGGGTATCGAGATTTCGCCTCTCAACGTGCCGGCCAGACCAGGCGTATTCGCGTTTCCCGAACTGGCGCGCCGGCCGGGGTTCAACGGCCTTCCGGGTGTGCTGGCAGACGCCCTGCCCGACAGCTTCGGCAAAACAGTCATCCGCACGTACTTCACGTCGCGGGGCGAAATGCAAAAGGCGCTGAGTCCCGTGCAGCACCTGCTCTACGTGGGACCCCGGGCCATCGGCGCGCTGGAATTCCGGCCCGCGGCGGATCTCGAGACGCGGCCGCAAGACGAGCAGGCTCTGGAAATCGCAGCGTTGGTCCGCGACGCAAGACGCATTGTCGAGGGTAAAGCGGATATCGCCGTTCCCGAGATCTACCGAATCGGCAGTTCCGCCGGAGGGATGCGCCCCAAAGCGGTAGTGCTGCACAACAACGGCGTGATCCGGTCGGCCTTCGCTGATCCGCGGCCCGGGGATCAGCCGGCCATCCTGAAGTTCGATGGGGTCGATCCCAACGCAAGCCCCGGGCAGATGGGAAAACCGCAGCCGTTCAACCGGGTGGAGGCGGCCTATGCGCGCATCGCCCGGAATGCCGGACTAGGTGTCGTGGACGTGCGCATCCTGGAGAGCGATGATGGCCACGCACATCTGCTGATTCCGCGGTTCGACCTTGGGGAGGACGGCACTTCGCTGCACCAGCACACCCTGGGCGGATTGCTGCACGTGGACTACAACGATCCTGCTGCGAGCAGCTATGAAGAGTACCTGCGATCAGCCCTGGCGCTCGGCATGTCCGGCGGCGCGCTGCAGGAGGCATTTCGTCGCATGGCGTTCAACGTACTCGCGGTCAATCAGGACGATCACGTAAAGAATCTGTCGTTCCACCTGGGGCAGAACGGCGTCTGGCGACTAAGCCCAGCGTACGATTTGACGTTTGCGCGCGGGCAGGGGTGGACGCGGTGGCACCAGATGCGCGTGAACGGCAAAACGAGCGGTATCGTGCTCGCGGACCTGCTGGAAGTGGCACAGACCTTTGCGGTAAAACGACCCAGGCAGATCGTAGAGCGGGTAGCGGATGCGCTTTCGCGGTGGGAGTCAGCGGCGGCAGAGTGCGCAGTTCCGGGCGATGCGACGGCGGCGATTTCGGCGGCGCTGAAGGAGCGGCGGGAAGAGGTGTTCGGGTGACCTGACCGCGGCGATTTCGACCGCACTCCAGGAGCGGCGGGAAGAGGTGTTCGGGTGACGAGGCCGTGTCCGGGTAGCGGATGGTGTCGACACCATGCTCCCATGCTGGATCCGGACCTTCTACCTCGCTGAGGTCAGTTCTACCTCCCGCTCTGCCTCCTTGCGCGCCTTCTCGAATTGCCGCTTGGCTTTCTGGCGCTCACTGCGGAGGGCATCAATTGCGGCCAGAACACGCTCTCGTGACAGCGTGCCGCGGGCTGCGGGGTCTTTGATGGTTCGATACTTAGCCATAGTGCCTGTCTAGGGGACTGCAGAGCCTCGATACGTGGATTGCTCCCACTTGAACAGAGGCAGGAGGCAAGATACATGTAACTGGTATCGGCTCAAGTCTATTACTTCTCAATACGTGTAAGTCCTGAAAAGTTAGACCGTTGGGTGTGTTCTTTGTGTGATTCACCGATCGTTTTCGGCAGGAGGAGGGTCGGGCGGGTCCCGAAGCCAGTCGACCAGGATGGCGACGAAGTCGTGAAACCCCAGGGTGTCCGGTTCGAGACCGAGATTTCTACAGATGACCGGCAGGTCCTCACGAAACTGGGTGTACAGCTTCGAGATCACTTCCCAGCCCCGAACCCTGGTACGGTCTGGATCCGGAAGTGCACGAATCCAGTTCCGGACCTGTCGGATCAACTGGTCGACCCTGTTGCCGTGCGCCATCACCTCGTACCCGGCCAGGTCCGAGATGAAGTCGCGGTATCGATACTCGGAAACGTCCAGGATGGCGCAGGACTTCTGCTTCTGGCGCTTACCCCCAAAGGACCGGGCACCGAGAAACATGCCCAACTCCAGCGGCATGTTGAACCGCGGAAGGCCCGTGTCGAGGTCCAGGTCTGTGCGGGAAATGTCGTGAATGCCGTAGCGACACGAGCCGATCAGGTCCTTCAGTTTGGACATGCGGTCTTCGGCACCGTTGAGCACGGCCTTCGAACTGACCACGACCAGTCCGCAGGCGGTAACCGTGAAGATCAGCGCCTCGAACATCTCGGTGTAAGCGTCATCGAACGGGCAGTTGACGAAGACGCGCAGATCATATTTAGCGTGAGCCATTCGGACGGCGCACGGTTGGGTTTCGGGGGGTGCCGCCGCGCGGCCTGGCTCTCTCAAGCGCCGTCAGACGGGTGCTCATCGAGTCCACCTTTGCCGTCAGGACGTTGATGCGTTCCGTGGTATGCTCGTCGTTTACGCTCGCGGCCGTCTGAAGCGTGGACGAGGCCCACAGAACCACGACGATCAGAGTCACTCCCATCAGGCCCACCCAGGCCACGAAAACAAAGAAGCTCTGACGAGCCGACCGCGGCATGCGGGTCAGAAAATTATCGGAGTCGCGCGGCATTGAAAATGGTGGTGAATCGATCAAAGACGTAGTACAGCGAGCCGGCAGTCGCCAGCGAAAGACACAGCACGACCTCGCTGGTAGTCGGATCTGCGCCGGCCAGCACGTTCTTGAGCAGTACAAGAAGTACCAGCAGGAGGCAGGACCACATCGGCACTGGCCGGATCGCGCTTTCTCTCCAGCGACGGGTCGCCCTGGCGGGCGTGTTGGCCAGCTGCACCCTCACATCGGCCGCCATCTCCGCGAGCACGCGATCCCGAGCATGACCTTTGAGCTCCAACAGCACCGGGCCTTCGCGCGGAAACCATTGCAGGGCCGCAAGCCAGGGAAGTCGCGCCCAGTCGGCAGACCCGCCGCGCACGGGGTAAACCAGTCCGCCATCTCCCCGCAACTCCCGGATCAAGGGCACCTCCCTCTTCAGGATGTATTCGGAAGACAGCCAGTACCCGGATACGAGCAGGACCGCCATGCGGCAGTCGGCCAGTGCCTCACCGATTTCAACGTCCCATTCCTGCCCCACGGCGATATCCTCGTCGGACCAGACCATGCCGTGCGTGCCTCCGGACAGATGCCGGACCACATCGTTCATGAGGCCCTTGTTCTTCCTGCTGTAGCTGACGAAGATCTCGCGGTACATCGGATTCAGGGCAGGTGGGCTGGATCTACCAGCTTGTGCGCGGCAATCCGGCCGAGATGGAGCAACTGGTGTACGTGGTCGGGCTCGTCCATCTTGCTCAGCTCCGAGAGCTGGGTGGCGGTCACGTTCATCACGCCCAGCTGTGTCTGCATCCACTCGACGTCAAAGAAGACGTTGTAGCGCACGTACGTCAGCAGCTCACGCCCTCCGAGCAATTCGCCGGCCAGGTCCCCGACGGCCAGGTCAATGGGGCGGGCGGTGGGCGACTCGGACACCCACTGCATGATGGTTTCCACCAGTTCCGCGCAGTCATCCATGAGGGATTTGAGCGCTTTGATGGCCACCGACGCCGAAACGCCTTTGGCGGAAGCACCAGGCACCTTCGAGCCCGTGCCGAGGGAGAGCATAAACAGGTCCTCAGGTCCCATCGTCCATCCGAATCCATGTCCGCTCATGGTTGCCAACATGAGCAGCTGAAGCGCAGGATTGTTGTGTGGGCTCACGCCGCCATCGACGAAGCTGCCCGAAAAGGCCCGGCCCTGGTGATCGCCGACAATGATGTCTTCCGGCTCGAAGAAAGAAGGAGCCGCAGTTGAGGCCCGAACCACTTGAGCCAGGGAAAAGTCCTTGTTGGGAAACGGTACCGTGCCCGCTACGGGAGCTCCACTGTAGAAGCGTCCCCGCGGATGATTGTGGATCGGCCAGGCGCTGCCGGAGTCCAACCGTTTGGTCATCACGAGCAAGCCCGTGCGAATCTCGGGATCGCTCAGTTGCATGGTGCCGAACTGCCTGGTGAGCTCCCGGCGCAAGGGGCCGGAAGGAAACTTCTCGAACAGGAGTCCGCCTCTGAGTGCAGAGCCCCGGAAGACCTTGCTGCCGAGGTCCTCATACAGGGCGATGAGGTCCTTTACGTGCATCCCGGTGGACAGTCCGGCGGCAAGAATGGACCCGGTCGAGGTGCCGCCGATCAAGTCGAAGTAGTCGGCCAGTACAAAGTCATTCCGGTCGGCTCGCTCCTTCAGAATCTGTTCCACACGCTCCAGGAAGCCCAGAGTCAGAATGCCCCGTATGCCTCCGCCGTCCAGGGACAGAATTCGTTTGGGGGCCTCGGAGTCCAGTCTGTCCAGAAGCGCCATCGCCGTCTCTTGTAGTCCTGGAGAGACTATTTGCCCGTGCCGTCATGGCGCAATGGCGTGCAGACACTAATGTGCATGGCAGTTTTACACTATCGAACAGGCAGGGAGACACTATTCGGCGCGCGCCGGCTTGCGCATCGAGATCACGGTTCGTACGGTTTTCCGGATAGGAAGAGGGGAGAACGATGGCGACCTGCTTCGTGGTTATGGGCTACCGGACCAAGTCCGATCCGGATACCGGAAAGGAGTATGATCTGGACAAGTCGTACCGCCAGCTCATCAAGCCGGCGGCCGAGGCGGCGGGCTTTTCCGTGGTGCGGTCCGATGAGGTCATTCGCCCCGGTCGAATCGAGCGACAGATGTACTACTGGCTCTTCCATGCCGACCTCGTTATCGCAGACCTGACCACGCTTAACGCGAATGCCATGTACGAACTGGGTGTTCGCATGGCATTCCGGCCGAAGGCGACGATCGTTATTGCGGCTGACGACACCAAGATCCCCTTCAACCTGAGCCAGGAGCGGTTCTTCACCTACTCCCATCACGGGAAGGCACTGGACGCCGACGAGGTGGACCGATTCCGGCCCCTGTTGGCGGATGTTTGCCGCGAAGCACGCCGGGCGAACGAGCCGGACAGTTTGATTTACACGCTGCTTGGAGAGGAGCTCATTCCGCCGTCGTGGCAAGGCGGCCCTCCTCCCGGTGGGCCTCATGACACAATTCCCGCCCGGGAATCACTGGCCGGAATCATGGCGCGGACCGATGAGCTCAAGGCCCAGGGGGACTGGACCAGCGTGGTCGAGCTGCTGCGTGAACAGCCGGACAACGACCCGTGGATTTCGCAACAGTTGGCGCTGGCGCTCTACAAGCGGAACGAACGCGACGGGCAGCCGGCTCCTGTCGCCGATCTGTTGGAGGCCAGGACGGTACTCAGCGACCGGCTGGACCCTGCAGGGAGCACCGATCCGGAGACCCTGGGGATCTGGGGCGCCATTCACAAGCGTCTCGCAGAACACCCGGACCGGTCCCATGACGAGCGTATGCAGGATCTTGAGCACGCTATCACCTCCTACCGACGCGGCTTCGTGCTTCGCGACGACCACTACAACGGTGTCAACTACGCCTATCTCCTCCGCCTGAGGGCAAAGGAATTCTCGCCTGACCCGAGAGAAGCCGAAGTCGATCAGTTTCGGGCTGTGGAGGCCTGGTCGAGGGTGCGGGACCTTACAAAGGATGTTCTGGACGCCGATCCAGCGGACGGAAGTCCCGAGCTCTTTTGGCGCGGTGCTTCGCTGCTGGAGAGTCTACACGGACTGCAGGACCCGAGCGAGGGTCTCATCCGCCAGAAACTCGAGGCCCTTCCACACCAGGACTGGATGATGGACTCTGCGAGGGGGCAGTTGGAAAAGCTGGACGTGTTGCTTGGGAGGGGAGGGACGGAGTCGCCGATGATGATGTGAGGCCCCTCTAAATGGGCATCGAAATCCGCACCACCGTGCCCACGCCCGCCTCAGTAGACACCTCCGTCTCACCGCCGGCCGCCTCCACGCGGTCAACCATGGTGTGCATCCCCCGCCCGGTCCGCCTGACCGCAGGCGCAATCCCTCGGCCAGCCCGCTCCGCCGCCGCCGCAATCCCGCGCCCATTGTCCCGGACCGTAACCTGAACGCGCCGGGGCCACACCTCCATGCCCACATCCACGCGATCCGCCCCTGAGTGTTTGGCGACGTTGTGAAGCGCCTCCCGAACCGCCAGCAACAGGGCGCGCCGCCGCAACGGATCCATCTCCTGGGTCATCGGACCGCCCGACACCTCAAACGCGAATGGGATATCGACCAGGATCTCCCCTGCGGCATGCTCCAGGCGCTCGCGCAGGTCCCGCACCGCGCCGTGTCCGGTGGCAACCAGCCAGATGGTATCGCGCAGGTTCTGAATCGCGCCCCTAGAAAAACTCGCCAGGCTGGTCAGTGATTCTTGCTGCTCGGGGACCCGCCGCGCCAGCAGCTCCAGCCGCAAAGCAAGTGAACCCAGCTTGCTGCCGAGATCGTCATGCAGGTCGTTGGCGATGCGGTTGCGCTCCGCCTCCAGGCGCCTGATCTGGCGGATGCGGTACTGGAACGCGGCCGCCGTCATTCCTGCGATCAGCGCCAGCATCAACCCACTGAACCACCATGTTTGCCAGAACGGGGGGCGCACGGTCAGTTCGACGGCAGGCCCGGGAGCGCCCCACAGGCCATCCCGATTGGTGGCCACTACCTCAAACCGGTAGGAAGCGGGACCCAGCCGGGCAAATCCGACTTCCGCATCGTCCGCCGGTGTCCAGCCGGATTCGCCGCCCGACAGTCTGACCCGGTACCGCACCTTCTCGGGCGTGGCGAAGGACAGGTCCGAAAAGCGAAAAAGCACATCGCCCTCCTGGTGGCCGAGGGAGATCGTACTCCACGCGCCTGGCGGCACCCTGCGGCCTCCAACCAGAATGTCGGTCACACGCGCCATGGCCGGGGTCGAATCGACCACAATGCCGGCTGGATCGAACACGGTCAGTGTTCCGTTTGGCCCGCCGAGAGCGATGTGCCCGGAGGCGAGGCGCGTGCGCGCGCGATACTGAAACGTCTGCTCCAACACGCCATCCAGCGGGCCAAATCGTGCGATTTCCAGCGTCGAGGGGTCCAGGACGGCGAGTCCACGACTGGAGGACAGCCAGAGTCGACCGGACTCGTCAGGCACGATTCCGCCGACGTCCGAGTTGGGTAATCCGTGCTCTTGCGACAGCCGCACCACCCTGCCGGAGGTCGGGTCAAATCGATTCAGACCGGCGTCCGGCGTGCCCAACCAGAGCATGCCGTGCGCGTCCCTCACCACGGAACTGACCAGGGGCCCACTCAAGGACTCCGGATCATCGGGGTCGTGTGCATGGAATGCAGAGACCGCGCCATCCGGCCCGATCCGCGCCAGGCCCAGCCCCGTGGCCACCCACAACGTGCCGTCCTCCTCCTCGACAAGCTGCCAGATGTCGTCCGAATCCAAGCGATGGGCACTGAGCGCTCCCCGCCGGCCGTAGCGATGCCGAACAACGCCGCGCACGGGATCAAACACTACGAGCCCATGCCCGCGCGTGCCGATGAGGAGGTCTCCGCCAGCTCGTCGCGGGTGCAGGAACGTGACCCAGCCGTCGGCGCTGTCGGGGGGCAAATCGAGCGCCACGCGGTCCAGGATGCTGCCGTCAGCACGCAGCCTGAAGACAGAGTTCCTGCGCCCGAGGGCCCATAGCCCGCCGTCGTGGTCATAGCCGAGGGCAGACACCGAATTGAGCGGGTGGTCCGGGTCTGCATACCGTTTCTCAAACACACCGCGCTTCGGGTCCCAGTGCGCCAGACCGCCATACATGAATCCGACCCACATCGTGCCCGGCCGATTCCTGTCCTCCAGAATGCCGAATACGTTGCTCGGAGGTGGTCCCTCCGGGTTATCGGCGGCGTGGTGGACTTGGGCGAATCGACGGGCGGGTCGTTCGATGGACAATCCGTTGGCCCAGGTTCCAATCCAGACCAAGCCCTCGCGGTCGAGCGCAAGCGTCTGAATCGCATCATCGGCGATGCTCTCCGGACCGGTGGCCGACAGGCGATGCGTGACCGTCAGCTCCGCGTCCAGTACATCCACCCCGGCGTCGCCCATGCCCACCCACACTTCAGAGTCTCGAACCAGCACACTGCGCACATCCTGGCTCGAAATGCCCGCGACCGGTTGAATATGCAGGGTCAATTCGGTGCCTGAGATGCGGATTTCCGCTTCTTTCAGGCCGGAGTCTGTGGCGATAACGGCGCGCTCCGGAGACAGCCAGGCCATGGAAACGGGCCGCGACAGATCTGCCCCCGAGACTTGTACCGGCACCGGGACCATGTCGGGCAGGCGGAGTGCTGCGAGGCCGAGCTCAGACAGTACGAGGACCAGATTTGGCGCCTGCGGAACGACCGAAAAACCGGAAACGCTCCGACCCAGCGGGGAGGGCGGGCCGCGCAGGGAATCGGCCCCCGGGAACAGGGTCAGGAGGCCCGCCCCGTCTGTGCCTACCAGCAAAATGCCGTCGACATCCAGAAGACTCAACACGTGACGGGCGGCTGCCTCATCGGGCCCCGGAATGCGCTCAAACGCGTCGTCAGCAGGGCGAAATCGATGCACACCGGCCAGCTTCGTACCGACCCAGACGGCCGCGGAATCGTCGGTCGTTCGTGCCAACGATGTGATAAACCCGTCTCCCAGCGAATCCGCCTGCGCCGAAGACGCCCGGTAAATGCGATGATGACGCCCGTCAAACCGTGAAAGACCGATCTGCGTGCCGATCCACATGTAGCCCGGGCCGTCCTGCAGCAGGCTCATGACCGTGTAGTTCGGCAAGCCGTCATCCAGGGTGAGCGATCGAAATCGCGGCGGGTCAGGTTCGGGCGATGGCGCCTGCGCCGCGACCTCCACCGAGGCGACCAGCTCCAAGAGGGCCAAGAGAGCTACAAGTCGAATGCGGCCGGATTGAGCGCTTCTTCGGGCAGCCGGCGGGACAGCCAGCCGAGCGAGACGGGCACATCGTACAGCCGTCCCGGCGCGAGTCTCCTGAACCAGGGGCGTAGACCGGGGACGACGACCTTCACGCACGATATTTCGAGGGGGCTTTCGAAGTCCACCACGATAACGTCCAGGCCGAGTCGTGCCAAATGCTCGGCGGGGTCCGAAACGGGTCCACGGTCAGCCCGGGCCGCCTCGGGCTGCGCATGCAGGAAGGGCTGATCGTCCCGCCGGCTCCATGCAGAAGCTCTCACCGGCGATTGGCCAGGTGGCGATTTTCCGCGGTTGACGACGCACTGGGCGAATTCCAGCAAGGCCGAGCGTGCGGCGGAGGCGGGGTCCGGGTGCGCGCCGAAGCCCATCGCCAGAAAACCGTGTGGCGTGAATCCGGTGGCGGCGACGACAGGGATGGCCAGATCGTGCGTGAGGTCCAGCAATTCAGGCCCGAAATCCGACAGGTCCTCGAGCAGCGCCCGGCAGTCAGCGGAATCCGTCCAGGCCGCGGGTACCGGCGGCCTCAGCAGGCGATTGTACCACCATATGGCGACGGCGTCGCGCTCGACGAGTTCGAGTAGCCCGTGCCGCACCGCGTCCGATCGGGTCTCGGCGACCGCCATCCCATTCGAGTCGGCGATGCAGTGCGCGGCGCCCTCGGCCAGGAAGCCGAAGTAGGTCGCTGCCGCCGCCACGCGGCGAATTTGCCCGATTTGGTAGTGCGATGCGCCCGTCCAGGCGAACTTGGTCTGCGCGGTGATCGGATCCGGAACAAGCACGTCCCCGATGGCGAGCGCTTCTCGCGGGGGGCGGCGATCACGGTACTGGCGCTCGCTGAAGAGAAGCGTCGATCGGGGATCAATTGCGCCCGGACCGGCGGCCTCGATCGGGGCGCATTCGAGCGGCCGCTCCGGCGCCCTGGCACAGAGGCGTTCCAGGAGCTCGCCCTGGGCGCTTGCGAGGGCCGCGGCATGTGTGAGTCCCTTGCCCTGGGCGCGGTGGCGCTTTCCGCCGTGAACGCATTCAAGGTCCAGAATGTGGATTCGGGAGCCGATGCGTTCGGATGCGGAAATCCGCGGCCCTCCGCCGAACGTGCGGAGGGCCGACTGCAGGCTCATTCGGGCGGCTCGTTCCAGAAGGCGTGGCAGGTGGCGGTGAAGTCCTTCTCGTCCAGGTCGTCGAGAGGCACCAGCGGAAAATCCGGATCGGGTTTTTCCGGCCAATCGATCTTTCCGTCACTGATGCCACTCTTCCATTCGACTGGGAGCGAGACCTTCCAATTCCCAGAATCAGTTGGCGATAGGTAGACGGCTGAAGACCTTATGTACCCTTTCTCAAGGTTTCCATGGATCAGGAAGGTTGGATCCTCGAAAAACTTCTTGTCGTCTCCTACGATGCTACCTGGTGCCGTTCCATTCGCATGAGCTCGTGCAATTCTTGCGGTGGCGTCGATGATTCCGTCGAGGTCCCGCACGAAAATGATGTGCGGAGTGGTTTGCAGATCGGGCAGCGGTGCGTCAGTGAAGTCGAGGCCTTTCTCGAGTAGGGCGGCCCGCTTGCGCTGGAGTTCTTCCCAGGGGATGCTCTCTGGCTGATCTGTATCGACCGCCTCGTCCGGCAAGTTCGAAAGAGGCAACGGCCAAGGGAGGTACATCGCGTCCTCGGTCAGCACGAAGTCGCCATCCCTGCCCGCCCCAATGTCGCCCGTTCCGCCGTGGTAGAACTTCAGATCCGGGCTGTCGGCCGCCCATTGGAGATCCTTGCCTTTGGCTGTAGCGACTTTCCGCAGCACTTCGATGAGGCTATTCGGATCGGCGACCGCGGCCTTGGCGATATCGCTGCCATCCTCATGGTCCAGGATGCGGTCTGCTAGTCCACCATTGTTCGCGTTGCACACACAGGCTACCGTGCGAAATTGCCGGTAGCTGATGTTCCATTTGTCTTGTGCCATGGATTTAGGGGTCTGGGGGCTACACAATGCGCTCCCGCAGCGCCTTCGCCACGGCTTCGATCCCTGAGTGCACGTGCAGCTTTTCGTAGATATGCTGGATGTGGGTGTTCACGGTGTGCCGGCTCACAAAGAGCGCATCGGCGATGGCCTGCTGGCTCTTCCCGAGCGTCATCTCCCGCAATACATCGGTTTCGCGGTCTGACAGGCCGTAGTCCTTTTCCGGTGCCTCCCTTAGCAAGGAGAGCACTTCGCCGGCCACCAGGGCGGGCATTAGTGTTCCTCCCCGGCTCGCCTCGCGCACCGCGTCCAGGATTTCGTCGATGGGCGAGTCCTTGGGCAGGTAGCCCGACGCGCCAAACCGGAAGGCCGAGAAGATGGTCTCCGTTTCGTTACGGATGGTGAGCATGACGATGGCCATGCCCGGCAATTCGTTCTTCAGTTGCGTGATGCTCTCGAGGCCGCTAGCGCCGGGGAGGTTGACATCCAGGAGCATGACATCCGGTACAGGCTCATCGGCCTCCGCGAATTCCTTCGAGGCCACAAAGGCAAACGCCTCCTCGCACGACCCGAACGAGCGGGAAAGCGATGTCTCCGGGGACAGCTGCAGGACGGAGGACATGGTCGCGCGGTAGTCCGCGTCGTCTTCGACCATCCAGATGACTATTTGCCGGGAGGTTTCCATCATGGCCCCAACCTCGGGGTATTCGCGCGGAGTTGCATCCCGCGATTGCATGAGATCTGCAGACCGCTGGATTCGCTTCCGAAGGGACACGGAGAGTGTAGGGTCCTCCGGTACCCGAGCCATGGCAGGCAGACACTAAACCGGCAGGTCAAAAACGACTATTTCTGGTTCTGAATGCCTCAACCGCGGCATCGGGGGAGGTTCGTTTCTATATATCCGTCAAACAAACCCTCGGATCGATGAAGTGGCTCGCTCGACTCGGCGCCCCTGTCCTCGCGCTGGTTCTCCTCGCTTTTTGGGCTTTCCACATGTGGCGTTACCTCGCTGCGAGCGATGGTGTGACTTGGACAAGCGACGACCTGCTCGACCCGGATGTCATGCTGGCGGCCACCGGGGCGGTTGGCGCTGCCGTGGCAGGACTGGTGGGCGTAGCTGTGGAACGGGCTGCCTGGAGGCGTGCCGATCGGGCGTTCACCGACATCGTCGCGGTGCTCTACTTTGTGGTCTACTGTGGCATTGCTTTTTGGGCATTGGCCGTCTGGGACGGATCTGACGATTCAACCCCTGTGGACGCGTTGGCGGCAAGCTGCTTCGGGATGCTCATAGCCGCTGTGGCGCAGGCTTTTCGGAAGCCCGCGGCACCGGTGCAGGTCCGTGAGAAGTGATCGCTGGCATGGCCGAATACGTGCGATGGGCAGCGCGTCGTCTGTCAGCCCATGAGAAGCGTTAGACTCGTAGCGTTTGTACTTACAGCAGGGTTCGTGCTTGCTGCGCCCGCTCCAGCGCCGGATTCCGCCGCGGGGCCGAATGTCCTGCTGATCATCGCCGACGACCTCAACACGCGCATCGGCCCCTACGCTCCGCCGCACATCCCCGTGCACACGCCGAACCTGGACAGTCTGGCCGCACGCGGAGTGACATTCACCCGGGCATATGCGCAATTTCCTGTTTGTGGTCCTTCGCGCGCCTCGATTCTCTCCGGGATGTATCCGGAGTCCATCGGCGTGACGACGAACGGATTCGAGAACGCCAACCACAAGACCACGCCGGGGCTGGTAGAGCACCCATCGCTCCCTCAGTTATTCCGCGACGAAGGCTATTACACCGCGCGCGTCTCCAAAATCTGGCATATGGGCGTGCCGGGCGGGATCGAGCGCGGGGAAAGCGGATCGGACGACCCCGACGCCTGGGACTTTGCAGTCAATCTGACCGCTCCCGAGACGCTCACGCCGGGCACGCTCGAGACTCTCTCCAGAGGCCCGCACTACGGCAGCAACTTTGCCCGGATGGTGCTGCCGGACGGCGACGAATCCACACAGGCAGATGTGCTGGCCGCGAACCAGGCCATCGCGATCATCCAGAGCCGCACGGGCCGCATTCCGGACGGTGCCACGAACCGTACGCGGCTAAAGCCGGACGCGCCCTTCTTCCTGGCCGTCGGGTTGGTGCGACCGCATGTGCCGCTGATCTACCCGGAGCGGCACGCCCGCATGCATCCCGACGCGGACGCGCCGCTGCCGCACGTTCCCGCCGGCGACCTCAGGGACGTGCCAACCCAGGCGCAGCGCATGAGCAACGCCCGGCGCTACCGAATGAGCGAGCCCGAACAGCGCAAGGCCGTCGCCGCCTACCATGCCAGCGTGTCATTCATGGACGAGCAGGTGGGCCGCATTCTCCGTGCGCTGGAGCAGTCCGGTCAGGCCGGCAATACGCTCATCGTCTTTGTCTCTGATCACGGATTCAACCTGGGAGAGCACAGCGCCTGGCAGAAACTCTCGCTGTGGGAAGACGCGACGCGCGTGCCGCTGATTGTGGCTGGCCCGGCCGTTGGCCAGGGGCGCGCGGAGGGAATCACAGAACTTATCGACCTGTATGCGACTATTGCGGCGGCTGCCGGGCTGGACGCTTCGGAAACGGTGCAGGGGCGGGACTTCTCGCACGCACTTCAGGCACCGGGCAGTCACGGGGGTGGCGAGGCCTACATCATCACAAACGGGGGCGCGGCGCTGCGCACGGATCGCTATCGCTATAGCCGATGGGGAGATGCGCCAGGTGCCGAGAACGAGGAGCTATACGATCATTTCAACGACCCGGGGGAATTCACGAATCTGGCACGCCACCCGGCCGCGCAGGCCACGCTGGACTCGCTGCGCACCCGGTTTGACGCCAAGCGGGCCGCCGTGCGCGCGCATGGTGCCCGATACGGAGTGCGCTAGTCCGGGTCAACCACCTCAAAACGGAATCCGCCCAACTCCACGTAGGGCCGCCACGAGCCGAAGGTGGTAGCCCGCACGCGTCGCCGGATTTCATCGGTCTCCATGTCCGGAGTGATGCGCTCCAGTTCCTGCAGATCCCGCCGTGTGAAGAGGCGATCACCCCAGGTTTCCGATGACGCGGGCAGGCCTTCTCCGGCCAACACCGGTGCCATAACTCCCCGGAAAAGCACAGCCAATTCGGCATATGTCCGTTCGAGCAGGCTCGCCACGGTGTCGTTTTCCGCCACGGGAAATCGACGCACAGCAACGATCGGCCCACTGTCCACCTTCGCCGCCATGTGGTGGCAGGTCACCCCGAACTCATCCACCTCGTCGTACAGCGCCATGTTGTTGCACCCGACCCCCGGATACTCCGGAGAGGCCGGATGGAAGTTGATCGCAGCCAGGGAAGCCGCATCCAGCAGCGACGCCGGCAAGATCCACCGCGCCAGATAGCACACGATCAGATCGCCCGTCCAGCGCAGGCACGCCTCGGGAATCGACTCGCCCCAGTCGTGCAAAAACACATCCACCTCGGCCCCACGCTCACGGCAAAACGAAATCGCCGCATCTACGGACGATTCGCCGCGCTTGGCTATGAAGAGGATTCTCATCGGTCGATGAAGGCCTTCTGGATGAGTCGCTGGTTAATCGGTGTACGGGCGATGGCCTCCGCGATGGCCTCAGACGCGCCGCCGGTTCCGTACGGATTGTGCATGCCGCGCAGGCCGGCGCGAAAGCCGGCCGTGAGTGCCCTTCGGAGTGCTGCTTCGATTCGCCCGCGCTCGGGTGGCACATCGATCACGTTATTGCCGCGGATACGTCCTTTTTGGCGATCTCCGACGTTCACCACAGGCAGCTCAAACAGCGGACTCTCGAGAATCCCGCTCGAGCTGTTGCCGAGCATGGCATCTGCGCACGCGAGCGCGCTGAAATAGCGCGTCACGCCAAAGCTCTCGACAAACGCAGCCGAGTCGACCGACGCCTTGACAAACCGATGCACCGCAGCCGCCAGCGGATTCGCCCCCGTGTCGGCATTGACGCCGGAAAACACATAGAACGCATCGACCGCACGCGCCGCAGCCAGCAGTTCCTTCAGATGTCGCTCCGACTCGTCCCACTGGAGCGTTACCGGATGGAACGTCACCATCACAAAGGGTCGATCCGCCCGTCCGGCGTTGGTCGGGTGCGCAGGCCAGGCGTAGTGCGCCCACAGCTCCTCCCGCGACAGCAGGTCCAGCTGGGTCAGGTTGTCCAGGTTGGGAGAACCGACGGCGTGCACGCGCCAGTCCTCCTCACCCAATTGCCGGATCCGCCGGGCGTAGTCCTCGGTCGTGGCAAAGTGCAGGTGGCTGAGCTTGGTGACGGCGTGCCGGAGAGAATCGTCGAAGGCGCCCTCGGTGACTTCGCCGCCGTGAATATGGGCGACCGGGATGCGGAAGGGGAGGGCGGCGACGGTGCCGGCGTGCATCTCGTAGCGGTCGCCGAGCACGAGCAGCCAGTCTGGCTTGAGGCGGGCCAGGGCCTGGGCCATGCCCCGGGTTATGGTGCCCATCGCCCGGGTGATGTCTTCAGGGGCGTCCGAGATTTCGGTGCTGGGGATCTCCGCATCGATCTCGAATCCCGCCTCAAGGATTTCGGAGCGCGTGGCGCCGTGGCGCTCCGACAGGTGTGTGCCCGTGGCGATAATGCGCAGTTCCAGATCCGGGTGTTCGCGGACGGCGCGCAGGACCGGTCGATAGATCCCGAAGTCGGATCGGGCCACGGTCAGCACGGCCACGCGGCGCTGGGTTGGAAGCGACTCCGTCAATTAGTTTTCGGGCGGATTCTGGAAGCGACATGAGCACGAGCACCTACATCATCGCCGAGGCCGGCGTCAACCACAACGGGTCGACCGACCGGGCGCTGGAAATGGTGCGCGTGGCGGCTCGGTGCGGGGCCAATGCCGTCAAGTTTCAAACGTTTCGTGTGTGGGAGCTGGTGTCCGAGCGCGCGCCCATGGCGGTGTACCAGAAGAAGAATACCGGCAGTTCGGTTTCGCAGGCGGATATGCTTCGACCGCTGGAGTTGCCGCACGATGCGCATTTCGTGCTGCGAGACGCGTGCGCGGAGTGCGGCATCGACTTCTTGTCGACGCCGTTCGACATGCCCAGCCTGGAGTTTCTCGTGCAGCGCATGGGTGCCTCCACCCTCAAAATCGGCTCAGGCAACATGACCGATGGCCCCCTCTTGCTGGCGGCCGCCCAGGCGGGGTGCGAAGTCATTTTGTCCACGGGAATGGCGGATATGCCCGAGGTGGAAAGGGCGCTGGGCGTGCTGGCGTTCGGCTACCGATCTGCCGACGTGCCGCGCGGTGCCGTGGATTTTGAACGGCTGGACGGACTGGAAGGCCGGGTCACTCTGCTGCACTGCACCACGCAATACCCCACATCGCCCGAAGAAATCAATCTGCGCGCCATGCAGACCCTGGGCCGGCATTTCAGCCTTCCCGTCGGTTTTTCTGATCATTCCGAAGGGATATCGATCGGTCTGGCGGCTGTGGCGCTGGGGGCGACGGTGCTGGAGAAGCACTTCACGCTGTCGCGGGAGTTGCCGGGGCCGGATCACAAGGCGTCGCTGGAGCCGGATGAACTGGCGGCTCTGGTTGAGGGAGCGCGAGCCATTGAGACCGCGTTCGGCACAGGGGAGAAGGTGTGCCAGGCGAGTGAGGCGCCGAATCGCGCGGTAGCGCGGAAGAGTCTGGTTGCGGCTCGGGCGATTGAGGCCGGGGCGGTGATTGAGGCGGCGGATTTGACTACGCGGCGTCCGGGGGATGGGATTTCGGGTTTGGAGTATTGGGATGTGGTGGGGAGGCGGGCGTCGCGGGGGTATGCGGCGGGGGAGGCGATTGGGGAACGTGTCCCCTGAACTAAGCTTGGCGAACTTTGGCGCCCTAGCCCGTCGCCCCGGCGTCGATCACGGGGACCGAATCCATCCCTACGGTTCCAAATGTCGGCACCAGGAGCGCAAGCTTTTCCCGAATGTCGGTGTCTCGCCCCGCTTGGGCGGCCTCTATTAGACCGTCGACCAGCTCATCGAACATGAAGGCCTGGTCAGCCCCGCCGGCTCCATCCCCGCCCGCCGGTTCAGCGGCGTCCTTGGCTGAGGCACACACGAAAATACTCCGGTGCTCCGTGCGAACGTAGTCCTCTCCGTCCATGAAGAGTTCCTCGAACATCTTCTCTCCCGGACGCAAGCCGGTGTAGACGATGTCGATGTCATCGCCCTCCTTGAGACCGCTGAGGCGGATGACGTCCTTGGCCAGATCGCTGATCTTTACCGGCTCACCCATGTCGAGGACGAATACTTCCCCGCCTCTGCCCAGCGTAGAAGCCTCTAGCACCAGAGCGACCGCCTCAGGAATCGTCATGAAGTAACGCTTCATGTCGGGGTGGGTGACGGTTAGTGGCCCCCCTTTCGCGACCTGATTGCGGAAGGTCTGAAGGACGCTACCTCGGCTACCCAAAACATTTCCGAACCTGACGGCCATATATGGCTTGCCGGTGCGTTCGGCGGTCCGGTAGACGAGCATCTCCGCGATGCGCTTCGTTGAGCCCATGACATTGCCGGGATTGACGGCCTTGTCGGTGGAGATCATGACGAAAGCGTGCACGCCATATTTGGTGGCCGCATCCAGCAGGTTTCTGGTGCCCAGTATGTTGTTGGTGACGGCCTCTTCCGGGTTGCCCTCCATGAGAGGGACGTGCTTGTGCGCCGCAGCATGGAACACCACTTCGGGCCGATGGCGGTAGAACAACCGGTCCAGTCTGGCAGAGTCACGCACGTTGGCGATCACCGGCTTGATCCGAGTTTCGGTGGTAGTGCCAGTGAGGATCTCCTGCTCGATACCGAAGATTGAGTTTTCGCCGTGGCCGACGAGGACGAGTTCGGATGGTTCGAACCGTGCAATTTGGCGCACAAGCTCGGAGCCGATCGATCCTCCTGCCCCGGTCACCAGGACACGGCGCCCGCCGATCAGTCCTCGGATGCGGTCGGGATGGTGGGAAACCGGCGCGCGCCTCAACAAGTCCTCCACCTGAATTGGGCGAAGCTGATTGACCCGGACTGAGCCATCCAGCAACTCGAAAATGCCGGGTACGACATTGACCTCAAGGCCCGCCTCGGCTGCTGTGCTGGAGATGTGGCGGATAACCTTGCCGGTTGCCGTTGGCATGGCGACGACGATGGTTTGAGCGCCGTTTTGCTTAGCTACCTCACCTAGCTCGCAGGTAGTGCCCAGCACTTCAATTCCGCGGATGCGAAGACCCTGCTTGCCGGGAGAGTCGTCGACGAATGCGACTGGAGCTAGCCCCAGGCCAGGGTTGGACTGCATCTCGCGGACAATCATGACCCCTGCCTCTCCCGCTCCGGCCACAACAACCCGCTTGGCCCGACCGCCGCGGTTCATTCGCTCGTCGATGCGCTGCGCCATGCGGGGACCCAAGCGAGGAAGGGAAACCAGCGGCAGGGCGATCAGGGCCTCAATGAACGGTACCGATCGTGGGAATCCGGCTTCGACGAAGCCCAAAGGCCGCAAGATCAAGAAGAACACCACAAGCTGGAGAACCAGCGCAACAAATGCTCCCAGTCCCAGCCGTGCAAGCTCATCAATAGACGCATACCGCCAGAGCCGGTGATACAGCTTAAAGCGGAAGAAGACCGCCACCCTGATGGTCGTGAAGCAAATAGCAACGACCAACAGCGAGTCCCAAAACTGCGCAAGCGAGCTCCAGGACTCGGTTCTGACCAGCAGGGCAGCCGCAGCCGCGAGGAGGGAAAATTCGATGTCCGCTACCAGCACATGCCGGTTGCGGACGCCCAGAAACCAGTCAGCAAGTCGCCTAAAGTCCATCCAGGTCCCAAAGCCGCCGACAATAATCCTGGGGCGCCCCTGGTGCTTCTCAATGATCTACAAAGGATAGAGGAATCGACCTCGTCCTCCAAGATACGCGATGGACGGGAGAATCAGGGGTCAGGCTGCGGCTGACTATGATCCGGTGATGCGCTCGATGGCCAGGGCGACGCTGGCAAAGGCGGCGATCACGCTGAACATGTCGCGCCAGGACAGCCCCTGCTTGACCACAGATTCAATCGCGAGCACATCGCCCTCCATGATCTGAATGTCGCGGCCTCCGGCATCCACCGTGTTCTTGGCCTTCTGCTCGTAGATGACCTGGCGGCCGGCGCCGGAGTCCCGGTAGAGCTTGATGGTCACCGTGCGTTTGGCGCGTCGAACACGCTCTCCGACACTGGGGCCGCCGGCGATCGAAAGAAGCTCGGACATTGCCGTGCCGACAGGAACCTCGTAGAGGCCCGGGTAGCGCACGGCGCCCCAAACTGAGGCGTGCACGGTGACATCACCCTGCTCAGCATAGTTGTAGTACGCGGCCGTGTTGCGACGGGAGAATTCCCAGTCTTCGAGTTGGGCCTGGACAGGCGAGGCGAGGAGAACAGCGGCGAAAAGGGCCAGGAGAGTGCGCATGAGGGCATGGGGTAGCTGTGCCCTTCGTGTATCGGCCGGGAGCCCATCGACAAAAACGAAAAACCGCTTCGGTGTCTACACGAATTCTCTGCTTTGCCGCGTACCCTCTTTCTGTAAGTCACTGTTGCACCGGCCCGCCCCCCGCACCCCACGCCCATGCGAGGAACGATACCAACCGCTCGGAGAGATCATGCCCCGGTGCAGTTTTCACAGATGACGTCCGACGGCGCCCCCAGCCAGGTTCTTTGGCCTGTTGCGCCCTCCGGAGATGGGCAAGGCTCCCGAAGCGATGCGTTTTTGGCGGAGCCTGTCGTGAGTCCGAATCTTGGTCAGATGCCGCAGGTGAGCGGTGATGGGTTTGCGCGAGCCGTTCCGGTAGCGCAGTCGATGCCTCGTTCGGTGAGGACACCGAAGGGTGAGGCGATGAAACTGGCGATGCTGGTTGTGTTTTTCCTGTTGTGGATTAGCACGGCTAGTACGCTGCTGTTTCTTTATATGGATCGGTACCTATTTCCCGGGTAGCGGCTGGAATTTCGCCGCGGATGTCGGATTCAATTCCGGAAGATCTGGTGGGTCGCGAACGCGAGGCCGGTCGCAGACTGAGACACCTCGCGGCGTGACCTTGGTTGCGGCACATCATCGCGCTCGTGGCTATGTTCGGACGCATCCGAACGACGCTAGCATCCGCCACAGAAGCGAAAGGTCTTGGGGTCGAAACAGGTCCTTATCAGGGTAGATTCCTCTTCCGTCATCGGTTCTGGGCACATCCAGCGCTGTTTGGCCCTCGCTGAGGGACTGCGCGAATTGGACGTCGTTGTTCGATTCGTTTCTCGCCTTCATCCAGGACACCTAGGACACCTCGTAGAGAAGGCGGGGTTTGCCCTGGATCGGTTGCCTCCGGCCCGAGGCGAGTTGAGGCGGGAGCCATCCACGCCTAGGGCGGCCTACAGCAATTGGCTTGGAGCCTCCCAGGTTGAGGATGCCGTTGACACAGTTGCGGTTGCGCGCGAGACGGGACCGAACCTAGTGCTAGTTGACCACTACGGTGTCGCGCATGAATGGGAGACTGCCGTTGCTCGACACTTCCCGGTGATGACGATTGACGACCTCGCAGACCGCAGTTATGGCTGTGATCTGCTCTTGGATCAGAACTACTGGTCGAAAGGACGGCACCCTTACAAGCGGCTTACGCCGTCCCGGTGCGATCTCTTGGTTGGGCCCGCCTATGCACTTCTCAGGCCCGAGTTTCGTCGACACAGAGGCAACGCAAACGAGAAACGTCGTGGGAGAAGCCGGCTCCTAGTGTCGTTTGGAGGATCTGACGTCGAGAACCTCACGTCCCGCTGCCTAAGAATTCTGTCGAAGCCGATGTTTAGCAGTTTAGAGATCGACGTGGTCGTAGGTCAGAACAACCCTCACATCCCCCTCGTAGAGGAGTTGGTGATTCAGTCTGCCCGCCTGGCGCTTTTTGTACAGACTCCAAAGATGGCAGAACTCATGGCTCGAGCAGACTTTGCCATAGGCGCAGGCGGTTCCACAACCTGGGAGCGGTTATGCGTGAGCCTACCTTCCTTGGTAATAAGCGTTGCGGACAATCAGGTCAGGTTTTGTCAGCACCTTGCTCGGGACGGATACATCAAATATCTCGGTGCGTCCAAATCGGTTCAAGACTCGAAAATTCGGGCGGCTCTGGCCGATGCGCTCTCGGGGCCAGTATTGGAGGCAGGCGCCGTGAGAGCCGGAGCGAGCCTTGTAGACGGCCAAGGAACCGCGCGGGTTGCTCGGGAAATGCTAAGCTTTATCCAGTCAAAGGTCTCCTAGATGGCGCGAATCACGATCGTCTCGAGTCCCTCCACTTGGATGAACAAGTGGATTCCGTCCTTGGTCCGCTCGTGGCAATCTGACAACGAAGTCCGATGGCTACACAAGGCATCCCAGATCGAGGACGGAGACTTTTGCTTCGTCCTCAGCTGCCTGGAGATCATCGACGGGCCTACCCTTGCCAAGCACAAGCACAATTTGGTTGTCCACGCAAGCGCACTACCGCAAGGGCGAGGCATGTCCCCAATGACTTGGCAGGTGCTAGAAGGCGTCAACACTATACCGGTGACACTATTTGAAGCAGAGGAAGAACTAGATAGCGGCAGAATTTACCTGCAGGATGCCATCCAGTTGGAAGGTCATGAACTCCTCCCGGAACTCCGAGAGCTGTTGGGCTCAACGGTTTGCCGACTTTGTCAGGAGTTTCTCGAAAACCATGCCAGCTTGGTGGCAGCGGGGCAGGCACAAACGGGAGAGCCGACCTTCTATGGAAGGCGACGGCCGGTTGACAGTCAGTTAGATCCAAGAAAGTCCCTGGCAGAACAGTTCAATTTGCTGCGCATCGTCGACAACGAACGATACCCGGCTTTCTTTTACCTGAACGGTCACAAATACATTCTCGAAATTAGGAAGGAGGGTAGTGTGGATGGGTAAGGCGAGCGCAATCCGTATTGGAGGCCGCCGCGTAGGGCCGACAGAAGAGCCGTTGATCATAGCCGAGATGTCGGGTAATCACAACGGTTCCTTGGAGCGTGCCTTACTGCTCGTCGAGGCAGCCGCGGTAGCTGGGGCGCACGCTCTGAAGTTGCAGACCTACACCCCAGACAGTCTTACTCTAGATGTGGCTGACGGCGACTTTTTTTTGGATGATGCGGATAATCCTTGGCAAGGAAGGAGCCTCTATGAGCTGTACCAGGAGGCACAAACGCCCTGGGATTGGCATCCCCAAATATTCGCTAGAAGCGCAGAGCTCGGGATGCTGTGTTTTAGCACACCGTTCGATCTTGCTGCCGTAAATTTCCTTGAGGATCTCGGCTCTCCTGCCTACAAGATAGCTTCATTTGAGAGCAATCACTTGCCGCTCTTGGAGGCTGTAGCGTCGACGGGGAAGCCGGTGATAATGTCAACGGGCATGGCTACGCTCGCTGAACTGGACGAATCCGTCAGAGCTCTTCGGGCAGCCGGCTGCAAAGATCTGATATTGTTGAAATGTACGAGCGCCTACCCCGCAGATGCGTCGAATAGTAACGTAACTACCATTCCCCACCTCGCAGATATGTTCGACTGTCAGGTTGGGCTTTCTGATCACACACCTGGCATCGGAGTACCGGTTGCCGCGGTGGCACATGGTGCGACTGTCATCGAGAAGCACTTCACTCTAAAAAGGTCGGATGGTGGAGTAGACTCAGCCTTTTCACTGGAGCCCAGGGAATTGCAGGCTCTCGTTCTTGAGACTGCTCGGGCCTGGCGATCCTTGGGATCTCCGACATACGGCCCAACTGAGTCCGAGCAGGGTAGTCGTGTCTTCCGCCGTTCGCTATACTTGTCTCAGGATGTAAAAAGCGGTGAGACCCTTGGGCCACACAACGTGAGGATCGTAAGGCCCGGTCACGGCCTTGCACCAAAGTACCTTAGAGTTATCTCAGGCCTGCCTCTGGCAAAGGATGCGTCCCGTGGCACCGCGTTGACTTGGGACCTTCTCGAAAAATGAGAAGCGACGACTAGTCTGCGGGCTGGTCAATGGTAGGCTCAGAATGATGCGCATTGCTCGAGCCAAACAGGCCACTTATGAAAATCCTGATCGTTTCCCAGTTTTTTTGGCCTGAGCAGCGGACAGCCCCCAACAATATCGCCGCACTCGCCGGGAAGCTCGCATCATCGGGACACGAGGTGATGGTTATCACCGGAATCCCGAATCATCCAAGAGGGAGGTTTTACCCCGGGTATCGACTTCGCCCTGTCTCAAAGGAGTCGCATTTGGGCGCGGAGATCGTACGCCTTCCCTTGTTTCCCTACCACGGTCATTCCCCCGTTGGTCGCTTGGCAAATTATCTCTCCTTTGCCATGTCGGTTACGTTTCTCGGAACGTTTTTCGCCTTGCGCTTCCGTCCCGACGCCCTCTTCTGTTATCTGGCGCCGACAACGCTTGGTTTGCCGGCATTCCTCATCCGCTTTTTGACTAACGCGCCTCTCGCGTTCTGGATAACCGACATCTGGGCAGAGAACTTGCGTGCTCTCGGGTTTGATAACCTACTGTGCGATTGGGTGGCAGCTGGTGAGAAGACACTCCTTCGAGCGGCGGATTTGGTTTGTCTGGACTCTCCCGGGTTTGAATCGTTGACACTCAAAGGCGGAATTCCCCGAGACAAAACTAGAGTTGTTATAGAATGGGCGGACGAGGGGCTGTTTCGTCCGGAGCAACCCGACCTTCAGCTTGCTAGAAAGCACGGGATCGAACATGACAAATTCGTTGCGATGTATGCTGGCAATATGGGTTCCGCCCAAGGCCTCGACACCGTTCTAAGGGCGGGGGCTGTACTTCGGGGCAACGCCAACGTTCAGTTCGTTCTTGTCGGTGACGGGACCGAACGCGAGAGGCTGGTGGGGCTTGCATCGGAAGCTGGATTGGACAACGTCGTCTTCATCGACCGGCAACCTATGGACCAAATTCGCCACTTCATCGCACTCGCAGACCTTATGGTTGTACATCTAATAGATCGTCCGATTTTTCGCTTGCAGATGCCGTCGAAAGTCATAGCCTACATGGCGTGCGGTAAACCAAGCGTCTGCGCGTTTCAAGGTGCCGCGGCGCAGGTCGTTCTGAGTCACGAATGCGGATTTTCGTGCCCGCCGGAAGACTCCGTATCCATGGCCGCGGAAATTCAACGATTTGCGAGCCTAAGCCCCCGGGAGCGTGGTTTGTTTGGAAGCCGGGCTCGTAAGGCGTACCTGGATCACTACACGCTAGACCATCAAGCAAAATCGATAGAACACGCACTCCTGGAAATGGCACACGCATGACCAAGCGGCAACGAACGACCCCAAACCCTGTCGTCATTATCGGGGCTGGCAGGTCAGGTACGAACATGCTTCGGGATGCTGTCACGCGAGCCGCATCAAATGTAGGCACTTGGCCCTGCGATGAAATCAACTACATTTGGCGCCATGGAAATGCATCGCACCCGACCGATGAACTCCGCAGACATCACGCTCGGCCGGAAGTAAAGAAGTACATAGTTGGACGGTTTGAGCAATTGCGACAGCAAGCCAATTGGTTCGCAGTGGTCGAAAAAACGTGCGCGAACAGCCTGAGAGTTCCTTTTGTCGATGAGGTACTTCCTAACGCTAGGTTCGTCTGCATCGAACGCAATGGTATGGATGTGGTGAACTCTGCGCTCAAGCGCTGGAGTGCTCCGGTCGACTGGAGATACCTAGCGAGAAAGGCTCGGTTTGTCCCGGCGGCCGATGTTCCGTACTACGGATCCAGATACCTCATGAACAGATGTAGCAAGGTCTTTGGCGGCAAGTCTCGGCTTAGTTCATGGGGCCCGAGATTCCCGGGAATGGACCTAGCGCTGGAAGAACAACCATTGGCCGCCGTTTGTGCGCTCCAGTGGAGGGCCTGCGTTCAGGCAGCGAGGCGAGACCTTGCTTTGCTAGATTCCGGAAGAAGTGTCACTGTTCAGTACGAGGACTTCGTGGTCGACCCGGTGCGATGGCTGGGTATCATAACGGAGTTCTTGGGCGAGTCGGTGTCACAGCGTCGACTTGAAGAAATCGCGACAACTGTCTCCACTAGCAGTGTTGGACGGTGGAAGTCAGAGTTGTCATCTGAAGATGTCAGGCACATCAAGTCCATTGTCTAGACGGCGAACTCCGGGTTGTCGAAGAGCTCCCGTGTCCGCTCCCCGAAGTACGCCAGTGGTCGACCCCGCGTGAAAAGCGCCCCCACCTCTTTTTATCAGCGGCGCGGAAAACGGCTTTTCGACCTAGCATCCTCCCTGGCAGCACTAGTGGTACTGGTGCCAATTTTAGTTGTTGTCGCCGCGATATCGCTTGGAGTTCAGGGGCGGCCTGTGCTGTTCCGGCAAGAGCGGGTCGGAAAGTGCAAATCTAGATTCTGGGTGATAAAGCTCCGCACCATGAGAGTCGACCCTGTCTCGACGGTGACAATTACAACACGGGCCGACTCGCGGATTACTCCTTGGGGACGCCTCCTGCGTCGTTCGAAGCTTGACGAGCTCCCTCAGTTGCTCAATGTCTTGAACGGGTCCATGTCCCTCGTTGGCCATCGCCCAGACGTTCCGGGATACTGGGATGAACTGCCTGACTCGGACCGACTGACCCAGCTGCGCCCGGGGATTACGGGTCCCGGTGCTGTGGTATTCAGGAACGAGGAACTTCTGCTTTCTCAACAAGCCGACCCGATAGGGTATAACGACTCTGTGATCTTCCCAGAGAAGGTCCGCCTAGCCCGTCTGTACGCCGAAAGCATTACATTCGCAGGAGACCTCTTTTGGATAGCGCTTACACTGATGCCTTCGAAATTTGTCAGGCGAGTGCTGTCGACGTCGAAGTGGGTCTCGAGCACTGGCGCGCCATTCTGGGTGGCGGCCCTGTGGGCTGAATCTTCTCCATTTAGCTGAATACTTCCGTTCGAACGCAATGAACCGCGCTTTATATGCCTGAGAGGATTTTACTCTCTCCGCCACACATGGGGCAGAGGGAACTGAGTCACGTCCTCGAGGCGTTCGAGACGAACTGGATCGCACCTGTCGGACCGCACGTTGACGCATTTGAAAATGAGTTCGCCGATCGAGTCGGTGCGACTTTCGCGGTGGCACTTTCGTCTGGTACCGCTGCACTGCACTTAGCATTGCGGGAAGTTGGAGTCGGCGTCGGGGATGAGGTATTGGTCTCGACGTTGACATTCTGTGCCAGCGTGAATCCGATTCTGTACGAGCGCGGCGTGCCCGTGCTGATCGACAGCGAATACGAGTCGTGGAACCTCGATCCGAACTTGGTCGAGGATGCACTTAGGATGAGGGCGCGACGAGGACGGCTCCCGAAGGCGCTTGTCGCTGTCCACCTCTATGGCCAGGCAGCAGACTTGGATCCAATATGCCAACTCTGCGACCGATATGGTGTCGCTCTGATTGAGGATGCCGCTGAAGCCCTCGGCGCCACATACAAGGGCCGAAGTCCAGGAGTATTCGGGTCTGCAGGGGTCTATTCGTTTAATGGCAACAAGATTATTACGACTTCGGGAGGAGGAATGCTTGTTACGGAGGACGAGCACCTTGCCAGACACGTTAAGAAGGTCGCCACTCAATCCCGCGAGCCCGCCCCGCATTATGAGCACAAGGAGCTGGGTTACAATTACAGGCTGTCGAATGTGTTGGCGGGAATCGGTCGAGGTCAGCTCACAGTGCTTGACTCCCGGGTTCGGGCCAGGCAACGCGTGTTCGACCGTTACAAGAGCGCGTTTAGTACCATCCCCGGCTTGGACCTTCAAACAGAGGCAACTTGGGGGCGCTCAACTCGATGGCTGTCATGCATGACTGTAGACTCCGACGCCTGCGGCGCGACGAGTGCCGAAATAATCACGGCTCTTGCGGACCGCAACATCGAGGCCCGGCCGCTTTGGAAACCCATGCACCTGCAGCCTTACCTGAAGGACGCTCCAAAGGTTGGAGGAATTGTTTCGGAGACCCTATTTCGAGCTGGTGTATGCTTGCCGTCCGGTTCTAGCATGACAGAAGGGAATCAAGACCGAGTCATTGCAGCGGTCCTAGAGCTAGTGCAAGCGAAGGCCAACAGGGGAGTCTGAGACTGATGGACTCCGGGCAAAACCCGCCATGTCCGAGATATGGACAACCGTAGGCGCCTGAGGCTCTTGTTTGTGGGTGCCTTCCCCGGTGAATCCGCCGAGGGGGTCCATGGAGGGGTGCTCACTAGTTGCCGCTTGCTCTTGCAATCGTCGCTCGAGAAGGATCTCGAGCTCGTTCTCCTGGACAGCACGCAGCGCTCGGTTCCTCCACCCGGGGTGACTCGTAGAGCACTCGATGCGTCGCGCCGAATCGTCGAGTTTATCGTCAAACTGTTCCTGCACCGACCCGACACGGTGCTGATTTTCTGTGGTTCCGGTCCCAGTCTTGCGGAGAAAAGCCTCATGTCGTTCATGGCACGTATGCTGCGACGACCCGTGCTGCTATTTCCCCGTGGCGGTGGAATCCTGAGGCGCTACCGCGAGCGTGCGGCTCTTTCGTTCTGGGTTCGAGTCGCGTTGAAGATACCAACAAAGGTGCTTTGTCAGGGCGAATCCTGGCAGCGATTGATGGTCCACGGTGTCGGGCGTCTGCAAGGAGATGCGCCCATCGTACGGAATTGGTCTGCCACGCCGAAGCACCTCTCGATCGCATATAACTCCTCGGAAACAGGGCCTGTGCGGCTGCTGTTCGTCGGGTGGCTCAAGCGGGAGAAGGGAGTATTTGACCTCGTTAACGCGTTGGCGACGAGAGAGGCCGATTATCCCGTAGTCACTCGGTTGGTTGGTGATGGAGATGCTCGCAGAGAGCTTACCAAATTGATCGAGAAACTCGGCTTGGGTGGAGAGGTGGTGCTGGCGGGCTGGAAGAGCGCCGAAGAACTCCTCGATGAGTACGCGTGGGCAGATGTGTTTGTGCTGCCGTCTTGGGTTGAAGGGCTGCCGAACTCGATGATCGAGGCCATGGCTTCTGGGCTGCCGGTCGTTGTCACCCCCGTGGGGAACGTGCCAGACGTGATCCAGAATGGTGAGAACGGATTGATTGCCGAAGCGCGAAACCCGAGAGCACTTGCGGCCGCAATTGACTCACTGGTTGACAATCCCCAACAAAGGGCTCGACTGTCATGTGCCGCTCGCCAGACGGCCCGGTCTCTCTTTGGTCTGGAAGCAGCGGCGCGCGCTCTCATCGACCTGGTTAACCAGGTCTCTAGGCCGAGTACTCGCTGACTGCAGTCCCGCATGTTTCGAAATTGGCGACCGATACCTACTCGATTGGTGCTAGCCATCGATTCTCTCTTGGCCGGAGGCGCTCAGAGGCAAATTGTGATGCTTGCCAACGAGCTGGCCGACCGCGGGTTTGAGGTCACCTTAGTGACTTACTCCCCGGGGGACCAGTTGTCGGCAACGCTCTCACGAAGAGTTGCCTTGAGGTTCGTCCGTCGCAGAGGTAAGCTGGGGCTGGGATATATGGTTGGGCTGTTTAAGCTGTTTCGCTTGCTGCAACCAAGGGCGGTGATCGCGTTCTTATCGACCCCATGCTTTTACGCGCGTTTGGTCGGACGACTAGCCAGAGTGCCAATAGTGATAACGTCGGTGAGGAACTCGAACTACTTCCCCGAGTCGGCGGAAATGCGTCTGGAGCGCCTGCTCTGGCGCCTCTCGGACTACGTCGTCGTGAACTCCCGGCAGTCGGCAACTCAACTGGTCTCAGGCGGCGTTCCGGAGTCAAGAGTCAAGCTTATCAGAAACGGTTTGGACTCAGTGCACTTTCAGCGTGCGGACCAAGGCGCGATTGACCAATTGCGCGCCGACCTCGGCATTGCGCAGTCAGAACTGTTCGTGTTGCTCCCTGGTCGGATTCAACGACAAAAGAATCACCGATTGCTTGTTGATGCCTGTCTTGAACTCCCACCAGGGCGGTGGGCTTGGAAGGTGGGATTCGCGGGCAATCTGCTTGACGATGCGATCGTGACGTCTCTAAAGGCGGTGATTAAACGGGCGGGAGCAGAGGAGAAATTCTTGTTTCTCGGACCGAGGAGCGACATGCCGACCCTATACTCCGCGGCGGACGTGGTCGTGCTTCCTTCTCTTTGGGAAGGATTTCCGAACGTACTCTTGGAGGCAATGTCATGTGGGGCACCTGTTGTTTGCTCGGACGTGGGCGACAATTCCATTATCGTGCCAGACGATCGATTCGGATCCACTTTTCCTTCCGGGGATCGAGAAGCTCTGGCGACGGCAATTGGTAACATACTCGGGGCGTCACGGCGCGACAGAGTGCGCATCGGCGATGCGGGGCGGCGGTTCGTCCGCGGCTCGTTCTCCGCGGCTTCGATGGCTGATCAGTTCATAACGTTAATTGACTAGGACCTGTGTGAACCCAGAGTTCCGCTTTCGGGTCGGGGGACTGTGACTTGAGGCGCTACGCTTTTTTCATGACGGGATCCGAGCACTGGCTGCGGGTGGCGAAAACGCTGTACGAACGCGGGATCGCGCGTCCAGTAGTGTGGATTGGCGACGACCGACATTATCACTCGGCCTGCGAATTCTTCGGCCGCGACGCGGTCGCTCGGATGCTGCACGTCGTCCATCGCCCGATGGAGTTGACAAACAGCCCGGTCCCGGACCCCGATCAGGGTTTCCTGACTTCGCCGCACTACCTGAGAGCCAAAGACAGGTGTCTGAAGATGATGGACCGACTAGACGAAACCGGCCTCTTCGGCCGTCTTGACCGTGAGGTTCAGTTCAACGTCCTCGCGATCAACCTTTCTTCCTGGATCCGGTCACAGTCCCCGGAGGCGCTGGTTATGGCTGAAGCCCCGCATTCACACGCGCAATACTTAGCGTATGAGATTTGTCGCTACTTGGAGATCCCCGTATACCGGTTCCACACCTGGACGCCTATACCTGTGCTCTTTCTTCAGGAAATGAATTCGGGGCTCATATATCGGCCTCAGTCAAGGGGGCCAGAGGATGTCTTCTCTAGATTGAGCGACGAACTAGAGGTCTTTTTGAGTCGGATTCTAGGGAGTCAGGGGGCGCTCGATTTTGAGCCGGAATACATGCGGAGACAACGGCGTCAGTCCAGACTCGTGTCTCGTATTCTGCGTGCCTTACGCTCCGCCCCCCGGCGGGTAGCCTCTGAGACATATCATCATTGGAAAGCTAAGGGGGCATACAACCCTCTTAATCCAGCGCGTTTCGGACTCCTGGGTAGGGCAGCCTTGAAGCGCAAGAGAAGAGCGAACCTTTCTCGGGCCTGCAAGAGCTCCAAGACCAGAGCTCCAATACCAGAGAGGTTCGTGTTGTTCGCGCTGCACTACGAACCGGAACGAACGACGAACCCCGACGGAATGAACTTTCACGACCAGCTGGTCGCGCTAGCGTGCCTGCGCGAGGCCGTGCCGGCCTCAGTTGCGATCCTCGTAAAGGAGCACCCCTCTCAACTGTTCGGGACCAACAAAGGCGTCCGAGGCAGAAGTCCCCTGTTCTATCGCGCAATCAATGCAATGGACAACGTTTTCTTCCTCGGCTCGGAGGGTGATATGCGACGGCTGATTACTGAGTCCGAGCTCGTCGCCACGATTACGGGCAATGTGGCTGTCGAGACCGCACTTCTCGGTCGCAAGGCCCTTGTGTTTGGTCACACGTGGTTTCACGGCTGCCCCAATGTGTCTCATTGGTCGGACCTAACTTCCTACCTCTCACTCATGGAGGCCGTAGCTGAGCCGCCTGAGCGAGTTGCGGCTTTTTTCAGGTCGCGTCTGAAGGAGATTT
This sequence comes from Rhodothermales bacterium, assembly GCA_017643395.1. Classification (NCBI taxonomy): domain Bacteria; kingdom Pseudomonadati; phylum Rhodothermota; class Rhodothermia; order Rhodothermales; species Rhodothermales bacterium. The sequence goes on along the minus strand of JAEPNP010000005.1, from coordinate 197,245 downwards.
GCATCCCCGGCCATCAGAACAGAAGTACTCAACAGCGCTTTGCGAATTTTGGTGACGAGCATTTCGATGAAGTACAAACCACGGTCATTGGTGACCTCATGGAAAACGTGCTCACTCGCGGCTTGAGCGCTCAGGAGAGGTGGGTTGAGGGTGTTCCGGCGGAGTGAATCAGGGAATCGGTGCCACCAATGAAATCAGCCAGTCGCGAGCACGCTGGACCTAATAGGCAGATGATGGCTCACCTGCCACCGAAGTGGTTGACCGGGCTGAACCGCGTCCGGCACAGGCTTCGCGGGGTCGAAGTCGAGCGTGACTCGGTCATTTTCCCAGGCGTATCGCTACTTCGCTATCCTTCGCAAATCTCGCTGGGACCGGCGACGGTGTTGAAGAAGGGCGCCCATCTTTGCCCGTGTAACCAATCCGCTCTCATTAGGATAGGGGCTCGAACCACTATAGGATTCTATACGATGATTTATGCATCACACACAATCGAGATTGGAGCAGACTGTCTGATAGCACCGTTTGTCTATTTGGTTGACAGCAACCATGGGACGGCACCGGGGATTAACATGAATCGCCAGCCGAATACAACCGCTCCTATCAAAATCAAAAACGATGTCTGGGTGGGAGCACACGCGATTATTCTAGCAGGTGTCACGGTAGGGGAGGGAGCCGTGGTCGCGGGTGGGTCAGTTGTGAAGTCTGATGTCCCCTCCAACGCAATTGTCGGTGGAGTTCCCGCTCGAGTCATTGGAGAGAGACGATGAAGTCAGGGGTTGTTGTACTTGCCCGGTATGGCTCCACGCGGTTCCCCGGCAAGGCTCTGGCACCGATAGCAGGCCGCCCCCTCTTGGCTGTCATTCTTGACAGGCTTGAAAGATTGGGTCCTTCGATTCCGATCGTTATCGCCACCACCCGAGAGCCCCAGGACGATCGGGTTGCCCAGTTCTGCCGTTGGCGGGGAATCCCATGTTTTCGTGGCAGCAGGGACAACGTTGCAAGGCGATTCCTTGAAGCCGCCGAGTCGATTGATCTGAAGTTTGCGGTCAGGATAAACGGCGACAACCTGTTTGTCGACCCCGGGGTCGTCAGAACGATGCTCGGTATAGCCCAAGCGGGCAAGTTTGATCTTGTCACGAACGTCCCCCGCCGAACGTTTCCGTACGGCATGAGTGTCGAGGTTCTGCAAACCAGTTTTTTTCGTCGCCAACTCCGCTTGGGGTGGACTGACAGCGATCAGGAGCATGTCACATCCTGGTTCTACGAGAATCCCGAAATCGGGAATCGCTATGTGTTCGAAAACTCAGACTGGCCGAACCTTGCTGGCCATCGATTCGCGATTGACTACCCCGAGGATCTGGAGCGGGCGCAGGAAATTGTCAAGCGGTTGGGGCTTCAGCCGCATAACATTACTACCCGAGACCTCGCCCTCATTGTGAGATCCGGTCCGAGCCACGGTCCGTGGAGACTGGGGAAGAAACCGATGCTGATCGCTGAAATTGGCGGGAATCACGAGGGTGACTTCGACTACGCAAGGGACCTAGCTCATCTGGCGATTGCTTCCGGCGTCGAGTGTGTTAAGTTTCAAATCTATTCCGGTGACACGTTAGTTAGCCCGCTCGAGAGCCCTGCGAGGTATCAGCATTTCAAGCGGTTTGAGCTAACTCGGGATCAGCACATTGCACTTGCTGAGATTTGCAGGAGTGGGGGAGTACTATACTCGTCCTCTGTGTGGAGCCCCAGAATGCTGGAGTGGATTGATCCCTTCTTGACCTTCTACAAAGTTGGATCTGGGGACCTTACTGCTTGGCCTCTACTCAGACTCCTCGCAGAGCGAGGAAAGCCGATCGTGCTCTCTACCGGCCTGGCCGGGCACGAGGAGGTGCGGAATGCCGTTGCGCAAATCCGTGCTGTTGATGACGCGTACTTCGATCCGGCCATGCTATGCCTGCTTCAATGTACCTCGATGTATCCGATTCCAGATGAAGAAGCAGGCCTCGCGGTAATGGAGACATATCGAAGCTCGTTCGGAACAGCAGTGGGGTACTCCGATCACACCACCAGATCCGATGCACTACTTCAGGCCGCAGGGATGGGTGCCAGTGTGCTTGAGTTTCATTTCACCGACACTCGAGAAGGCAAAGTGTTTAGGGATCACCAAGTGTCACTAACGCCTCAGGAGGTCATGGACCTCAGGTCTAAGCTCAATCGGGCCCAAATCCTGAGAGGCGACGGCGTGAAGCGTCCTCAATCATCTGAGATCGAGAGCGGGCACATAGACTCCTTTAGGCGAGCCGCCTACGTCAGACGCCGAATCTCCGAGGGAGAGTCGATTCGCTCACAGGACATTGTTCTGCTCAGGCCTAACCTCGGCAGCGATGCAAGGGATGCCGAAAGACTCGTCGGCGCCGTTGCACTTAGAAACCTTGAGGCGTACCAAGCCCTCCATCCCGGGCAAGACATCGAACTGAACGGTTGATCTAGAGAGATAACAAGAAGCCCGTGGCTACACCCCCCTTGGCGGCGCACCAACCCCTCGTGACGGTCTATGTCCCGTCGCACAACTATGGGCGCTACCTGCAGCAGTGCTTAGACAGTGTATTCAAGCAGTTATACACGAATTGGGAATTGATCATTGTGGACGAGGGGTCGTCAGACCAAACGTCCGTTTTGGCTCAAGCGGCGTGTCTGCGTGATCCGGATCGTGTAACTCTGCTGTCGTTCCCAACCCGGATAGGGCTACAGAAAGTTGCTAATCGAGTGCTCAGGCTTGCGAAGGGCAAATACATGATGAGACTCGACGCGGATGACTGGCTCGACGAGAGCGCATTGTTGGTGATGGTCAACAAGCTAGAGTCACTTCCAAACGCCGGTGTGGTTTATGGCAACTACTACTACGTTGATGAAGGGGGCACGGTTATAGGCATGGAGCGCCGGCCCGCTCTTGGCACAGAAGACATGTCGGGTCACCTGCCGCCGCATGGAGCCTGCACCCTGTTTCGTGTTCGGGCGATGAGAGCAGCGGGCGGATACCTGGAAAATGTCAGGGCTCAAGATGGTTGGGATCTTTGGTTTAAGTTGTATAAGCGGGTGGGCGCGACCAGCGTAAATGTGCCGGTGTTTTACTACAGGCAGCACGCTTCCTCCCTCAGTCGTGATCACGCGAGACTCCTCCAGGCAAGAACCGCAATCCTGCGCACTGCGGGAGAAAAGCTTCAAGGTGACTACCCTTTAAACTCGGTCGCCATCATACCGGCAAAGGAGTCGTATCCCGGTCAAGAGGGAATTCCTTTTCGGGAGGTCGAAGGGGCCTCTCTGCTTGAGCGCGCCATCACCGAGGCAAGCGGGGTACCTGAGGTCACGGCGGTGGTAGTGTCGAGTAGCAGTGAGGCCGTAATCGCCTATTCACAAGAACTCGAGCTCTCAGGGACTGTACCTCCGCACCACCGATTGCTGAAGTCCGATTCCACGACGAGTAGGGGCCTGCCCCTACTCGCACTCATGAGAGAGGGATCGGAAGCGTTCGCCAAGGCTACAGGTCAGAAACCAGATATTGTTTCGTTTCTCAGCCTCCACGCGTTCAGGCGGAGAGCGATTCATATCGAAAAGGCGCTAAGCCTGCTACGCTTAACCGAGAGTGATTCTGTAGTTTCGGTTCTTGAGGAGCCGGATCCAATGTTTCGACACGGTCCAGAGGGCCTCGTCCTCATGAACCCAGGCCGATTGGCGGGACTGACTTTTGAACGCGAACGGCATTACCGCTTCAACGGTGCGATCGTAGCGACTTGGGCCGAAATCTTGGAGACCGGTAGTCCGTTTGGTGAACGCATAGGCTATATAGAAATGTCGCCATCCGATAGCCTACAGTATCGTGGGGATATCGTACTTGGGCGATGAAGGCATCATACCACCTCAAAGTAAGTGTCCGGATCTGTGGGGTCGTATTCCTCGCTGATCCAGAATACGGTGTAGAGCGGTTCTTCGCCCACGTTGGTGATATTGTGGGTGTGCCATATTGGCATGTCCACAAATGATGGTGTCGTCGCATCCAGCCGGAACACCAATCTTTGGTCTGTTCCAATTTGGCGGATGGCCACTTCAGCGACTCCCTTTATCACGGCGAAACGTTCAGTCTTTCGGGTATGGTAGTGGTTTCCCCGCGTGATCCCCGGGTTTGTGGTTGAGAACGAAACTTGGCCGTCGATTCTGGCCCGGAGCACCTCAACAAACGAGCCTCGCTCATCTGAGTGAGAGGAAAGGGCTTTTGGGAAGCACTCACCAAGTGGCATGTAACACTGATAGGTGAGGAAGAGCCAACGGTCGAACTGGCTCCTCAACCGTGGCATCGCCCCGCCCTCTTGATACGTGTGCCGGATTTCTTCGATTTGCCCCTTCAGTTCGGAAATACGGACGCTGTGCTCGGCCTCGATCCTGAGAAACGGTTCGTTCGTACGTGCACGCAGGATGGCCACGATGCGCTCAGCAAGGCTGCCTACGTAAAGAAAATCGATCTCCGGATCGTTCTCGACCGTGACCTCCTGTCCCCGCGACACCTGACTGCAGAACGTCGCGACAACGGAATTATAACGAGGGTGTCCAAACGGGCCGTAGAGGTTTGGGATCACCAGGCCTGTGAAGTTAGCTCCGCTAGCCTTCGCCCAATCTGCGAGCATGAGACGTGACTCTCTCTTTGAGTCACCGTAGCGGCCGGGGCGGAATTCCTGGACTGAGGAGGATATCAGAACATGGGGAGTTTCTCCCGTGCGGAGCAAGGAATCGATCAGGCTTCGGGTAATTCCAGTGTTCGTATTGAAGATTTCGTCGGGGTCATGGTGTCGATTCAGGGCGGCTAGGTGGACGATTGCATCGACGCCTCTCACGAAATCGTCAAGCTGGCGCGGGGCATCGAACCATGCTCGATCAAAGTCGACCAACTCGAATTCCTTTCCAGCCAAGCCGAGCACATTCCTTAGGTGTGTGCCTAAGAAACCGTTGGCGCCGGTGATTCCAATTCGGGTCATTTGGGTGCGAAGTATAGGTTGAAGTCTTGGCGACGTGGCAGTTTCACTGGCCGCTACGGCCAAAGTCTGGGATCAAGAAAAGTCTCATCCCTAATTGCGATGTTTTCGGGAGCACGTTTCGGATTTGAGGCTGCCCTGAGCGCAGACTGGAGTTGCTCCAAGGACTCAATCCCAACAACGACTCTCGATACATTGGGGTAGCTTAACACGTGCCCTAAGCAGGCCTCTGCGAGTCCAGCACCAACCCCTCGTGCCCATTCATCGAAGGGTCGTAGTTCCTTTGCCCACCGGTCGAAGCTTGGGGGTCTCGCCGTGGAGTCCCGAAGCAAGAGTCCCTGGAGGAAAACTGATCTCGCCTGAAACTCGGTGGAGCAACTGGCAGTCCAGCCTGCGTCGGCAAGTCTCCGATCCACGACGCTAAGCGGGCCTTGAACGACACCTATCGGGTATTTCTTGCTGAGGAGGTTCAGCTCGACTGGATTGTAAATGGATACCCCAACCGAATCGCAAATGTCATCGTCTCGAAGCTTCAATAACGCGCTATACAGTTGCTCGCCGTTTGGCTTCATCAACTGCAATGGGCGGTGAAGGAGTACGCACTTAAATTTGTCTAACCGGACACGGCGCAACGAGCCCTCGATCAGTCTGTACACCTGACCTTCGAGCGGACGATTAAGGTCGAGCTCTGGGAGTTTTGTGGTTACGTCCCAGTTCCTTACGCCAACCTCCCCCAAGGCGGATTCGGCAGTTCCATAGGCAATGGCAGTGTCGAGTTGAGTGACTCCCGATTCCCAAGCGAGCCTGAGAATTCTAGAGACAGTTTGGAGTGGGGTCTGTCTTCCTGACCCCATTCCATAAGGGAGGCCAAACTGCGCGGTGCCCAATATCAATCGGTTGGTCACTGTATCCCAAAAGGCCTGAAATAGCCGGCAAAGTCGAACGAAAACTCCCGGACCAACCTCACACCGGGTAGGTCGTTAGGGTACGAGGTCGATTAGCGCAGTTGCTACCTGCGCCTGCTGAAGGGATGTGATCGAGGGAAACATCGGAATGCTCAGACACCGGGCGTAGAACTTCTCGGCCCCCGGGAGTTCGGCGTACGCTCCCAACCGCTGATACCACGGCTGCTTATAAACCGGGATATAGTGCACATTTACTCCGACTCCTGCGGCACGCATGCCCCGAAAGACCCCGTCACGGTCTTCAACGCGGACAATATAAAGGTGCATTGCTGACCTATTCGCAGGATCACGTCTAGGCACATCGACATGATCCCCTAAGAGCCGGTCATAGATTGCAGCAACCTGTAGCCTTTTTTCTACGAACTTGTCAAGTCTGTTGAGTTGTGACAAACCAAGCGCTGCCTGCACATCCGTCATGCGATAATTAAAGCCTAGGCAGACTTGTTCGTAGTACCACGGCATAGGAGAGGGGAGTGACATTTCAGACACCTCCTTAGTTATGCCATGCGTACGGAATAGCTGCATTCTGCGCGCTAAATCTGCGTCGTTTGTCACCGCGAGTCCGCCCTCGGCGGTGGTAATGATCTTCACCGGATGGAAGGAAAACACGGTGATGTCGCTAAAAATGCAGGACCCGACAGGGCTTGACTTGTGGCGTGCACCGATGGCGTGGGAGGCGTCTTCAACGATGTGAAACCCATACCTCTGACCCAATTGCCACAGAGCCTCCATGTCACAGGGCTCCCCCGAAAGATGGACCGGAATAACCACCTTGGGCAGAACCCCTTCCCTTTCGGCGGAAATGAGCTTCTGGGTTAGGGCAGGAACGGAAAGGTTTCCCGTCTCCGGGTCAACATCAACAAAATCGATATGCGCGCCGCAGTACGCGGCGCAGTTGGCGGAGGCTACGAAAGTGATCGGACTTGTCCAGACATAATCGCCTGGTCGGACATTTAGGGCCAGACAGGCGATGTGTAGCGCGCTAGTCGCACTGTTAGCTGCAACCCCGTGTAAGGCCTGGCAGTAATCCGCGACAGCCCTCTCAAATTTTGGTACAATTGGTCCCTGGGTGAGAAAGTCCGATTGCAGGACGTTTATCACGGCCTGGATATCACCTTCAGAGATCGACTGGCGACCATATGGGATCATGGCTTCAGACACGAAAGGTCGGGTCGACGTGCTCTCTAATTAGGACTCTCAGCTGCGCTACTGACAGGAAGTCTTTGTTTGATTCGCTGTCGTATGCGAACCCAGGGGGCACTCGCGATCCGCCCATTTCGGATGCGTAGTCGTCGGGATTCAACCTTCCGGCGACCGGCAAAATCGCGAAGTAGTCCCCGAGGTCGACTGTGTAGAAGGAGTCACTAGCTGTGATCATCTCCTCGTGGATCTTTTCACCCGGACGGACACCTATGATCGACTGCTCACAGTTTGGCGCAACAGCGGTCGCGACATCAGTGATTCGATAGCTGGGGATCTTTGGCACGAAGATTTCGCCGCCTCTCATGGTCTCATGTGCCCACAGGACCATGTCGACGCCCTCGGCCAGGCTAATGTTGAACCTTGTCATTTCGGGATCGGTAATCGGCAAAACCCCCGAAGACCGAAGCTTGAGAAAGAACGGAATGACTGACCCCCGACTACCCATGACGTTGCCGTACCTCACCACGCTTAGCCGGATATCACGCTGGCCTCGAATGTTGCCGGCCGCGGTAAAGAGTTTGTCAGAACAGAGCTTCGTGGCACCGTAGAGATTGATTGGGGCCGCGGCCTTATCCGTCGACAACGCCACAACCTTGGAGACGCCAACTTCCAGGCAGCTGTCAATCAGGTTTTGCGCCCCAAGAACATTGGTTTTGATTGCTTCGAAAGGGTTGTACTCTGCCGCAGGCACCTGTTTGAGTGCAGCGGCATGCACGACGGTGTCTATCCCCTCAAGAGCTCGACGCAAACGGTCTTTGTCTCGAACGTCGCCTATGAAATACCTGATTCCGGGGTATCGCTCTGGCGGGAACTCGAGCGACATTTCGTACTGTTTGAGTTCGTCGCGACTGTAAATGACGAGTCGGGGTATGTCGGGATTCTGCTTCAGCAGCCTCCTAACAAACGCTTTTCCGAAGGAACCTGTCCCTCCTGTAATCAGAATACTTCGATCTTGGATCATCAAAACTGGGCCGTTTGATTCGAGTTCGTTTGCTCCACGGAGGCGAGTCCGCCAGGTAGCATGTGGACCATTAAGTCACAGTTTCGCAGGGTTGACAGCCTGTGCGCTACCATGAACACCGTGATGTTCGCGCCCAAGGCATCGATGCCCTCCATGACTGATTCTTCGGTCGAACTGTCAAGGGCACTCGTCGCCTCGTCGAGAATCAGGACGTCGGCCTTGCGGTAAAGTGCACGTGCGATCCCAATTCTCTGACGTTGGCCGCCGGAGATTCTGACACCCCTTTCGCCAACTTCGGTGCTGTACTGCTCGGGCAATCCTTGAATAAAGTCGTGAATACGAGCACGTCGGGCAGCCTCAACAACGCGCTCGCGATCGATTCTCTCTGGCGGCTCTGCGAACGCGATGTTGGATTCAATGCTAGCATCAGTGAGAAATATCGTCTGCGGGACATGGGCGATTCTTGCCTGCCAATGCGGCAGCGCTGCAGCATCCAACGGCTTTCCGTCCACCAGAATCTTGCCAGTCGAAGGGGTTAAGAGACCCATTACGAGGTCCAGCAAGGTGCTCTTGCCGCATCCAGTTTCGCCGACAATCCCAATCCTCTGGCCCTTGCTGATCTGGAGGTCGATGGATCTGAGGACGAATGGCAGGTCAGAGGCATACCGAAAGCCGAGCTCGCGCAAAGAAATGTTCTTCGTAAATGGGAACAGCAGGGGGTCCCCTTGTGCCGCAATCTCTTCGGGCAGAGCAGTGTCAAGGAGAACGGCGACATCATCAATATTCCCTCGGTTTCCCTTGATCGTACTCCAGGCCGCATAAATGCGCTGAAACAGCGGCAGCAGCCGCTGGGCGCCGAGGGCGAGGGCCGCCAAGGCCGGCAATGCCGTAGCGAGCCCTCCGTCTCGCTGGGCGATGAGCACCGCCAAACCGGCGATGACCCCGATGCCGAGGGCCTCGACGACATATCGTGGTGTCTGGCTCCAGAGATTGTTCTGCGAAATTGCCCGGTTGTAGGCAAGGTGGGCATTGGCGAACCTCGCTTTGTGTACAAGCTGGCTTCCATCAAGGAGGATGTCACGGATGCCTCCGAGGCCCTCCTGCATATACTTCACACGCAGGGTCTGGCTCTGTCCAATTATCTTCGCGTTCCGTGCTAACATGGATCGAGACAGTCCCCCTACGGCCACATATATGAGTCCGAAGAGACCGGCCGCTAGCCCGGTCAGCTTGAACTCGATGGCGAAGAGCCCGCCCAGGATAAACGTTGAGAGAATCGTGGCCACGGTCATGTCGAGTGCGGGGGTGAGGACGCCCCGGATGACTCCATCCACCTTTGAGACGGAAGCGATGATTTCGCTCGTATTCTTCGAGACGTGGAATAAGTAGGGCTGATACAACATCTGTTCGTAAATCTTCGCCCCTAACTCGTACCCCACCTCCCGCGCGAAATGGACGCTCGCCCAAGCAAGGCCGAGCCGAATACCGGCCGCGACAACCACGACCGCGAAGAATATGATCGTCATGGGTACGATCGCCGAATCCCCCTCCGACCACCCGAGCAACCCTAGCGCGGTCGCAACCAGGGGGCTCTCCACGGCGGAAGTTGGGTCCGAAAGAAACCCGATGAACGGAATTACCGCGCCAAGTGTTGCTAGCTCAGCAACCGCCCCCGCCAGAGACAGTCCCAGTAACATCGCCAACTGCAGTCTTCGGGATCGGCTGAGCCAGCGGAGCACAGTCTGAACACTCTCACCCATTCGGCTGCCGGGTATTGATATTCGTTCGGAGCTGATTTGTCTGGTTGTGAGTCGATGTCGCCTGTGGGACTTGGGCGTGATGACTGCCGGCAGCAAGGGCAAGGAAAAGCCACCCAGTCTTGACTCCCAGGAGCTGATTCCCAGCTAGCAGCACGGCGACGGAACTCAGCAACACCATTCCAACGGCATCTCCATGGTAGCTCCATTTTTCCCAGGCGGCTCGCCCTACCCTCCAGAGAAAAACCCCAAAAACCAGCAGTCCTAGGGCTCCCACGTAGATCGCGACTTCAAGAAGGACGTTGTGTGGATTAATTGTGGCTCCAAATAGATCTTGGGACCACGCCGAAAATCCGGTCGCGCCAATTCCGAGGAGCCAGTTGTCGGCAATCACCGGGAGGACAAGCACCCACAGCGCCAGTCGACCGCCTGCATCGCCGTCGGTAGCAATTTCCGCTAGGCGTTCAAGCAAAGTCCCAGACTGCAGTACAACCACGAGGGTGCTCGCCAACAACAGCAGTGAGATGAGTATTTGTCGCCGACTACCGTCGAGTCCGCCGCGATTATGTGTTGAAGATCTGGGAAGTCCGAGGACAAGTAGACCGGCGATTAGCACGACTAGTGCTGATCGGGACCCGGTCAAGACTAAAGCCCAAAGCAGAAGACCCGAGAATCCAACCGCCGCTATTGGGTGAATCCGCATGCGGCCACCCACACCCGCCAGCGAGGCTCCAACGATCGCCAAAGCCGATGCCAGCTTCATCCCCATTTCGTTCTCGTTTGCGCCGAAAACACTGAGGCGCATGTCAGCATTAAGGCTGGTGCCGACCCCAACCACCATGAGTACCGACACAATCAAAGCCCCAAGCACAAACCCTCGGAGCGCCCATTGAAAGGCCCGCTTATCAAGAGATAGGTGGTTTAGCACCAGCACGAAGACCGCTATGTTGAGTAACAACACTCCAGGGAGAACAGAGACGCTAGAGCTACCAGCGTTTGCTAGATTAGAGCCGACAAAGAGCGCTACAAAAAGCAACAGGGGCGTCCAGAAGTACGCCTCCGCACGGCCCAGCAAGTAGGTCCCGTAGTCGGGGAATAGGGACAGGAGATAGAGAAAGCCTGTCCCTTTGGCTAGCGAGAAGGACCCCAAGGCTGACTCAGGCACCAAGGACTCCAAGTTCAGGGAGCAGGCATAGAGTGCCAGCGCCCAGCGACGATATTCAGGCAAGCCTTTCAATCCAAAATGGCTCCGCGGATCTACTGGACACCCGCATGGCTTTTCTCGGGAATCTCAAGCGTCTTCCACTAGGTAGGTTGGCACCGTCCGCGCCAAGCCCTGAGCTGCGGTGAACTCGGGTACATAGCCTAGAAGGTTGACCGCCTTGCTTATCTCGGCTTGCGAGTGCCTTACGTCCCCCTCTCTAAATTCCCTGTAGGTTGGCTCAAGTGGATAAACTACCCCGTGGACCGACAGGATGTCTCGAATGAGCGTGAACAGCTCGTTCAGCTCGGTTCTATCGCCTACTGCCACGTTGAAGACCTCCGATCCTATCCCATCGGCGGTGGCTGCCCTCAGGTTCGCCTGAACAACATTATCGACAAAACAGAAATCTCGACTCGTCTTGCCGTCTCCGTTGATAAAGACCGGCTCGCCGGAAATCATGGCTTCGATCCATCGAGGGATCACGGCCGCGTACGCGCCCGCCGGATTCTGCCTCGGTCCGAAAACATTGAAATACCTAAGGCCTACACTAGAGAGCCGGTAGGCCTTCCAGAAGACGTCGGCATAGAGTTCATTTACGAGCTTGGTCACGGCATATGGCGAAAGGGGGGCACCAATTGTCGCCTCTACCTTGGGAAGACCAGGGTGATCGCCGTATGTGGAACTAGATGCCGCGTAAACGAACCTCCGTACTCCCTCATCACGCGCGGCAACAAGCATGTTGAGGAATCCATCTATGTTTGCGGAATTCGTGCGGATTGGATCGTTCAGGGATCTAGGAACGGACCCTAGGGCTGCCTGATGCAAGATCACTTCGGCTCCGGCACAGGCCGACCTACAGTCATCTAGGGAGCGGATGTCGCCTTCTATAAACGAGAACCGGGCCCAAGCCTCTGGGCCGACGTTATGCTGCACTTCAGTCAGATTCCGCCTCGAACCAGTCTCAAAGTTGTCGAGCCCGACAACATTTCGGCCGAGTGACAGAAGATGCTCGACCAGATGGGAGCCTATGAAACCGCTGGCGCCCGTGACTAGCCACTGTGAAGGCAACTCTGCTTGATACCTAAGGGCCTGGTCGGGCATGTGATGAGCTTGCGATTTCCTGAGTTCTATTTAGTCGTCGACAGTCCGGAGTGGGTCGACGGTCAAGAATATTCCTTCCACACGACCCGCTTCACATAGTCTGTGTAGCTGTGAATGATTCGCACCACCTTGTCCGAGACGTTTGGAGATGTGTAATCTGTGACGGGCAGGACGCTGCGTGAAGCTAACCTCCCCTGAGCCTCAAGCACGCGAAGAGCCTGGATGACCCTCTGGCAATTGAGGCCCACCATCATGACCGCTGCCTCTTCCATGCCTTCCGGGCGTTCGTGAGCTTCTCTAATGTTCAGAGCAGGGAAGTTCAGTATCGACGACTCCTCGGTGATGGTGCCACTATCTGACAGCACAGCTTTGGACGCCTGTTGAAGGGCGACGTAGTCGAAAAAGCCTAGAGGCTTCAGGAGCCGGACCTGGGTTGGAAGGGTGAAGCCGGACTGGTCAAATCGTTTCTTCGTCCTGGGGTGTGTCGAAACAATGATGGGTAGCAAATAGGTCTGGCTCAACACTTCTAGAAGCTCGACCAATTGACGAAAATTTCGGTCACTGTCAATATTCTCTTCCCTGTGGGCGCTGACTACAAAGTACCCAGTCTCTTGAAGTCCAAGCACCGATAGAATCTGAGAGGACTTGATTTGGGGAGCATAATGATCGAGGACCTCACGCATCGGGCTACCGGTCTTAATAACTCTGTCCGGGTCTAATCCCTCTCGAAGCAGGTATTCCCTGGCGATATGGCTGTAGGTGAGGTTTACGTCCGCCGTATGGTCCACGATCCGCCGATTCGTCTCCTCGGGGACGCGTCGATCAAAACACCGATTTCCCGCCTCCATGTGAAAGATTGGGATTTTCAGGCGCTTCGCCGGGTATACAGCCATACAGCTGTTTGTGTCGCCAAGCACCAGAACCGCATCGGGCCTCTCGGTCCTGAAGACGCGGTCGCTGCCTGCGATTACCCGTCCAACCGTCTCCGCCGGACTCCCTCCGTGGATTGCGCTCTCCAGGAAGTGGTCCGGACTGCGGATTCCCAAGTCGTCAAAGAATACTTGATTCAGCTCATAGTCATAGTTCTGCCCCGTATGGATCAAGACGTGTTCGCAATGGCGGTCAAGAGCGGCCAGCACCCGCGAAAGCCTGATGATCTCGGGCCGGGTGCCGACAACGGTAGCGATCTTGAGTCTCTTCATGCTGGGTAGTTTGAGCGGACAGGACGGCGATAAAATCGGCCGATCCCTGCGACTATCCTCGGGAGATGCCGTGGTACGTCAGGTACCAATCGACGAAGCGACTGATGCCTTCCTCAAGCTCGATCTTGGGTCGATAGTTTATCTCCGATTCAAGCCCAGAAACATCCGCAAAGGTCTCTACAACATCCCCGGGCTGCATGGCGACATACTTTTTTATTGCAACCCGGCCAAGTGCCGCTTCCAGCGTTTCGACGAAACTTAGAAGCTTGACCGGCTGGGAGCGCCCGATGTTGAAAACCCGGAATGGCGCAGCTGTCTCGCTGCGAACGCCAGGCGTTCCGCTAGCTCCCCGTGGAGGGGTAGGGAGAATCCTCACAACACCCTCAATCACGTCATCTACATACGTGAAGTCCCTTCTCAGATCTCCGTGGTTGAAGAGTTTGATGGGGCGTCCCGCGAGGATGGCGCTCGCAAAACTGTAGTAGGCCATATCTGGACGTCCCCAGGGGCCGTAGACGGTGAAAAACCTCAATCCGGTTGTCGGGACCGAGAAAAGGTGTGCGTAGGAATGAGCTAGTAGTTCGTTAGCCTTCTTCGTTGCCGCATAGATGGAAACCGGGTGGTCCACCCGGTCTCGAGTCGAAAAGGGTACTTCACGGCTGTTGCCGTACACAGAGGACGAGGAAGCAAATACGAAGTGCGCGGGCCGGACCGCTCGGACCAATTCCAAGACGTTCGCGAATCCGACCAGATTGCTGTCAACATATGCGTCAGGGTGGTCAAGCGAGTAACGAACCCCCGCTTGGGCAGCCAGATGAACCACGGCGTCGAATCCGGTGTCAGAAAGTCGGGAAGTCGAGCGCCTGTCTGAAATATCCAGCCGCTGGAAATCGAACTTGGATTGCTGCTGCAGGATGTCTAGGCGAGCCAGCTTGAGCGCCGGATCGTAGTATGAATTCAGATTGTCTATTCCTTTCACTCGAAAGCCAGCTGACAAGAGGCGTCGGCAAAGATGAAAGCCGATGAAGCCTGCAGCTCCTGTAACAAGCACTTGACCTTCTGCCATGGTGACCGCGGTCGTGACGAACTTTTGTAAATGCCGCTCTCTTCGGGCACAATACTGCTACTCGATCCGGCCAGCCGAAGTGAGTGCTTTAACGGGCGTTCCCCGCAAGGACCCTCTGAATACTATCGCTTCCGCGCCTAGCAAGTTGCTAGGGAGAGTTGCGCGCTGCGGAGACTAATGCTACCGCTCACGTGAAACAACCCTGTCCCAACTGGTCTCGTTGAATTGTCAGAGATCGGTGGATCCGGAGCTGCGATTCTGAAAATCGGGTTCCAACCATGCAATCAATCCACTGTAATACTCGATCTTGCGGCCATGGAGAGTCGCAAATTCACTACCTACTGAGTCAATCGAGTGGTCTCGATGAAAGAGCATCGCGTACTGGCCTTTGTTCAGGCCCGCACTGGTTCGTCACGGTTCCCCGGCAAGGTTCTTGAGGACATTGAGGGCTGGCCGTTGATAGGATGGGTATTGAATCGGCTGGCGATGGCTTCCAGTCTCGAATCAGTGACGCTTGTTACTTCGAAGGAGTCCACGGATGACGAGTTGTGTGGAGTCGTCGAGAGTCTGGGATTTCCCGTCTTTCGCGGTAGCGAGTTGGATGTACTCGACCGTTACTACCGGGCGGCTCTAGAGACGTCCGCAGAAACGGTGGTCCGCATCACGGGTGACTGCCCATTGATCGACCCGAAGATCGTTGATTCCGTCGTTGGACTCCATCTGAAGTCGGGCGCTGACTACTCATGCAACATCGCCCCGCCTACTTTTCCAGATGGACTTGATACGGAGGTCTTTTCCTTTTCCGCGCTCAAGGTTGCTTGGAAGAACGCGACACGCCTGTACGACCGAGAACACGTGACCTCCTTCATGCGGGAATCGGGACGGTTCCACACCGAGAACTACTCCTGTGACTTTGACTACTCAGGAAGCAGGTGGACCGTCGATGAGAAGCCAGACTTGGATGTGGTGCGCTCGGTCTGCGCCCATTTTCGGCCACAGAGACACTTCGCTTGGACGGAGGTGAGAGAGTTGGAGGTTTCGGAGCCGTGGCTCTTTGTGAGGAACAGAGGAGCTGAGCGTAATGCAGGCTCGGCTGTCGGGAGCGGCCAAAAGACTTGGCGGCGAGCGAAACAAGTAATCCCGGGCGGAGGGATGCTGCTTTCGAAGAGGCCAGAGATGTTTCTCCCTGGAAAGTGGCCTGCGTACTACTCCAAGGCTCGCGGTTGCCATGTGTGGGATCTGGATGGCAATCGGTTTCTCGACGTATCGCTAATGGGAATCGGCACGAATCTCCTTGGATATGGCAATCCGGAAGTGGATGCTGCAGTGAAGAAAGCTGTCGAGGCAGGTAACATGAGCACGCTCAACTGCCCGGAAGAGGTTCTGCTGGCCGAAAAGCTGTGCGACATGCACCCTTTTGCGGAGATGGTTCGTCTAGCTCGAACGGGCGGAGAGGCGAATGCGATCGCCATTAGAATCGCGCGCGCTGCATCCGGACGGGACACGGTGGCCTTCTGTGGGTATCACGGATGGCATGATTGGTATATCTCGGCAAATTTGTCGGACGACGCAGGCTTGGACGGACACCTCCTGCCCGGTCTAGACCCGCGCGGTGTCCCGAGAGCACTGAAAGACACAGCGCTTCCGTTCCAGTACAACCGACTCGATCAGCTTGAGGCTATCGTGCAGAATAACAATGTCGGCGTGATCAAGATGGAAGTCTCCCGCGATTCTGGTCCGGCACCCGGCTTCCTGGAAGGAGTGAGGCGCTTGGCTGACCGCATAGGCGCCGTACTTGTCTTCGACGAGTGCACGTCGGGGTTTAGAGCGGAATTCGGGGGGCTTCATAAACTCTACGGAGTCGAACCTGATCTCGCCATTTTCGGAAAGACTTTGGGCAATGGCTACGCAATCACCAGCGTGGTGGGCCGTCGGGAAGTCATGGAGGTGGCGCAGTCCACGTTCATAAGCAGCACGTTCTGGACCGAGCGAATTGGCCCGTCGGCTGCTCTAGCAACGCTCAGAGTGATGGAGCGAGACAGGTCGTGGCAGTATGTCACCGACCTCGGAATCTGGTTACAGGACCAGTGGCGGCAACTCGCAGCCAGTCACGGGATCCCGCTCGTCGTTACTGGAATCCCTGCACTGTCCTCATTTAGAGTCGACAGTGTGAATTGGCTTCAGTACAAGACACTCATCAGTCAAGAGCTCCTGAAGTCGGGCATGCTTGCCACCAACGCGATATATGTTTGTACACAGCACACTAGAGATCTATTGCAACCCTACCTCGAGGCACTGGGGCGAGTATTCGCCATGATCAAGCTCTGCGAGGACGGCCGGGAAATAGGAGAACTACTTGAGACAGATGTGTGTCACTCAGGATTTAGGCGCCTTACCTAGGTCGCAATCTCCACGCGGACGCGAGAATCGCAGCTAGGTAGACTATTGGCAACTAAGGATCTAGAGGAAGTACCGGCCCTGATCAGCCACGCTTTGTCTGAGGGTTGGCACCACTTGTTTCTGGTCAACAATCCCCTCGTTGGGATGCTCGCGCGAATGGTCCAGCGACGGTATGGGATCGAAGCGAGACGTGCGCTTGTCGTGCCGATTCGGCAGACCCACCTCGGACTGTGTGGCGGACGAACAGTGAGTCTAGAGCGTCGTTTGTCGGATCGGGTCGCCGCGAAAGTCCTGAGAACATCGTGGACGTGCCGGGCTCTGCATAGGAGCCTGCGGCGGCTCGATCGACCGTACGTCGTCTACTCCGCCTGGGCATACCCGGAGTTTCTAGCAGCCGTGTCCCGACGAAGGTGCCGGGGCCATCTGTTCATGGAGGAAGGCCAATTGGCGTTCTCGGCTTCGAAACCCCATTCCTCCGGCGGTCCGGCAAGGCAGTACGCGGATCTGTCTCAATATTTTCCTGACGGGGGCAGCGGGTTCTTGGCCATGCTGCCGGCCGCGTTCCCCTGGGTGGACGAGGAGGACAGGTACCTCGTACAAGAGTTCGACCATATCCGTGAGGTTTACACGCCCGGGCTGCGGGGCGTCGAAGCGATCGGCGTCCTGCCCGCACCAAGACGGATAAGTGACGACAATAGGGAGTATGTGCTAGAGAGTATCCTCCGGCATCTCAAGAGCCCAAGCGTGGTCAAGTTTCATCCAGGATTTTCGCACTACCCAGACTTGGAGTCGTGGTTTAGAAGTCGACTCGATGAGGAGACGAAAGGTCGCGTCCAGAGGTGCGATGACTCAATCGTCCTAGAAGCAGAAATGCTATTTGAGCGGAAGCGGCTGTATGGTCCGCGCTCATCCCTCCAAAGGTATGCGGAGTTCTTTGGCTCGCAATACGAGCTGGTAACTCAAACCAAATAGTCCGAGGGCCCGAGATGGGGCCCGCTGAATGACATGTGCGGGATTGCTGGAATTCTGACCTCCGGGGGGAGTTCGCGTTGTCAAACCAGAGATGTGCTTCTGCAGATGCGCGCTGCCTTGAATCACAGGGGCCCGGACGGTCAGGGGTTCTGGGATGATGGCGAAGTGGGGATTGCGCTTGCACACACCCGGCTGGCAATACTAGACCTGTCGGCGGCCGGACACCAACCTATGGTTTCTCCCAATGGCCGATATGTTCTTAGCTTTAACGGAGAGATCTACAACTCGGTGGAAGTACGATTGGCGTTGGAGCGCGAGCGCCGGGTTGACTGGAGGGGGCACTCCGACACGGAGGTTCTACTTCGAGCAATTCAGGAATGGGGGTTGGAGCGCGCCCTGAAGAAGTCTGTCGGGATGTTTGCCGTGGCTGTTTGGGACCAAGAGGGCCGGCAGTTGTCCCTGGCGCGGGACCGATTCGGGGAGAAGCCGCTCTTATACGGAAGATTGGGAGGCGATATTGTTTTTGCGTCTGAACTCCGAGCAATCGAGCAGCATCCGGCCTATGAGCGCAAGATCGACTTGCAGGCCATGGAGCTTTTCTTCCGGCGCGGCTACATACCAGCACCTCTTTCGGCGGTGGAGGGGATCCGGAAGGTGCTCCCAGGGCAAATCCTGAGGTTCTCAAGCGAGGTCGGGGAATTGGATCCCGCGCGCACAATCTACTGGAATCTTGACCATGCAGTAGGCAGGGCAAGGTCAACCGATGTACGGGGTGGCTTCATCGAATCACGAAACCAGATAAGGCGCCTACTTGAGCGGGCTATTCGTGGTCAGTTGCATGCCGACGTGCCCGTTGGGGTCCTGCTCTCGGGTGGAATCGACTCGTCGCTGGTTGCGGCGATTGCCCAAGGGGTTTCGTTGAGTAGTGTCCGGACGTTTACCATTGGTTTTGACGAAGCGGGTTTTGATGAAGGACATCAAGCTCGAGCGCTGGCCAAGCAGCTTGGAACGGAACACCAGGATCTCTACCTAGACGCGACATCAGTGCGGGACCTAGTCCCGGAGCTTGCCGCGACTTACGACGAACCGTTTGCAGACCCTTCTGCCCTGCCAACTCTCCTTCTGTCACGACTGGTCCGCGGTTACGTTACCGTAGCTTTGAGTGGGGATGGCGGTGATGAGTCCTTCTGCGGATACCAGAGGTACCTGGGCTCGAGAGTGCGTCAGATGTGGGTGATGAATCGAGCACTTGGGGGATTCCCAAGCCGGTCGCTGTTCAGAAGCATGGGAATTGCTGAAAGTGTACTCTCCTCTGCCCGCCGAGAGAAGTTGCGTAGACTATCCGCGCTCCTTGATGCCGAGGTGTCAAATAACTTTGAAAGCTTCTACACCTGGTACACAGCTAAGTGGCTCCGGAGCCCAATCCAGAGTGGGGGAGGCCCCCTCCCTGCAACCGCCGGTCCCCCTCTTGCTGGAATTGACTTTGAAAGGAGGATGATGGCACTCGATACGGCCTCCTACTTGCCGGACGACATCCTTGTTAAGGTAGACAGGGCAGCAATGTCCGTCGGGCTCGAAACACGCGCCCCATTTCTAGATCACAGGCTGGTGGAGTTCGCGTGGGGGTTACCGCTGCACTACTTAAGGACGGCGGACAAGGGAAAGCTCATCCTTAGGGATTTGCTCGACGAGCTAGTGGGAGGACGTCTTTCGCGCCTTCCGAAAAAGGGCTTCTCGGCGCCGATAGCGACGTGGTTAAGGGGGCCGCTCAGGGATTGGGCAGAGGACTTGCTTGCTGTGGGTCGGTTAGACGACCACGGGTGGCTGGACTCGGCTGAAGTTAGGCGACGTTGGCAGGAGCATCTAAGTGGGACGGTAGATTGGAGCGAGTCTCTTTGGGGGGTACTAATGCTGAATTCCTGGGCCTCCAAGTAAGCGGATCTCTGCGTGGGGCGGCAGCGGGACCCCCGGACTCATGGGTTTGCAGCGCGACTCTCAAGGTGTATCCTATCAACCTCGCCTAAGAAACTGATTTGGACAGATTCGTGAATGAGCATGACGACGCCGGTCGCAGCAGGGAGGTCGTGTCGTTGCTCGACGCTGCCCTGGTACTCGTGCGGCGTAGGAAGTTGCTATTATGGTTTTTGGTCGGGGGAGGAGTTCTTGGCCTCGTGCTGGGCCTGAGTGCCCCGCCCCAGTATCAAGCTTCTATGACCGTCATCAGCGAGCTTGGCGGCGATGCGGCGTCGCCTGGTGGTCTCGGAGCTACACTCAGGAACTTTGGGTTCTCACTCCCGGGTGGAGCTGGAGCCGGTAGTCTGTCCACACAGGCCATCCCGGAGATTGCCGGCTCACGAGAGGTTCGACTCAGGGTGGCCCGAGACTCCTTTCTTGTATCAGAGTCCGACGTCCGCGTCAGTCTGGTCGATCACCTGGCCCGACCTCCGACATTTGGGTTGGGTACCATTTTTAGATTTGTACGGTCGTGGACAGTAGGACTGCCCAGTCGTGCGAGGCGTCTCTTCCAAACCCCGAGGATACTTCAATCGGACCCGAGGGGAGAAGGATACCTGACAGAGGAGGAAGACGCGGCTATCCGGTTCGTTGCCGGTGCGGTCAGTGTTTCCGAGAACCTGGACTCGGGCCTTATCACGATTTCAGCTATGGCCGACGAGCCGGTTTTAGCTTCTCAGCTGGTAGAGTCGGTAGCAACTCATCTGCGAGCAAGGGTCCAGGAGGTTTTTACTACCAAGACCCGAGAGAATCTCCGGTTTGTGGAGAATCAGTTTGAGTCCGCACGCGAAGAGCTTGAGGAAGCTGACCGGGCGCTTGCCTCCTTTGAGGATCGCAATCTCGACACCCGCTCCTCGCGACTGCAACTCGAGGGCCAGCGCCTGCAACGTGAAGTGAGTTTCAAAGCACAACTATACACCGAGCTGCAGGCCCAGCTGACTCAGGCGCAAATCGAGCTGCAACAATCCGAGCCGGTGATTACAACGATCGAGGCACCCAGCCCGCCGCTCCGGCCCAGCGGACCCAATCGTCGGCTTATCGTTCTGTTCTATCTCCTCATCGGTGGAGCTGCTGGGACGACCTTGATTCTAGTGCTCGAATCCGTCGGAAAGGCTAGCGAGGACAAGTTGAAACAGCAAAAACTGACAGAAATCGTTGATTCGGTCCTTCCAGCTCCGCTGTCGAGACGGGTACTCAATCGCGTATCCGACAAAAGCTGAAGGCCTGATCCCAGCAACGGGCATTAGAGGGGCACTTGGGAGCGGGTGGTTACCGCACCTCCAGACCCACCCGGGCTTGGCGAAGGCTATGATCGGGTGCGGTGTGTTCGAAGCCCCCATGTCGCCTCCAAAGGAATACTAGCATATCTGCGTCCCAACACCATGAGTAGCTTACGCATCGGTCCCCTCAAACGACTAATTCTTCTCGGCGGGGGGGCGCTTCTCGAGCGCATTAAACGAGATTGTCGCGACTTGCTGGAGGTTCGACATGTCGGCTCTCCGCATCAGGAAGACGAATGGGGTGGGGCTGCTGCCCCCGACCTTGTGGTGCCAAGTCGGCTCGAGGTAGGCGCGCTAGCGCCCTTTTTCCGAGGCGTAGGCTCCGGCGAGGTCTTGGGCCTTTCGCTTGGCGCGAGATGGATCTTCCGCAAGCCCATAATCGACCTATTTCAAGGGCGGCTTCTGAATGCACATGGCTCTAGGTTGCCGTTTGACAAAGGCGGCGGGGGATTCTCTTGGAGAATAATGAGGCACGACCGCATCGGAAACGTCTTACTCCACCAGATTGATGAAGGGATCGACACGGGCGCGGTTGTGCATGAGGAGGTGTACGCGATCCCGCGCAACTGCATTAGTCCGGCGGAGATCGAGCAGGACTATGTCGGGAGGGTCGCCGCGAGTGTCCACCGCCTTGTGGCGCGGGCGACGAAAGATCAGGTTGAGTATGCGCTCAGGCGCCAGGCACCAAGTATCGGGTCGTACTACCCGCGACTGTCAACGGACGACCATGGTTGGATAAACTGGTCTTGGGGGGTTGCGTCGATCACCAGATTCGTTACCGCTTTCGATAGTCCCTATCCAGGTGCGAGTACGTTCTGGCGAGGACAGAGAGTGTATGTTTCACGCGTGCAAGAGCACTGCGGAGAGATGGCCCATCACGAGGGTCATTCCGGTATCATCATTCGTACCCACCCCGACTTCGTCGTAGTGGCTGGCACAGGAGGGTGCTTGCTTGTGGAGGGGATTCGCGCCGAAGACGGAAGCGACCTGCTTAGCGCGGTGCGCGAAGGTGATCGTCTGCATACGCCAAGTGATCGACTAGATGCCGCGATGAGCACGAGGGTCTCATACGGGCCAAGCGGTATTCGCTCGCTGACCTAGTTTCATACAGTCAGAGACACGCGCCCCAGCCTGAATCTCCCGCAGCACCGCCAGGTCCAGCACCAGAGGAGTCTTTCCTTCCCAAGGTGCACCTCCGAACGCACCGGAAAACCCTTCGCACCCCGAAAGCACCCGCACCCGCGCGGATAAACGCTAGGTTAGTCAAGCCAGGATTCCAAGAACGTTCGATGGGACTACGAAATGAAGCTCGAGAACTGCCGAATGCGGCTCCAATAGGCATCGATCGCGACGACGTACCCTCTCCGACCAATCCCTGGGAGCCGAGACTCGCGATCTTCCTCTCCGTCATTGACGGCCGGTGCCCGTCCACCTGGTCGCCAGCACTAGAAGGTCCGCGCGATGCCCTCGCGCTCCAGGTTGGCTTTACAGAGTTTGCTGAGCCGAGCCGGGTGGAGGGCGGCTCGACGAAAGCGATTGCCTCGCTGGTGAATACCCCGCGAGGCCCTGAGGATGACGGAACGCCCAGCTGCGACTGTGATAACCTCCGACCTTTAGCGAACGCCGACTATGTCCAAGTCCCACATTTTTCAACTTGAATCGGAAGCCATCCATGTCATGCGGGAAGTGGCGGGGCAGTTCGAACGCCCTGTGCTCCTCTTCTCGGGCGGCAAGGACTCAATCGTGATGGTCCATCTTGCTAAGAAAGCGTTCCATCCGGCTCCGTTTCCGTTTCCCCTACTACACATCGACACCGGCCACAACTTTCCGGAGACTATCCAGTTTAGGGATGACCTCGTGCGTGAAGTCGGTTGCGAGCTCTTGGTCAGGTATGTGGAGGATTCCATTATTGCGGGGAGGGCCCAGGAGGAATCGGGGCCGAACCCGAGCAGGAATGCGCTGCAAACGGTCACGCTGCTGGATGCCCTTAGGGAGCTGAAGGTCGACGTCGCGTTCGGCGGGGGGCGCAGGGACGAAGAAAAGGCTCGTGCCAAGGAGCGTTTCTTCAGCCACCGGGATGCGTTTGGTCAGTGGGACCCAAAGAATCAACGACCGGAAATTTGGAATTTGTTCAATGGTCGAAAGGCCTCCGGAGAGCATTTCCGGGTGTTTCCGCTCTCCAACTGGACCGAAATGGATATCTGGCAGTACATCGCTCACGACGATGTGCGACTTCCTGATCTGTATTTCTCCCATCGACGGGAGGTTGTCGAAAGAGACGGCGTCCTACTGGCAGTAGGAGCCCACAACCAAGTGCTGAGCGACGAGCGGTCCGATGTTCGCCGGGTTCGATGTCGCACGATCGGAGATATCACCTGTACCGGCGTTTGGGAGTCGACCGCTTCTACGCTGGAGGAGATCATACAGGAGGTCGCCGCTGCGCGCATTGCGGAGAGGGGAGGTCGGAGTGACGACAAGCGATCAGAGGCCGCAATGGAGGACCGGAAAAAGCAGGGATACTTCTAGGATGAGCACTTATGAGGCGATGGACCTGCTGAGGTTTTCAACGGCGGGCAGTGTAGACGACGGCAAGAGTACGCTAATCGGCAGACTCCTGTACGACACCAAGAGCATCTTTCAGGACCAACTGGAAGCGGTGGAAGAGACGAGCCGACGGCGGGGCGAGAGCTACGTGAACCTTGCGCTTCTGACCGACGGGCTCCGCGCTGAGCGCGAGCAAAACATCACCATTGATGTGGCCTACCGCTACTTTGCGACGCCGCGCCGCAAGTTCATCATCGCCGACACGCCGGGCCACGTTCAGTACACCCGCAACATGGTGACGGGCGCCTCGACGGCCGAATTGGCAATTGTGCTCATCGATGCGCGAAAGGGTGTCCTGACGCAGTCCAGACGTCACGGCTTCATCGCTAGCCTACTTCGCATCCCTCACGTTGTCGTCGCGATCAACAAGATGGACCTGGTCGCCTACGACCGGCAGGTCTTCGACCGGATTCAGAGCGACTATCGCGACTTTGCCCGACAGCTCAATGTGGGCGACATCACGTACATCCCGATGAGTGCCTTGCACGGCGACAATGTCGTGGACCACGGGGACAACATGCCGTGGTATGACGGTTCGACGCTGCTGCATCACCTAGAAACCGTAAACGTCGGGGCGGCGCGAAACGCGGTCGATTTCCGGTTTCCGGTGCAGTATGTGATCCGACCTCACCAGGACTATCGAGGGTTTGCGGGTCGTGTGGAATCGGGCTCGGTCGCCTTGGGGGAAGAGGTGGCTGTATTGCCAAGCGGACAAGTCAGCCGTATCAGTCGAATTGACCGATTTGAGGGCGAATTGGCTGAGGCGGACACTGGAGAATCCGTCGTTCTCTGCCTGGAAGATGAAATCGACGTGTCCCGCGGCGACATGATTGTCCGACGGCGCAATTTGCCGACCGTTTCGGATCGATTTGATGCCATGATGTGCTGGATGAGCGAGGCGCCACTAGATCCAACTATGCCTTACATCCTGATGCACACGACTCGCGAGGCCACCGCATTCGTCAAGGAGGTGGTTTACCAAGTCGATGTAGATACGATGCATCGGCAGGAAGCGGAATTCCTTGGGCTCAACGAAATCGGGAGGGTTCAGCTGTTGGTCAGCCGGCCGGTATGCTGGGACACCTACGCCAAGAATCGCATAACTGGTAGTTTTGTCCTGATCCATCCCCACACCTTCGCCACAGTAGCGGCTGGGATGATTCGCGGATCCATAGAGCGGCTTCCGTCGAGAGGAAAGCGGAGCGTCTCGCCGGGTGTGGTCTGGGAACCGCTAAACATCCCGCGCGAGGAGCGGGAGTCTCTGCAGAAGCACTCTGGAGCGGTAGTGTGGTTGACCGGCCTTTCTGGGTCAGGCAAGTCATCGATAGGCCGCAAGTTGGAGCGCGTTCTCTTCGATAGCGGCGTGAAGACCATGCTCCTGGACGGCGATCAAATTCGGCACGGTCTCAACGGAGACCTCGGGTTTAGTCCCGACGAGCGGCGCGAAAACATCCGCCGGGTCGGGGAGGTCGCGCGGCTCTTTTTCGAACAAGGCTCGGTAGTGATCTGCACTTTCATCTCACCCTATGCAGAGGATCGGGACCGAGCGAGAGGACTGGTACCAGTCGGACGGTTTTTCGAGGTCCATGTGGACTGTCCCGTGGAGGTTGCCAAGAAGCGCGACCCCAAGGGCCTCTATGCGAAGGCGGAGAGGGGAGAAATACTCGAGATGACCGGAGTCACGGCTCCCTACGAGAGGCCCGAGAAGCCGGAAATGAGACTGGACTCTACCGTCACGGCGGTGTCGGGCAGCGTCGAGTCTATAATGCAACTACTGTCGGAATCCGGCATCATCATTGTGGGTTAACCCGCTGCTCTCAACCGAGGAATCGTAGCTTTATCATGGTAAGTGCAACAGCCATGACGAGCAGACTGGTCGGAAATCCTACCCGAAGAAAGTCCGCGAAGCGGTAGTTTCCGGCAGAGAGAACCATGGTATTCGTCTGGTATCCAACCGGCGTGAGGAAACTGGCTGCGGCAGCCGCGGCGACGGTTAAGAGAGCGGCCTCCTCTGCGATTCCAAGTCGGTCTGCCAAGTCCAGCGCCACTGGCACCATGAGGACGGCGGAGGCCTTGTGGGTAATTAGCTCGGTGAGCACGTTCGCCGACACGTAGAGCAGCGCGAGTCCCCAGACCGCGTCGAGGGATCCTCCTAAGGCTAGTAGCAAGCTGGTGAGATTCTCCGAGAGCCCGGTATCTACGATCGCCCGACCAATCCCAAGCGCTGAACCAATAATCAAGAGCACCGAAAGGTCGACGCTTTCTCTAGCTCGTCGGAGCGAAACGCCGCCCATGGCGATCGCTCCAATCGCGGTCAAGAACGAAGCGGTCACCAGAGGGAGGGCTCCAGTGGCCACACAAACAACCATGGCAATCAAGAGAGCAGGCCCAACCCAGTTGGTGTCGGCAGCAGGAGCAGGCTGGTCGCGACGGGCAACAAGGTGAAAGTCGCTACGATCGGCGTTTGCGCGCCTAGAAAACCCACTATCTGCTTCCACAATTAGCAGGTCTCCGGCCATTAATCGCAGTCGACCGAGCGACTCGCTCACGACCACATCTCGCCGGTGGACAGCCAGCACTACTCCGCCATAGCGGTCCCTAAACTTGGTCGACCGGAGGGTCGAGCCCGCCAGAACGGAGTTCTCCGCGACCACGGCCTCAAACAGGGGGAGGTCAGCCACCGTGGTGGGCATTGCGATTGGCCGAGAAAGCCCATCCCGCCTCAGGAGCACATTCAGCAACTCCATTGGCCCGACAAAACTAAGGACATCTCCATCCTTTAGCAGGGTTGACGGGCTCGCGGGAATCACCGTTTCGTTCCTCCGAATATGAGCGAGAAAAGCCCGTCCTAGATCACGTAGGTCCGCGGCTTCAACGGACCTGCCGGCGATGGAAGGGCCATCAACGGCAAGCTCGAACAGGCAGTCGCCAAGGCCGTCATCTATCATGTCTGCATCGTGGCGCGGCAGGAGGCGCCAGCCGCCTATCACAAAAAACAGGAGCAAAAAGAGAACTACCGGCAGCCCAACCCAAGTGAAATCAAGAAGTCCAAGAGCAGGGCCGCCGAGATCAATCGATACCTCGGAGACCACTACGTTTGTAGATGTCCCGATCAGAGTTACCATCCCACCGGCGATGGCGGCGTATGACAGTGGAATGAGAACCTGTGATGCGCTGAAACCCCGGTCCTTGCACCAACGCTGAACCCTTGGCATCAGCATGGCAACGATCGGAGTGTTATTCATTGCTGCGCTTAGTGCAGCCACTCCTGCCATTAGCCTAGCAAGCGACATCGTCAGAGATGCACTTCGAGAGAGCGCTACCGTGTCGATTGCGCTGATTGCCGGCGACCTTTCGACGGCAGCCGCTACAACAAACAGCGATGCCAGCGCGACAACCGCGGGACTGGAGAAGCCCGAAAACGCAGCGGCGGGCTCGACTAGGCCGGCTGCAAGCAACGCCCCGAGACCAGCGACAAAACTGATGTCGGGTCTGCACCTGTTTCCGGCGAGGACTCCAACCAGACACCCCAATACCGCCAGAACATACCAGCCCTGCCAGGTCATCCTACTAGGGTTACAGGCGGGATGCCAACACGATCGCCGTCAGCGCAGCGGAAAGAACGGATATGGTCTCCGTAATGATCTGCCCAACGTCCGTCCTCTCCTCACTAGGCACGTCCTGTTTTCGAGACACGCTTATCACGGCGCCATCAGTGACCACCGGGTTTTGCGGAAATAATCCGCGACGCAGTCGGTATGTCGCCCCATCCGCTTGGGTCAAGAATACCGCTTCTGTCTCTCTCGCTTCTGAGCCAGCCCGGTCCAGGTAGTATTTGACTCTTCTTCCGGGCGCAAATCGAATAAGCCCGGGGTTATTCACATTGCCGGCGACCTGAACTGTGTTCGGCTTTCGCGGCACAGAGATGACGTCGCCTGGAAGCACCTGCATGTCCTGCCTCGACGACAGAAGGGCTTTCTCGATGTCAACGATCACCGGTAGTCCGTTTCGAACCAGAGACGACCCGCCCAGATACCCCGTCGTCAGCACCCCTCCGGCCTTGTCGACGATCGATCCGATTGTCTCGTGGTCGGTTTCTACGGCGTAAGTCCCCGGAAAGTGGACTTCTCCAGAAATGGATACAGTTTGCAACGCTCGGTAATTAGGGTCCAGTACGACTGAAACCTGGTCCCCCGGCTGCAGGATGAACGAGCGCCGATTTAGGAGGGCGGCGAGGCGGGCGGGATCGACTTGTCCGTTTTCGTCACGAGAGACTCCGTCAAGGCCGACCTCGAACACGCGAGCCAATTGGGCGCCTGACGGGTCCGGTCGGGCAACCCGGACGCTCTGCAAGTACGCGTATTGCGAAAAACCACCCGACTGGAGAATAGCATCCTCGACAGTTAGCCCGTCCACAAAGGTGATGGTACCGGGGGCGTTCACGGCGCCGGACACCTGTACCGTTCCAGCAGAGAGTCGTTCAACGGATCTTGGGTAAACTCGAATCCGATCTCCGGGAATCAAACGCAAGGATGCCTCATCCCGACCGTCGAGGACGGCGGCGAGGTTAAAAGGAACTACAACGGGTCGAGCTCGATTACCCTCCCTGCGAAACAGGTCGGCCCGAGGCAGAAACACATCGCGTACAAACAGACTATCCTGCAAACCACCGGCTGCGTAGAGGGCATCCTGCAGCGTCATGCGATCCCGGAACGGCTGCGGGCCTGGATTCCGTACTTGCCCATCCACCTCGATTGTGCCCGTCTGCTGAACCGCTAATCGGGAACGAACTGTTAGCACGTCCCGCTCCCTAAGCGGCAGGTTGTGCAACGGGTTGTCCGCGATTGCTTCCTCAAGGTCCACCACATAGAGTTCTTCGTTGAACTCTCCATCCAATCTGACCAGGGACGCTTCCTGCCGATGGGCTATTTCGGTTAGTCCGTCCGCCGCCCCTATCAGATCCCTAATAGTGACAAGTTCGTTGGATAGCTGGTAGCGACCCGGCTGAAATACCTCGCCCTGAATTGTCACCGCGTTGTCGAGTCGATCAGTGATTGCACTGATCCGCACCACATCACCGTCTTCCAGCGTCACGGCCACCTCACCGCCAACAGTCTCTGCGAGCGGCAGGTCTATGATTTCTCGGGCGATAGAGGGGTCAGTCCGTTCAGAGAGAGGCACAATCCGTTCGATTTGAAATCGCTTGCCATAGGCGTCGGGAAGCAGGCCCCCCGCAAATTCGAGCAGCGCCGTAAAGTCCTCAGTTCCCTTCAGTTCAAAAACTGCTGGTCGCCTCACGGCCCCCGATATGGCGACAGTCTTGCCGCGGGATGGCACGAACACAAAGTCATTCGTCTGCAGACGGACCGGATTGCGCTCGTATCCCGACAGCAAATAGTTGTACAGGTCAAGCGTGCCGATCCTTCGTCCCGCTCGTACAATTCGGATCTCTCGCAAGGATCCTCTGGTGAGCGGGCCACCTGTGCTGTACAGCACGTTGAACGCCGTCGCGTTCGGGCTTACGGTGTAGCCACCCGGCCTGGATACTTCACCGAGAACGTATACCTGTACGGGACGCAGTCGGGCGACGCTGAGGTCCATAAACACAGTTGGAGGGCTGCTGGTCAGCCCTGAATAACTGCGCGACAGGAAGCGCTGAAGATCTGTGCGTAGCCGATCAATTCGTCGACCAGCTGCCAGAAATTGGCCCACGTTTGGCACGAAAATACGGCCTTCGGCATCTACGGTAAGTTCGTGCGCAAACTCTGCCGCCCCCCAGACAGTGAGTCGAAGTTCGTCCCCTGGGCCGATGAGATAGGCGTCATCGACAGGCCCCACGGCCGATGGCTGGAAAGCATCGGGAATGCCGTCAAAGAGACTGTAGCCGAAGAATGCGAGGTCCTCCTCGACCGCCGCCTCTTCCACAACCGTGGTTGTTTCCGCCTCAGCCACGTCGCGCAGTTGAGCGGCCTCGGTGGCCTGCCGCGTGGTTTCATCTGTCGCTATCGCATCGACGGTGGTAGCAGGGGTCGAGGGGTCAACGGTACGCACACCAGGCAACGCGGTCGACGCCACGGCGCCCTCATCGCCCGAGCGTACCGCCCGCAACATTTCCTGGATCGTGGGCTCGGGCACGCCCAACTCCCGCGCCCGCTGGGCGGCCTGCACGGGATCGTTGAGGTTTACGCCCAACTGCTGCGCCATCGCCCGCGCCTCAGCCTCCGTCATGTTTCGACGGTTCAGCTCCTGCTGAATCGCGGGCGGCACGTTCTGAGCTGCAACCGGAGCCGCCACAGCCAACAAAAAAAAAGAAAGAAGCAGTCCTGGCTTCATGAAGTCAGGTATCACGAATCAATAAGGTGGTAGAAACTGAAAGCGAAGGCCGGCCCGGAATCGAAAGTCTTCCAATTGAGGGGCTGCCCGGTACCAGGCTTCGCCGAAGGGATGGATACGGTCTCCAAGTCGGAGATAGAAGCCCGCCACGGCTACTCCCGATGTGGTCCTGATCCCGTCATCAATAGTGCGGTCAACGCCGCCCCCGACGTACGGTCTGATGGGCGAAATACCAGTCGGCAGATTGACCCGCCAGTCTACGCGCACATTCCACGACTCTGTCTCATCGGCCGGGGTGTGGTAGTACCCGCCGGATGCGACAAGTTCGAGAGCGTAGTTGAAAAACGAGAAGTGGAAGCCAGCTCCCGGGCCATACACTGGCCGCGATTCAAACCGCTGCGCAAACAGCGAACCGTCGACGCGCATCTGAGCACGCGCGTCGATGACGCACACGCACAGCAGACCCGTCAAAATCAGGATTCTCGGGAAGATGGCAGGGATCGAGAAAGTGGGGCCGGAAGATAAGCGAGTGGGGAGACTTCTCCACAGAAAGCGCGACAAGGCAAGGCCAAGGAGGCCAGTATATTCGGGCCGAGTGTTGATCAATAGCTGTTCCTCTATCGTGAGTAATTCTGCAGTAGACGGTCTCGATTCAGGACTATCTCAAAAAAGCGCCCGAATCGGAGTCGTAGGACTTGGATACGTCGGCTTGCCGCTGATTTGGACGTTTCATGAGCGTGGCTTCCCTGTGCTCGGATTCGACGTGGATGCAGAGAAGCCCCGACTTCTAAAGGCTGGAAAGACCTATATTCGTCATTTCACGGAAGACCGCATCGCCAGCCTCGCCCGCTCCGATCGCTTTGACGCCACTACGGATTTCTCCCGTATCCCGGAGGCTGACGTCCTTCTCCTCTGCGTGCCGACCCCGCTCGATGAACACCGCGAGCCGGACATGTCTTACGTGGAGGGCACCGTAGCTACGATCGGCCCGCACCTGCGCAAGGGGCAAATGGTCATCCTGGAGTCCACCACCTATCCCGGCACTACGCGTGAGATCATTGTCCGAGAATGCGAACGCCTCAGCGGCCTGAAGTCCGGCGAAGACTTCTTCGTGGCCTACAGCCCGGAGCGCGAGGACCCGGGCAACCCCAATTTTGAGACGGCCACCATCCCGAAGGTGGTTGGTGCCGAAGGAAAGGAAGCGCTTGACCTGGCCGTCCTGCTCTACAGCAAGGTCATCTCCCAAGTTGTGCCCGTCTCGGACACGCCCACGGCCGAGGCCGTCAAGTTGGTCGAGAACATCTTCCGCAGCGTCAACATCGCGCTGGTCAATGAACTGAAGGTGGTTTTCCATTCGATGGGCATCGACATCTACGAGGTGATCGAAGCTGCCAAGACCAAGCCGTTTGGCTTCATGCCGTTCTATCCTGGCCCGGGACTTGGAGGACACTGCATTCCAATCGACCCGTTCTACCTCACCTGGAAGGCGCGGGAGTTCGGTCTGAATACCCGGTTCATTGAGCTGGCAGGAGAGATCAACACGGCAATGCCGGACTACGTGGTCCGTCGGTGCATGGAGGCGCTCAATGACCAGGGCAAAGCGCTCCGCGGCGCTCGGGTTCTGTGCGTGGGGTTGGCCTACAAGCCCAACGTGGACGACATGCGCGAGACGCCGACGCTGGTTGTGATGGAGAAGCTGCGGGCGTACGGGGCTGAGGTGTCGTATTACGACCCGCTTATTCCCGTCATTCCCCGGACGCGCGAGCATCCGGAGTGGGAAGGGGAGGAGTCGGTGAGTTGGGATGACGAGACGCTTCGGGGCTTTGATATGGCTGTTGTGCTAACCAAGCACTCGGATGTGGAGCATGAGCGGTTGGTAGAGACGGTTGGGTGTGTGGTGGATACCCGCGCCGCTATCGAATCCCGAAAAGGCGTCTACCGCGCCTAACGCCGCTCAAACCGCACATCCCGAGTCCTTCCATTACCAGCATAAAACGCCACAACACTCCCCCCACGATCCCGAACAAACTCAACCTGCCCCAACAGCGTCCCGGTGGAAAACGCATCCCGCTCCCCGGCCGTCAGCTTGAACGGCCCGCTCCGCCGGTGCTTCATCATAAGCGCCCCGTCCTCCACGGTGACGGCACAGAACGCCTCAATCTCCGCCGAGAAGTACCGCCCCTCGTACGCGAGAAGCTCCGCCTCCGAAGGCTCCCAGGGCCCATCGCCCTCCTCGACGATGCGCGTAGCCGGCTGATCGCTCTGGTGCAGCGTCACCCGATTCACGGACCCGTCCGCGTCCCGATGAAAGGTCATTGACGCCTCCACCACGGTCAGCTTGAACGTCGAGTCTGACGTGGCAAAGATCTCAAACTGCTGCTGGCCGGTGGCCTGGGCAAGGAACTGGTCGCCATCGCGCGTGAGCGTCAGCACAAAGGGCGGGGCGCCATCCAGCGCGTACCGCCCGGCGTAGTCGTCAAACGTCTAGGGGTCGAACGACGCAGGGTCATATTCTTCGCCGGACTCCGCGACCGCCTCAGACTCCATCGACTCCCCACAATCCGCGGCACGATATGCTCACGATTCTCGCGCACCATGGTGTAGTCGACCCCCTCGTCCTCGAATGGCGTCACGAATGCGATAGATTGCGGCCTAATCGGTCTCAAATTGCACGTGCGCCGCGCCGCGAGCCGGGCCGTCTATGGTGCGCATGGTAGAGTCGTCAGGGGCGACGAAAAGCAGCGTGCGAAGCCGACCCGTGCACAGAACCGCCCCCCAAGCGCCCCACCGACCCTACCCGTCGCCAAGCCCCACAGCCACTACATCGTCAAACGCGTACGTGGCGGGTCCGCCACCAACCATGAGCGCAACCACGGAGCCCGCCGTTGCGCTGGGCAGGGAGGCCCTGCCGATGCTCCGCCCATTCACCAGGACTTCGGCTTCGCCGCGGGAGACGATGAGCTCCACCACGTTGACATCTCTGGTGATGACGGGGCTGGACGTCCAGGGGAGGGCGGATATCCAGGTGTCGGCAATCGTGCCGATTCGCACTGCACGCCGCTCGTAGGCATCGAGAAGCACGAAGTGCTGGTCCCGACCCCACTGCCGGAATCCGAACGAAACCCCGGCGCCGCCGCTGGCCGTGCCCCCGAGGTGCGCCAGCGTGAAACGTATCGCAAAGTTCCGATGGGTGATGCCTGTGGGCACGTACGCTGCGGCGCGATCGGCCTCCAGAACCAGGCGCCCCTCTTGCAGGGTGCCTCCGGCCGCGAATTCCCAGGTCCCTGAATCCTCGGCGAAGTTGTCCCAGAGCAACAGCGAAACGGGAGTCGACGTCGTGGTCGACTGCGCCGTCGCCCGGGCGCCCTCAGAAAAAGAACTCCAGGCACTGGCCAATCGCGCGTTCTGCCGGGCCGCCTCCACCTGGCCCGCCAGCCGAATGTCCAGGGTTTGCAGCACGCCCGCTTCCACGTTCACGACCTGCACCACGCTTACCGATCGCTGTCGCGTAGACTGAATTCTGATGCGATAGGACCCCGGACGCAAGTTGCTGCGCGCCGAGGAGCCGGGAGAGACGCCAACCGTGAGAGAGTCTGAAATGATGACCCGGACCGGCGTGTCGGCCTGAAGAGCCAGAGCGCCCATGGCAGGGGGCGGCGGCGTCAGGGTGGCGGACTGGATATCCGGAGATACGGGTGGAGGCGCCTCGACGGTGGCTTCCCCAGCCCAGCTTCCGTAGTAGACGATGCCCAGGGTGACGACCAGGACCGCAAGCAGGCCCGCAGGAACCGATATCCACCCAGGCACGCGTCCCGGCGAGCCGGCATCAGCCTGACCGCCGGATACAACCGTTTTCGGGACGGGGCTCTTGGGGCTCGCCTCCGGCGCAACAGCTGGTCTTGGTTTCGACCTTGGAGCCCGCTCGGCAGGGAACTCCAGCGCGAATGCGGAGCAAGACGGATACCGGGAGTCCCGCTTTTTTGCAAGGGCTCGTGTGATGGCCTTGGACGCCTTCCTCGTGATGCCACGGCGCCTGCGTCGAGCATCCGGAATAGGCCCGGAGAGATGCTGATGCATGTAACCGGTCGCGGTCTCGGACTGAAACGCGACCTCGCCCGTCAGGAGCGCGAAGGCGAGCAATCCGAGCGCGTATTGATCCGAGCGCCCATCCAGGACTTCCCCCCGCCACTGCTCGGGAGACATGTAGGCCGGTGTGCCCACCACCAGTCCGGTCCGGCTCAGCTTGGTGCCGTCAGACTTGGCGATACCGAAGTCCAGCAATTTGACTTCGCCCTCGTCGGTCAGCACCACGTTGCCGGGCTTCAGGTCTCGGTGAACGACGGGGGCGGGAGCACCCCGGTCATTCTTGGCACCGTGCATGTGAGCGAGGGCAAACGCCAGGCCTCGCACGATGCGGTACCCGGTCTGTAGGTCGACCCCCTTCGGATGGGCCTCCAGCACCTCGGCCAACGTGCGACCACGCACAAATTCCATCACCAGGTACGGCGAGCCATCGTCCGTCTGATCGTATTCGTAGACCGAGACGATTCCGGGGTGACCCTGGATTTTCAGCGAGTTCCGCGCTTCGCGGGCGAACCGCTTTACAAAGTCGTCCTCCACCAACAAGTGTTGATGCACCACCTTGAGCGCACATTCGTCGCCAGGCGCGAGACCTTCTGGCAGTGTATCCGCTCCCTCAAGGCACCGGACCCTGAAGACAAGGCCCATGCCGCCTTTCCCGACGAGCTCAAGCAGCTCGTACTTCCCTTTGACCAGATCACCGGGCTTCACTGCAGGGAGGCCTCCAACGAGTCTGGTACCGGATTCACGGGAGCGTCAGTCGGCGACAGGGTGATCCCTGTGGTGTCTGCCACGGTGAGCGAGTCCGCATCGGGCGGGGCATACAGGACGCTGAGGGCGGAGTCCACCGCCACCCGGTGCGCGGCAAGCGCGCGCTCACCCGACAGGAGGTGGCGTTGCCCGTCCACCAGTGAATCCGTGACCGCAGAGGCCTGAAACGAGTCCAGGTGAGTGATCCAGGGCCTTGCGGAGCGCAGCGCCGAGTCGGGTACCATGGCCGCCGTGAGAAGTACCTCCTCACCTTCAGTCGCCAGGTTCACCGCCCGGTCCTGGAGGTCTCTCCAGGCCAGGTCTCTGGCGGTGGGCCCGATGGGTTCCGTCGCCTCCGGGTACCGGGGAAGCAGGGCAATCACGGCCACGAGGACAAGTGCGGCGACGGCAGTGAATACCGTCAGGGCCCGCGCGCCGGACCGCTTCCGCGTGTTCTTCTCCGTGCGAAAGGCTTGTAGCGTTTGAATGGCGCCGGTGGGCTCGGCTGCAGGGACCGTTGGCACCCGGGCCAGCACGATCGTCACGTTGTCAGTCCCACCACGCCGGATCGCCTCATCGATCAGGCGCTGCCCGGTCCCGGCCAGGTCCTGAGAGCCGGCGAGGATACTCTGTAGCACCGCATCCCCAACCAGGCTTGATAGTCCGTCACTGCATATCAGCAACAGGTCTCCCGTAGCTGGCGCCCAGCTACAGATCTGCGGCGTGATGGTTGGTTGCACACCGAGAGCCTGCAGGATGACGCTGCGCTGGGGGTGGCGCTCTGCTTCTTCTTCGGTCAGTTCACCGGAGTTGACCAGTTCCTGGACCAGGCTCTGGTCCTCGCTGATTCGCACGAGCCGTCCGTCTCGATACAGATAGGCGCGGCTGTCCCCAACGTGTGCGACCACCATCCTGGCCGGCGAGGTGGCAAGTACGGTTGCCGTGCATCCCATCTGACCAGCCTTGCCGCGTCGGTCGGCCTCTCGCACGATGGACGCGTTAGCATGTCCAATGGCGCGATTCCAGAACGCCACGGGCGAGTCAAAATCCGGACGGGAACTACGGAGATAATCGGCCAGGGCACCGGCGGCAATCCCGCTCGCGACGTCGCCCGCCTCCATGCCTCCCATCCCGTCGAACACGCCCTGCACACTGCCATCGACCGGCACGTTCCACGTCAGCGCGTCTCCCTGCCGACGCGTAAGGGAGGTGTGCCCGGACAGCAGGAGGAAGTCGTCTTCGTTGGCGGAGCGGACAAGCCCCACATGGGTGTAGACAACCAGTTCCAGCAAGGCGGCTTAAAACTCTACAGGCATGGTGACGAACTCACGCACGGGGGTACCGCCAGCCACTGCCGGCTCGAATTCAATCTTCTGCATCACCTCCACAGCGGCCTTGTCGTACGAGTGCCGCAGGGAAGTCTCCGAAATGAAGGCGTGCAGCGGCAGACCCGTGGCATCGATCAGCGCGGTGACGAGAACACGGCCCCGGTAGTATTCGCTTTCGGACGCCACCCGGCGAGGGGAAGGCAACTCTCCCTTCAGCCGGGGGATGCGGTCAAGTTCAGCCTGAATGCGCTGGCCGGTCCGGGCCGAATACTCGAAGTCGGCCCGCCAGCTGCGGACCACGGCCTCCATGCCCACCGTGTCTCCCTTCAGGGAGTCCATGCGCGCACCGACGACCGAGAACGCACGCTCCACCTCTCTCCGTGACTCGGGACTGGTGGAGCACAGGTCATACAACCGGAGCGCGTTGAGGAAGTGGAGGTTGACGTCCCGTTCCATGACCCACTGCAATTCGAGCCTGGCCGCGTCACAGTTGGCTGAGCGCACGAAATTCTGGCCTGCGGCGTAGTGGGAGGCGAGCACCGCGTACGGCACTTCGGAGGCGTCGTCGTTCTTGTTCTGCTCCGAGGTGGAATTCTTGGGCCCGGCGCAGCCGGCGACCAGCACTGCAGTCGCCAGGAGGGCCGCGCAGACGTAGGAAATTGAAGAGGAGCGGATCATTCGGCCTGCTGTGCCCCCGCAGCTATTTTGCCCTGCAGCCATTCCCGCACATAGCGGCCGTGCACGGCCCCAAAGGCTGCGGCGACCGGTGCCCTCCGCATGGTGGTCACGGGCTGCATGTCCGGACCGATGATCACGGCGCCCGACTCATCCCGAGCAACAACAACCTCGGCTCGCTGGCTGGAGGGGGTTCCAAAGGAGTTGACACCCACCAGTTGCCCTCGATCGTTAAGTACCGGTGCGCCACTTGTGCCACGACTGGTGGTGGCTGAGTGCAGCATGGTGGTTCCGCCGGCGGAGAGTCTGGTCACCGCTCCCGGCAAATAGGTCGCATTGGGCCGATTCAGGTTCATGACCTCTCCCGGGAAGCCATAGACGGCAATCTGGTAGCCTGGGCCGATGCCCTCGAGTTCCTCCGCGGATGCGAGAGCCATGGCCGTGAACGCGTCGCCATGGGTCTCCAGTCGAAGCAGCGCCAGGTCAAAAGCCCCGCCGCGATTGGGGTTGTACGCGGGATGGATTTCGGAGGCGAAGACCTCGTACTCCTTGCCTCGTCGGCTGCCTGATTTAACGGCGACAAGCGGTAGCCCCGAAGCGCCTTCCACGCAATGCGCGTTCGTCAAGAGGGTGCCATCCGATCCTACCGCAAAGGCCGTGCACATTGGGATCAGTTCACCGCCCCGGCGCACAGCCAGCATGAAGAGGGACGCCTCGACGCTTTGGGCGGCCGCCTGGAAACCTGCTGCGGCAGCGGCGGCTTCCGGTGTTGCCGATGCGGCCTGCTCGTTGAGCTTGCGGATCTGGCTTCGAACAGCCGCCAACCTCGTGCGCTCGGCTTCCAGTGCCTCCTGGAACATCGTCGTGTCCACCATGCCTCCGGCGACGTCGTCAAGTCGGGCGGTCAGGTTGTCCACGTTGTTCTGGAGAATGCCCTCCTGGAGTTCCAACTCTCCCCGAACCTCGCTGATCTGACTCGCAAAACGGGCTTCCAGCCCCTGCAGCCCCCTCCAGTTGATGACGGCAACAGCCACGAGACCCAGCAGGAGCACGCCGAACACACTCACCGAATAGAGGCGAGCCGTCTTCTTGCTTCGACCTGCGGCCTCATCGGCCACCCGCTCAAAAAAGACCGTGGCCGGGTTCTGCCTGGCTTGCTCGACGGCCCGGTCAATCCACATCTGAATGGTGCCCTGCCCCGGAGAGGAGCCGATGTCGGGGCGGCTGGGGTTGCGGTCGGCGACCCGGGTGGCCCCGACGTCCCGCGCGCTCGGAGAACTGGCAACAACTGTTTCAGCAACGGCGCTTGCCGCTCCGGAGGACACCCGCGCAGTGGGTCCGCCCTGGCCGAACTCGATCACATCCCCGGATCGGAGTTGTTTCTCTTCTACTCGTCGGCCGTTGACAAAGGTGCCGTTGGTGCTTCCGAGATCGCGGATCCAGTGCTGACCTCCCCGGACACGAATCTCTGCGTGGCGTGCGGATGCGGCGGAATCGCGATTTGGATCGAAGACGACGTCGCAGGAAGGATCCCTACCCAACACAGCGTCTCCGGCAATCGTCGTCTGGCGACCGCGAAGTGAGCCGGAGGAAAAGTCCAGCAGAAGCTCGTCTGCGGCCGAAGTCGCGATCACCGTCGGCTGGGCGGCAATCCGCGTAGCATCCGTGGCTCCCGGAATACGCACGGTTATGGTTGTACCGCCCCGTTTGCCCAATTCGACGCTGGCGCCGGATCGAATCACGGCTGAGCCCTGCACGCGCTTCCCGTCAACCCAGGAGCCGTTGGTGCTCTGCAGGTCGTGAAGCACGATCTGCTTGCCGTCTGACCGCAGTTCGGCGTGGTGAGCGCTCACCAGATCATGGGTGGCTCCCTCCAAAATCAGGTCGTTTTGCGAATCTCGGCCGATGCGGTAGGGAAACTGATCGGTGGTAATTCTACGTGATCCGGAGTCTCCGGTGATTTCAAGTTGAATCTCCATGGTCGTGAGGGCAGGTCGTTAGGGAGGCCTTCTTGGCGAAGCGCTTTGTGAACAGGTCCTGCCAGTTCCGCGCATCTGCAGACGGCGTCGAACTTTTTTCTGCGGGAAATGCCGGTCAGCCGTCTGCAAGTGCTGTGAGATGCTAGGAAGACGTGTATCCGGGTCACGCCAACCTTCCCCGCAGAGCCCTGAATGAAAACGCTTCTCCCGACGCTACTTGCCGCGGTGCTGACCGGCTGCGCATCGACGGCTACATCGCCCCAGCCCCTCGTCATGGGTCCTCGGGCGGCCTTTCACATTCTTGTGCTCGGTCCGGACACCACGAGTGCGTTGGCGATTCCGGACGTGCTTATCGAATCCACGCCCCGGTATATCCTCGGCCGCACAGATTCGCTCGGTGTCTATCGCGTCCTGGAAGACCCGCCGAATGAAGCGCTGCAGAGCTACGAGATCCGGGCAACCGCGGAGACGGTCGGCGCAGAGACCGGAGTCTTTCTCGTAGACATGGCTCGCAACCAGATTCCATTGGACACCATGGTGATTCGACTGAACTGGCATGCCGAGTTCAGACCCGGACTCGATACGACGGCGTCCGGCATGGGGACCATCCTCCGGCGGGGAGTGCGCCCGGTCAACAATGAATAGCCGTACTTCATTCCTCGCGACGCTGCTCGCCGGCCTGCTGGGCATGGGCTGTGGCGGCCAACAGACCTCGGATCCCAACCCCGCGCCGGGATCTGAGGGTATCGCTCAAGTCGAGCCCCTGGATTTCGAGGAGAATGCCGAAACCGGTCCTGGGCCGGTCCAACAGGAAGACACCGAGACCTACGAGGAAAAGGGAACGATCGTGGTTGGAGGTGGCGAAGCACCCACGCCAGGAACGGCTGGTGTAACGATTCTGCCGCCGAGACCGCCAGGCCCCGCGGGCGCCGGCGAGCCTCAGGAAAGCGGACCGGAGCAGCCCATTGACTGCGCAAACAGTGACAACCCGGTCTGCGGAGAACGCAGCGGGTGGTACTGTTTTGAGACCACCGTGGAGTCGTTTCGCTTCTTTAATGCGACAAATGACGAGGTGGAGCCCACTTCAGTCAGGCGCGGAGACGGGGAACTCTGTGTTCAGTTGAATGAGGGGCAATACTCCTGGACTGCCACCACCGGATCGCAAAGTCTGGACGGTGAGATTCCGATTACGGTTCAGGCTGGAGAGGAACGGCAGCATGGGGGTGCCGTCGCCTTTGCCCAGACCACCAACTGCGCGGATGCGGCCGGCCTGTCGGTCGCGGAGTGCCTGGAGGGCCTGATCGACGGTGGCATAGGCTTCTTTCAGTCCCAGAACCTGGAAGACGCCACGACGGCATTCAGAACCGTGCTTGAGGCCGATCCCCGAAACGGGCGCGCGCTCTACAACCTGGGAGTGGTTCTGGAAAGCCGCCGAATGGCCGATGAGCTCGCTGCGACCGCGGACAACATGATTCGGTACTCGGGCACTTTCCCCGACGACAGGAAGGCGGTCTACAAGGCCTGGGCGTCCTACTTCCAGGGACGTGCCTTCCAGATCCGCGCCGATCGAGCCATCGACGTCAACAACAACAATGCGGCCCGCTCGCATCTCATTCGAGCCGCCAGAGAACTGAGGGACTTCGAGGCGCTGGTTGCCCGATTTCCTCCGCAGCAGCCGGCTCCCGCAGATCTGACCGCAGCCGCGGCGTCGGTTCCTGAACGCATTCAAAGCATCGAAGAGAAGCTTCGCCAGCTATGAAACACGCACCCACATACATGGCCTTTCGAATCACCGGTTGGCTCACGATGGCGGTCCTGATGGTTGGGCTTGCCCACGACGCCGTGGCGCAATCCGGTAGCGAAGGAGGGCTCATCGCCAGCCCCAAGTTCAGTCCGTCCAACCCGGACATCATCGCGTTCGAGCGGCAGCGCGAGCGGACCCGCGTGATCGGGATCCGAAACGAACGCTCGGGCAGCGTGCACGTCGTCGAACTTGACGAACGATGGTCCGGCGCACAGGACTGCGGCGGTCTGTTTGAAGAGCGGGACTGCTCGGAGGCCGACCCGGGTTACCGGGGCGAACTGGCCTGGCGTCCGACGCTCTCCCGGGACGGTTCCCAATGGTTTGTGTACGTTTCCGGTGAGCGGGGAGGAGGCTTTGAGCTTCTCCTCGCCCGGATGGACGGCGATCAGGTCTCCTCAGCGATTCCAGTACCTCTGGACCTGATTCAGGTGCGCGAGCCGACCTGGACCGAGGATGGGGAGCTCTTGGTGTTTCGCGGCCAACTGAGGGAAGGGGGAGAGGACCTGTTCGCGATTCAGGATCTCGAGGATCTCTTCAGCCTCGCAGAGGCCACCTCCACAGACCTGGAGCCAGTCCCGGTCGAACGACTGACATGGACGCCCGAGGAGCCGGAACTCGGCCCCACGTTCTCCCCGGGAGGCCAGTCTCTGGCTTACCAGCATCGGGTGAGGGGCGTGTTCGCCGTTTCGGTGATTGATGTCGGAGCGGCCCTCCGGGGAGATCGGGCGGACCCGATCGAGATTGCTGCGATTGAGCTGGAAGGCTTTGACCGATACAAGCCTTCCTGGTCTCCCGACGGGAGGTTCCTGGCCTTCTATACCTCCTCGGAGGCCGTCCAGGAGCAGGCCGAACGCACGCTGCAGGACGTCGCAGTCGCGCAGGTGCTCTACTACTCCGGCACACGCCAGGTGTCGAGGGGGCAACTGCTGGTGGGGGCCAGCGGAAGGCGCATCGCTCGCGGAGTGCTTCCGAATGAGCGCATGGGCCCACAGTGGATCGCGACCGGCGGAAGGACCGGCATCCTCTACGTTGAAAAGGACGAGGCGGCCGACTACCCGGCCCGGCTGCGCTGGATTGAGCAGTGGATGGGGGGCGCCGGTGATTCGTACGAGGAAGACCTCTCCGGCACGTTTCGCACGGTCAACAACCAGGAGCTCACCGCATCCGCATGTGGCGTGCTACGATTTGCGTTCGCCTCCCAGCAAGGTTCACGCATGCGTCTGGAAGTGCGCGAGGGCCCGCGGGGCGCGGCCGTACCCGCCTGCGTGGAAACCCGAGACGACTACAACGCCGGGGCTGCCGTGACGCGCTCCCTGCTCATTCCGGGCCAGGGTCAGGCGTATAAAGGTCAGCGGCGCCGTGCCTGGATGTACCGGGCCGCGGTAGGTGTCGGAGCCCTCGGCGCGGCCGGCGCATTCAGTCAGGCGCAGAGTTTCGGAGACGACTATGAAGCGGCGCTGGCAAGTGCCGTAAACGAATGCCCGGCGGGAAGATGTCGGGGTGCCACCCTGGAAGCCCGCTTTGAAGAGATTCAGGCGGACTACGATTCGTATTCCTCAAAGAGAAGTCAGGGCAAGCTTCTGCTGGCGCTGACCGCCTCCGCCTGGTTGGCCAGTGCGGTGGACGCGGGCATCGGCGCAGGAAGGCCATCCGGCGCTTCATTGCGGGTGTTTCCAACCATCATGCCCCTGGGTGGAGACCGCTATAACGCTGGATTGGGCGTCAATCTCAAGCTTGGACGGAGGGACTGAACCATGCAGCATGCACGTCTGCTCATCGGCATCCTGTGCCTGACGCTCTGGACGGTGTCCGGGCTCGGATGCGACACCGTAGGTGCTCCACCGGACGATGTGGATGCGCTTCGTAGTCAGATTGTCGCCGAGCAACCCAGGCCGCTTCCGCCGCTGGACAACGACTTGTGGCTGGTGGCCGGCTTCCATGCCAAAACCATCACATTCAACGCAGCGGATCTTGTGGCAAACGTGGACTCGGCAGTCATCGTCGCCGTTACCGCGGAATCCGGGGTCACCGCCCAGGTGTCCGCCAATCGGGACGTGGTGACCCTGTCGGCCACGGATGACCTCCAGACGGAAGAGTCAACTCGCACCGTTGAGATCGAGGTCGGCGAAGCGGGTGGAGGGGCCGGCACGCTGGTCACCGCAGACATTCAACTGCTCCCGAGCCTGCCGGATGCAGTAGAGCTTCTGACGCCACGCTCCGGTGACGTTGCCCTGGCAGGAGACATCGAATTCTCCTGGTCCAGTGACGCACAGACACACGCGTGGCACATCGCTGTCGGATCGCTCGTCGATGACGAGGTGGTGACGGAACCCGCCTTCTCGGCCGATTTTTCCGGGAACGATGGCGTGTTCATCTGGTCGGTCACTCCCGAAAATGAGAGTACCATTCAGCTGCACCGGGCCCTGGCCAACAGCCAATTCGAGGGCTTCGATGACTCCGCCCCCGAAATTCTGTTAGGCAACAGACTGGGTGCCCTGGTCGCAAGCGACACCCTGGAGGTCCTCTTTCCAGCGACTGCGGTCCAGGCAACCAGCCCGACATCCGACGACCCGGTCGTGTTTACAGAAGGAGCGGAGGAGCTGGTGTTCCAGGTCGACTATACGACCCGTGAGCCGAGGGACTATGATCGATTCCGGGTGTTGGTAGACGATTCGCAGGCCTGCGTTCTCACCAGTCAGGACCTGGTCGACGGTGAGGGTCGCTGCTCGGGCTTCGACAGCTCGGAAGGCGCGCGCACCTGGGAGGTCATTGCCGAAGTCCTCCACATGGAGGCCGTGCTGGACTCGGCGTCATCCGGCGCTGAGGGTCAGTCGTTTTCGTCCGTCCCCGCGGCCCGGCAGCCCGAAGTATCCATCGACTCGGAGACGTTTGCCGAGAGCCCCATGTTCGGTATAACAGGGGACGAAGCGGCGGCAAGGCATCGGTGGACCCTTTCGCTCAACAATGCAAGTGAGCTTATGGTCATGGAGGCGTCCTCGAGGGACACGCTGCTCCAGGGCCGGCATCTGACCAGTCTCACGTTCGAGCATGATGTGCCTCACGAGGTATTCGGTCCTGTGCCGGACGATCTCCGTCTGGTGTCAGGGGATGTTCAGGCTGAGCCGGAGGCAACCTCGCAGGTCAACGTCTCAGACCGCCTGCTTCGCGGTGGGGAGTACACGCTGACGGTGATTGCCGAGAACGCTGCCACGACCCCTGATACGGCCTTCGTGCAATACACGTTGTCCTATCTGGACGCCTCAGCAAACATCGACCTTTTCGCGAGTTCGGACAGACG
This sequence comes from Rhodothermales bacterium, assembly GCA_017643395.1. Classification (NCBI taxonomy): domain Bacteria; kingdom Pseudomonadati; phylum Rhodothermota; class Rhodothermia; order Rhodothermales; species Rhodothermales bacterium. The sequence continues at coordinate 153,252 of JAEPNP010000005.1, read as the reverse complement.
GTTCTCCGGCAAAACCATCTCGAGCGATCTCGCCCTGGGTGAGCTGATCCTTGTTCTTGAGGTTACCGATATGGACGGGGACGAAAACGACCGCTCTCTGAAACGGTACTTCCTGGCACCGGCAGGGGAGGAGATCGAGCTACCGGACTTCATTACTGAAGGGCTGGAAGTGGCGCTGGAGCAAGCTACGAGCGAGTCCTTCCGGGTGCTGTCGGTGGGCAGCAAAGGCGAAGTCCTCCGCAACTGGGAAGGAGCCCGGCGTCAGGAGTTTGAGAGGGTTGCCCAATGAGGTACCGATCAGGGTTGACCTCGGCGCTACTGCTCTGCACGCTGATCGCCTCTCACAGGCCGGCCGGCGCACAGACTCCCGAGCAACTGGCTTCCGAGGGCCGGCTGTTTGAGGCTGTTGAGGCGGCATACGCTCAGGGGGCAAACCCGGATGTCCTGACGCGCGTACACTTCCTGAGGGGCTTCGCCTTCCTGGACCTCGCTGAGATCGTGACCCGTAACGGCGAGACCTACGCCGAATGGGTGCAGGACGGCAACTGGGATCGCCGTGCGGACCGCCCCCGTGGCTATCAGAATCGTCTGGGGCGGGCCTCTGTCACGGACATATGCTCGGGAAGTCCGGATGCGCTTGCGGAGCGGCTGTGCGCCAGGATGTCCGGGCTCTTCGGGCTCGATTCGGACCCCATCGGTGATCTGGGAGGCCACTCGTTCATGGCAGAAGAGGTGGCTGCCTCCAACGGCCGCTTCCAGCTGCGCTATTACTCGGCGCCGGCCCTGCGCATTGCAGGCGCCATCGACCTGCGTCTGGCCGCGACGTATTCAAGAGACAGTTCTCGGCCCGAAGTCAGGTTGATGGGCCTGCTTGCCACTTTCGAGTCTGGCGAACAGGCGGTGACGGCGTCGCCGGGTACAGCCCTGGAGCGGCTCGTCGCCGACGGCATCGCAGCGCGTGGTGCGACGAACCCTTCTCTGAATTTCGGGCAACCGAGCACACGAGAAGAGCGGGCCATCGCCTCCTACGTCGCGGCGAGCCTGTTGGGCGATACCGACCAGGTGCGCGGCCTGGTCGCGCCGATGCTGAATCAGGTGCGCTCCATGGACAGCACGACAGAGTTCTTTCTGCGCGCGGTGCTCAGAATCAACCGCCCGGAATACGCCACGGCCCTCGATCTCGACAGGCTCTTTCGTTCCGGTCGAGTCGGGCTTTCCTCTCGACTGGTTGCCGCGTCCGCACGGCAACTCCTCGCCACGCAACAACGCTCCGGCTCCATGGAGGCCCACCGGTTCGCGCTAGATCAATTGGTCTCCGCCCAGGAAGTGTTCGCCCCCGCCATGAGCGCGCTGGAGCTTTCCCAGTTCATAGCGAGCCCTGAGAAGCGCCAGGGACCTGTGGTAAACAACTGAGTCATGACTGTACGCACATTCCTCTCTTCCTGCTGGCTTCTGGCATTCGTGCTGGCACTCCCTTCGGCGGCACAAACCACCCTTCGCTACGCCGAGAGCACGTCGATCCCCGGGATGGATCCCTATTCGGGCAAGCGCTCAACGGCGGCACAGCAGCGTGTGTTCAGCCTGATTCACGAAGGACTCGCCATCTACGACCATGACTTCAAACAGCCGTTTCTGCGCCTGATCCAGGACTGGGAGCCCAAGTCAGGCCCGACCTCTTCCATCACGCTCGGGCTCGTAGAGGCAGCCTGGTCGGATGGCACTCCGTTTACGTCGGCGGATGTGGCGTTCACGCTCGAGTATGCCAAGAACGCACGGGGGGCAAGCTACGCGCGCCAGGTGTCTTCCAGGTACGTGGAGAGTGTAAGTACTCCAGCCCCCCGGACCGTTGTGCTCCACCTCCGCGAACGCCGGGAGGCAGAAGCGGTCCTTGCGCTGCTGGAGTTCCCCATGCTGCCTGCACATCGCTTCAACGCATCGGGGATGCAGACCGAATCCGCCGGCGGCAAGTCGCTCGACGAGGAGCCCGTTGGTTTGGGGCCCTACCAGCTGGACGAGATCAATCTCTACGACAACTACATCCGCTTCGCGGCCAATCAAGGGTACTGGAAGGGAGCACCCAATATCGATCGGGTTGAACTGCTCCGCATCAGCGACGAGTCGACCATGGTCAACTATGCATCCAGTGGCAACCTGGACCTGGTGGTCCGGATTCCGCATAGTCAGATCCCCATCTTCGAGGACAACGGCAACTTTGTCACGAAAGTGTACGAGGCGTACTCGTTCCACGCCTTTGCGTACAACTTCAGAAACCCGCTGCTCGCGGATCTTCCGATTCGCCGCGCGATGGCGCTTGGCACGAACCGGCAGGAGATTCTGGACAACTTCTACGCCGGGTTGGGCCAAGTCCTGGACGGTCCGGTGGTGACCGGTCACCCCGACTACGCGGCCGGGTTGCCGAGACTGTCCTACAACCACCTGATGGCCAGACGGGAACTGGCTGCAGCCGGGTACTCAGACAGGAACGGCGACAAGATCAGGGAATCGCCCAGCGGGGAGCGCCTGTCTTTCAGGCTGGTGACCGTCATTGAAGACGCCGGCACCGAAACGACCATGCAGGCAGTCGCCACGGCCTTCAAGGGCTATATGGAGCGCATCGGCATCGAGATACTGATCGAGCCCCGGATTCGATCCGACTATCAGGCTACCCTGCATGAGACCCGTGATTTCGACATCATCTGGGTGGAGTGGTCCTTCGATCCCTCGTATGAGATGACCTACCTGTTCCACAGCGATGCCAGCCGCGGGGACTCCAACGTCGGGGGATACGGAGATCGCATTGTGGACGAGCAACTGGACAGAATTGCCAGCGCGCCGACCCCGGAGGAAGCTCGTCAGGCATCCCAGGCGCTCCAGTACGAACTAGCGATTGATCAGCCCTATCTCTTTCTGTATCAGGTCGAGCAAATGGCTGCCGTAAAGAACACCCTGGTGGCCACCGCGCTGCACCCCTTCTACTTCTTTTCCTACATCAGCGACTGGAGTTTCCTGCGGTAGGCGCCAACGTGAAGCCGCTGCTAGTCGCAATAGCTCGTTCGGTCGCCGTCGCGCTGCTCGCCTTCGTCATGGTTGCGGCGTTGCTGGCGCTGATCCCGACCGACCCGTATCGATCGTCCGACGGTACGGGTCCCGATGCGCGATCCCGAGACTCCAGCGTAGGCCAGCGATTCGCGGAGAATCTGGCTACGGTGGTCCGATGGGAGTTCGGTACGACGTATGCCGAGGGCGCCCCGATATGGACGCTTGTCGGCTACAAGGCGAGCCGGTCCTCCTGGCTGGTGCTTGGGGCCCTCGGAATCTGGTTCCTCCTTGGCCTGCCCATCGCCATCCTTGCAGGGTGGAGTGGTGGTGCAGCGGATCGACTCGCCGGTGTGCTGAATCTGGTCTCGGGCACCCCGACGCTGATCACCGCGCTGCTCCTGTCGGCAGCGGGGTTGTGGGTAATTGACGAGCCGGTGACCGGCTTCGCGCTTCGAGAAGGTGGCACAGCGGCCGCAGTCGCCTATCTCTTTCCGACCGTGGCTCTGGCGCTGGGGGATTCCCGCATGGCGGACTTCATGAGCACGGTTTCCGGCAGAACCCGCCGGATCAGGGAGATTCGATTCGTCGAGGCCCTCCGGGCCCGAAAATCACCGGTTTGGCCACACCTGGCTCTGGGGCTGGCAGGCCCGGTGACCACGAGTCTTGCCGGCAACCTGTCTTATCTGCTTGGTGGCGCCATTGTGGTGGAGTTCGTGTTCAATCTCTCCGGCCTGGCGCAGGCCGTCTATCAGGGAATCGCCGGCTCCGTCGTGGAGGTGGAGCTGGTCATTGCGATCTCACTCGTCTTCATCAGCGTCGTGCTGGTCGGGAGAATTCTGGCAGAGGTCGTGGCGTGGGCCTCCGACCCCCGACTGCGGCAGCCGGTAGGGATGTGACGAAATCACGGTCATACGGCAAACTCACCGCGGTCGTGTGGCTGACAGCCATGCTCGTCGCTTCGTGTGTCGGGGAGCGCCAGCCGTCAAGTGATCTCAGCCTGGCCAACGTACCACCTTCGTCCAGACTGCTTCAGACCTGGCTGGGAGCGGACCACACCAAGCGGGCTCACGCCGAGGTCTCCAGTGGCGGCTTGTTCGGCTCGCGCGGCGGCAGCTCCTGCTCCGCGGATGCACTGGAAACGATCCCCTCGGCACCTGCCCTGCGCATCCCCAACCGCGTTGCCGTTGAAGGGAGAGTCTACCAGGCGGTGCTTGCAGAAGCCGATCAGGATGCCTGTCTGGTCGAAGGACCGCCCGGAATGACGCTGCAGGCCGGTGTGCTCAGATGGCCGGGTCAGCAGGTTTCGCGCGGACGACACATGGTCCGCGTTCTCGCCAGGCGGGGCCCCCAGCCAGAGCTACTCGCGTTTACCCTGGTTGGGGCTGACCGGAATTACCTGCTTGGAACGGATCGCCTTGGACGATCGGTCCTGTCTATTGTGCGGATAGGGGGGTTCTGGGCGATGAGCTATGCAGCCCTGTTTACGCTGGTTGCCATGGTGCTGGGTGTGCTCGGAGGCTCGGTTGCGGGCTACTTCGAACGCACGGGTCGTGTCTTTGACTGGTTCAGCAACGCCGTAGAGTCGGTTCCGATACTCGTCGCGTTCTTCGTGGTAGCCGTCATCTCAGGATTTCAGTTGATCTGGATCGCGGTGATGGGTGGCGTTGTCATGGCGCCAAGGGTTGCGGCCGCGACGAGGCAACTGGTGGCCGAATTGGCTTCAAGAGATTGGGTCGAAGCAGCTCGTGAACTCGGAGAGTCTCCCTTCGCGATCGTGGCCAGCGACATCGTTCGCTTCAACCTCGTGAGGCAGATCACCGCTGCGTCACTCGGCGTGTTTTCATTCGCCGTGGTGCTGGAGGTTACCCTCAGCTACCTGCGCATCGGCATTCAGGCGCCGGACGTCAGTTGGGGCACTCTGCTTCTTGACTCGCGCGAACGCATCCCATCGGGTGAGTTCTGGGGGTTCGCTGCAGCGATCTCCGTGGTGCTGGCGACGGTGGGCGCCTTGAACTATCTGGCCCGCACCACAGAGACAGAGGGGTAACCAGATGGAACCGCTTCTGTCCGTGCGAGATCTCAAGGTGGGCCTGCACACCGACCAGTCAGAATTGAGGCTGGTGCGCGGGATCAGCTTTGACGTGCACAAGGGCCAGCGGCTCGGCATTGCCGGCGAGTCCGGGTCTGGCAAGTCACTGACTCTCCGAGCAATCCAGGGGCTGCTGCAGCCTCCCTTCTATCGCTCGGGATCGCTGACCTTTATCGGCGAAGAGTGGGACTTGAGCACCGTGCCACCAGACGAATCGCCCTTGCTGAGAGCAAGCGGCGGGGCGGCCATGGTTTTCCAGGAAGCCAAGAACTCCCTCTCGCCGTACCTGTCCATAGGCCGACAGGCCTTGCAGCTTCCGGCCCTTCGTGGATGGGGCACCGATGAGGCCGGGAGTCGGGTGATGGACACACTCGGCAGTCTCGGCCTTCGGGATCCGGAACGCGTTTTCAGGTCCTATCCGCATCAGCTCTCCGGCGGCGAGTGTCAGCGTGTGGCCACGGCACTCGGACTCCTGCAGAACCCGGTCGTGCTTCTTGCCGACGAACCGACCACCCAGCTGGACGCTTTGGTTCAGGTGTCCGTGCTCGATGCGATATCCCGAGCGTGTCCGCCGGCCGAGACGGCGTTGGTGCTTGTTTCTCACGACCTGGCGGTACTGGGAGCCATGGTGGACCGCATCGTGGTCATGCGCCAGGGAGAACTGGTGGACGGGGGCACCGCAGAAGAGCTGCTGATTGGCTCCCGAGAGAATAGACATCCCTACACGCTGCGGCTTCGAGACGCGTACGCAGGACTGGCTTCATGACGGAATTGCTCGGACTGGAACATGTCACCGTGCGGAAGAAGGTTCGCGGATCCCGCGCCGGAGAGATCGAAATACTTCGAGACGTCACCCTTGGTGTAGCTGCGGGAGAGGTGTTGGGCGTCATTGGCGAAAGCGGATCGGGGAAGACCACCCTGGCCCGCGTAATTGCCGGACTGGAGAGATGCTCCGGAAGGGTGGTCTACGAAGGGCTCGAGAGAGGCAGCGTCTCTCATCGCGCATGGAGAAGCGTCGTCTCCGGAGGAATCCGGCTGCTCTTCCAGCACCCGGATCAATCGCTGAATCCTGGCCGCACTGTGCTTCAAACCCTTGAGCAGGCCTTCAAGCTTCATCGACGGGAAGTCCGTGACGTTGAGGCGGAGGCTGCCGCACTCCTGGAAAGGTTGGGGCTGGCAGCATCGCTCCTCGGGAGGCGACCTGCAGGCTTGTCGGGCGGGGAGAAGCGCCGTGTCGCATTCGCGAGGGCTGTCGCCACACAACCGAAGCTGTTGATCTGCGATGAACCGACATCCGGCCTTGACGTGGCCTGGCAGCGGGAGCTGCTGCGTTTCCTGTTGGAACTCAAGGAGTCGCTCGATTTAACGCTCCTCATTATCACACACGACCTGCGGCTTGCCGCTGCGGTGTGCGATCGGGTCTGCATTCTGCGGTCAGGCCGGGTGGTGGAGATTGCCCAAAGAGAGCAATTCGCCACCGGGCGGCTACGGTCCGAATACGGTCGCAAACTGCTCGCGGCCAGTTTGGACATCGACGCGGTTGCGTTCGCTCGAGGTTGGGTCAGTGCCTCCGAGCCGGTGCGGCGCCGGCGAGCTCAGTGAGGTTGAGCGAGTCGCCGGCTCCGGTGGAACGGGCGTTAAGTCTCGTTTGGCGCCCGACCAAGCCTACTCCGGCCAACGGCCTCTAAAGCCCTGAGGTGTCAGTTGTCAGTTTTTGCCAGTCCCGATGGTGTCTGGCTGCCTGGAGAATAGTGTCTTTTGAGTGAAATGTTGGTGTCTGCTCGCCTTTCGCGCATGGTGGCGACGCGGCTAGACTGGACGTGGCAGAGAGCATGATTCCCTCGTTCCTGACAGCGTCAGCCGATGTACGTTCAAAGATTTCACCACTACCGACCAGAGTACCGCATACGTCGTTGGCAGTACGGACTTAGGGGACTAATTCTTGTGTCGATGTGCCTCGGCGTGCTCATCAACCCCGGCCTGGTTCTGGCCCAGACCTGCGAGCAGGGAGTTGGGAAGAATGTTTTCGCTCGCGTGCTCCAAGAGGAGTTTTCCAGCCTGGTCGGATCACAGGGTCCCCTTGATGTGAATTCTCACGCTTCCGTCTCTACACAGGACGGTAAGGCCACTGTAGGGCTGACCCTTCTTGACGGCAATAGCGTTTTCACGCTTCAGGCCTCTGGTAGGGTGGCTGACGGAACAGTTCCCGTCCTTGGGGGAGGTCGATTCGCATCAGGGTTCTCGGTAAAGGCCGACTGGCATCTCCTGTCTCGGGAAAAGAACTCAATCACCTTCGACAACGCCTCGTGTAGATCGTATCTAAGGGACGTTCTGGCCGCCGAGAACAAGCTGCGGACGGAGCTAGTAGCTCTGGGGGTCGACGAAACGGGTTTCGATATTCGACCAGGGCAGGTGCTTGCCAACCAGCGGCTGGAACTGGACCGCCTCGACACCAAAATCGAGACAACCCGAGCGAGGGCCGAGAGAAAGCGTCAGGAGGAGCGAACAGCTGCACAAGTCGGCGTCTCCGTGGAAAGGCGCCAAGCGCTCGGAAAGAAGGCGGACAGCCTTGAAGCCTCGGCAGCACACCTGGCAGAACAGCGGCGCCAGCTGGCGGGCGATGTGGCGTCAACGGAATCGACCGGGAGATGGTCCCTTCGCGAGGATGCCATAGCAAGACGAAACGCCGCGGTGCGAGCAGCGGAGGGGCGGCTGATAGTCAGGGGCGCTGCGATGGAATGGGTGAGTTTTCGCTTCCTACTGGCGGCAAACGCGTTCAGTCTCTTCGACCCGATGCGAGCTCCCAGCGATCAGATTCAGAAGCTCAGCTTCACGGCATATCAAGTCGGCATAACCTGGAACAACTATCGGACGAGTTCCGCCTTTGGGGAGTCTCGGTATTTCGCTTTTGGTGTAGGGCTGGCACACGACCACAACCTGCCAGATCTCACGAAGCACAACATCAAGGATCGTTTCGTCTATTCCGAGTCAGATCCGGAGCGGACCGAAGAACGCACCACTACCGCCTACTCGGGTGAGTACAGCGGCGGGCAGAAATTCCTTGAGGGCCAGGTTGACTACTACCTGTTCACCAGCACAGATAACAGGACAGCCATTCACGTGTTTGCCGGGGGCAGGCTCCGGGATGTCCTGCGGCTGCGACTCGGTGTTGGACTACTTGTTGCGGCGCTTACCGCCGATGGCAAGTCAAAACTCAACATCGAACTGTTTGGTAGCGCGGATGACGTATTGACACCAAAGGATTCTTCTCAATCCCTGTGGGATCGTGCTCGGATCGGGGTGCGGATTACCACTCCCTTCATCTTCAAGCCAAGGGACTAATGACGCGACAAAGGATAGACACCGAAACCGGGAGCTTTGAGATACGCCATCGTGCGGTCTGTGAGGACGACTCATATCGTGGTACGTGGAGGGAGGCCTTGATAACGGCCTATGAGGATGCTGACCGACACCGAAGTCGGCCGGGGAATAGGCTACACAGAATCAGCATTGAAACCCGGCAAAGGACATTCTTTCGGCTGGATGCGCCCCCCTCTGAGGAATAGGCTCCGCAGCTCGTCGCGCGGTCGCTGCAGCAGCAACCGCCCCGGACCCTAGCTCAGCTTTGGAGCTTCGACCTTGCGGGCCAGAACGCCGTGAACATCGGGAGCGCCAACCAGGTGCCGCCAGACGGCTTGCGGTGTCGGGAGCGCCGAGTAGTCTGGGAAGAGGGGGGCTTTAGGTTTCGGCCCTGCCTGGTGTTCGGTTGCGGGTTGGCGAGGGACGGCAACCGAGGTGACTGGTCTTGCTGTCAGCACGGTTGCCTGCAGCCCCCAGTGCAGTATGAACCTCCCGCAAATCCCTGGACGTTTTGAACGAATCGCGAAACACGCAGGGGGGGTAATCCCATACAATTACGTGCGTTTCATTCCATTAATTCCAACGCACACATGCAGAAGTACAATCTTGAAGACACCAACATTGCGATCCTCGTTGCCGACGGGTTCGAGGAGGTGGAGTTCACCGAGCCGCTCCAGGCGCTGAAGGACGCGCGGGCGACGACGCACGTGATTTCCATCAATCGCGGGACCATTCGAAGCTGGAACGACGGCAACTGGAACCGCGAGTTCAACGTGGACAAACTCGTGTACGATGTGGACGCGAGCGACTACGACGGTCTGCTGATCCCGGGCGGCGTGATCAATCCGGACCTGCTGCGTCGCAACGAGGACGCGGTAGATTTCGTGCGCGACTTCTTCGTGCAGTCCAAGCCGGTCGCAGCCATCTGCCACGCACCCTGGATGCTCGTCGAAGCAGACGTGCTCGAGGGCCGCACGGTCACCAGCTTCAAGTCCATCAAACGCGACGTCAAGAACGCCGGCGCGACCTGGGTCGATGAGGAAGTCGTCGTGGACGAGGGCCTCGTCACCTCCCGCAACCCGGACGACCTCCCGGCCTTCTGCGACAAGATGGTCGAGGAGTTCTACGAGGGGAAACACGCGGGTCAGCACGCCTGATCCAAGGGGTCCGGTTAGACCCGACTCTCGGATCCTACCAAGGCCCGACGCCCGCCAGCGTCGGGCCTTTTTTTCGTATGCCCACCGTAGGTCCGCCTGCGTCCGGCTTGGCCGCAGGGCTCAGGGCAAGGATGCCACCACCACGAAACCACCTCGCCCGACATGCGTGGGCAATTAGGTGACGGATCCAGTCCCAATAGCACCCCGGCGGTTTGACATCGAGGAGTATCTGGCCATGGCAGGTGCCGGCATCCTTGCCCCAGACGAAAGAGTGGAGCTGCTTGACGGGCATGTGGTCCTCATGTCGCCATCCGGAAGCCGTCATTCTTACCTCGTCACGACCCTCGCCAGGGCTCTGATCAGGCACGCACCAGAAACGCTGTCCGTGCGCGTGCAAGAGCCGCTGAACCTCTCGAAGCACTCACAGCCCGAGCCCGATCTGGCCGTGGTCCATTCGGGGCCCGGACGGCACTGGTCGACGCATCCGGACGCGAGCGATGCGGTCCTCGTGGTTGAAGTCGCCGAGACGTCCCTGGAGCAGGATCTGGCGGTCAAAGTGCCACTTTATCTGGCCGCCGGGATTCCGGAGGTCTGGGTCGTAGATGTGGTTTCCCGGTCGGCGAGAGTCTGGTTCGGAGGTTCGGAACGTCGTCCGGACAGCCTCACCTCAGCGGCGCTGCCGGGCCTGCACTTAGCGGTGGCGTCGCTATTCCCCGAATAGCGGATCCGATCCTACAGCCCCACCTCCAGCCTCAACATCGCCAGCCTCCCGATCTCCGCCACGTCCACAAACTGGCGGTGGCGGCGATCCGCGAGATTCTGCACCGTCAGGCTTAGCCGGGTGTCACGGCGGATTTCCCGGGCGATGGACAGATCGACAACCGTGTAGGCTTCGGTTTCGCCGACGTACACGTCGCTTCGAACGGGAAATCCGGCTGATCCGCGCACGCGGGCCTGGGCGGTCCATGGGCCCCGGGCAGCGCGCCCGAACGCGGTGTACTTCCAGCGAGGGGCGTTCAGGGCGACGGTTTGACCGTCAGATCGGAACTCGTCGTCGCTGACCCAGGCAAATGAAGCGCCGACCTGAGTGCCGGCGCTGAGGAACTGAGTGACCGATATGTCTGCGCCAAAAAGGGAAATGTCGCCGAAGTTTCGACGCATGAGTACGACGGCGGTCGGGTCGAAGCTTTCGCGCGGGGTCACGGTACCGAAGGGAATCGCTCCGGCGACCCCGGTCGAAACGAGGCCGGCGATTTCCTCGGCGGCGCTGCCATTGCGGTTGCCGACAAACGCGGCCTCATCCAGGGCGATGAGTGCGGCAGCGGCGTCCGGATTTGCCGCGAGGGCCGCGGGCAAATCGTTCAGGAGTGCGGCGTTGAGCGTGCCGGCGTCCAGGAATACGTTCGGCGTGCCGACAAACAGCGGACCGACGAAATCGCGCACGCGGCTCCAGTAGGCATCGATGCCGACAACCGTGCCGCGGCCGATCAGTCCCTGGAATCCAACCTCGGCGGTTTCCGTGCGCGTAATTCCGAGCGCAGGCTGATCCTCCACGTCCGGCACGGCGAAGAACTGCTGATTGTCGAGATCCAGCACCTGCAGTTGGTGCAGTACCCCATCGACAGTGGCCGGCAAGACGGTCTCCAGCGCCGCTGAAACGGCTGCGACGTCGCCGGCTTCGATGAATCCGCTCGACGCGAGATTCTCCGCCAGGCCGGCCACGCTGGCAAATCGCGCAATATCCCACATGACGGCCGTCATGGCCGGATCGTGCAGGTCGAAGGCCTGCGAAGGATCCGCCGCGAACGGTGAATGCCACCGGGGAAAGCCGTTTTGCCCGCGCTCGAACGTGAATCCGGTGATCATGCCCTGAGCGCGGATGTCTGTCCGTCCGGAAACGCCGAACAGGCTGCCGAGTCCGGACAGGCCAAACGCGTCCCGCAGGCCGAGCACATCACCGAAGATCTGATTGGATGCCGGCGTTTTGAGCGCGCGGTTGTAGGTGACGCGCACGCTTGTTGTGGGATCGGGCTTGAACACGATCGCTCCGCGTGGGGAGAAGTAGAGGTCCTCCAGTCGGTCGTGGTAATCCAGACGGCCGGCCAGGGTAAGGGCCCATCGCGCAGACAATTCGGTGTCTGTCTGCACATAGAGACCCGGCTCGTTCATGGTGTCGTCGTCCTCGTAGCCGCCGGACACCGTGCCTTCATTGCGCGGAACCGTGCGGTACCAGTCAAATCCGTACGTGAGGCCGGTTCTGCCCATCGCGCCGCCGATTCGCCGCCCCAGTGCGGCCTCCAGGCCGTCCCGGAGTCCATCGCCCGGATCCCGACGTTGCTGCCCCTGCAGCACGAATAGGCGACTCTTGTCGACAAACGATTCCCCAGTGCGCAGGAAAAACGAATCGCCCGAGTTGAGGAAATTCCCGTAGGCCTGCAAGAACGATTTGTCGCGGGAAAGTTGGATCTGCCCGTAGGAGAGGCGCGCGCCGACGACCTGCGCCGCCCCGGTCGGGGTCGTTTCGATGTTGTCGCCCTGCGTGAAGCCAGAGTCGATGCGCAGGTTGGTGCCTCCGGGGAGCCGTCCTTCCACGCGGCCGGTAACGGCGGTGTTGGACACGTTCAGGTCGCGTTGCCCGATCCGCCCGGGGTCGTTGCCGGCGGCAATCGCGGCGCGGCGGGCGTCCTGCTCAGCGGGCGAAACGTACTCGAAGTCTTCGCCCCCGTAGTACTGGGCTGTGACCTTGTAGGCCCATCGGCTGTTGAGCGCGGCCGCGTGGCGCACGCTCCCAGCAAGTACCGACTGTTGTCCGCCGGTAAGGGAAAATCGAGTGCCGGGAGCGTCAAAAGCGGAAGTCGTCACGACGTGCACGACCCCATTCGCCGCATTGGGTCCATACAGCGCGGAAGCCGGGCCTGAGACGACCTCGATCCGGGCGATGTCGTCCTGCGCAGTCGGCAGAAGCTGGAGCGCTGTGAGTCGAACGGCCGGTGCGCGGGCAATTCGCCCATCGACCAGCGTCAGGAGGGAGGAGGAGAGGTTGTCGTTGAAGCCACGCACGACGACGCGGCTTTGGTTCAGGCCGGTCCGGATGAGATCGACGCTCGGGGCCTCCTGGAGATGGTCGGCGACCGTCAGCGTGCTTGGCGTGGTCGGCTCGATTACCGTGACGCGCGCCGGAGCGTCCAGCTTGCGTTCCGCGCGTCGGCTCGCCGTGATCGTCACCTGATTGAACGAATTGGCGGCCTCCTGGAGAGCTATGGTGATTTCCGCCGGTGCCCAGAGCGTATCCGTGTGGGGGCGGAAGTTGATATGCGTCACTTCCAGGATGAATCGTCCGCGCGCGCCGGGAAAACCGAATTCGCCGCCGATACCGGTTGCCTGGCCGGTCCAGATGTCGGGGTCACGGAAGTTCTTGAGGACCACGTTGGCGCCGATGACCGACTCACCGGTCTGCCCGTCCGTCACTGTGCCGCTGATTTGCCCGGTGGCCGGGTTCGCGGCGGCGAGGAGCAGCGCGCTGGCGGCCAGGAAGGCGGCAAATGGGCAATGGGGACGGCGCATACGTAGATGATAGGGTGTATCGGGGCGATTGCGCACGGTGGTGATCCGCTTCGGCCCGCATCGTCCATTTTTTCCGGCGGATCCGTTACAACGGCAAAAGTGGTTTCCTCTATGGGGTGTGTCCAGTGGGCAAGGACACGATCAAACCCACCACACTCCCCTCGAGTCATGCCTCAGAATCTCGATCACGAACCAGTTTCCCGGGCGGTCATCAAGATCCGCCTGGATCAGGCGCTTGCGGAGAGGTTGCCTTCCATGATGGATTGCACCCGTCGCCAGCGCGCCACCAAAGTCAGGGAGGTCCTGCATGAGCAGATCGCCCTTCTGGCTTTCGAACACCGCCACAGCAAGCTGCTGGAAACCCCGGAAGCTCCGGGATTCATGACAGGCGATGGTGTTTTCATCGCAGTCTGCTGAGGTGCCGGGCCGATGGGCTTGTCCGCCGTCCCCACCCCATGCGGGCGCGCCCACGGTCCGGTAGTGTTTCAGGAGGAGGTAGAGGCTGCGCCGAAGTCAGGTTGTGGCTCGGCGTGATCTCCCCGGCGGTTCCGCTCGCCGGAGTCCCAGGCACCTGCGGTGTTGGTTTCTGGTGGCCTGGGGCTCTGGCGGTGGGGCTGTTTTTCGGTGCTGCTGGGGGGTGTCTGGACCCGGCGGCCCTGGCCGCGCCTGCGCCCCGGCCGCGCCAGCGCCCTGGCCGTGCCGGACGCACCCCGCGGGCTTTGAAACAAGCCACCCTGTTCGCGGCGGTTCGAGACTAGCGGCCCGATACGCTTTTCCTCCCTCTCAAATCACCTGATTTCGGGGGTTCACGTCAAAACAGGATTTACCCGTGCACAGATCGTCTTTTTTATCCGATCGGTTCTTCCCCAGGGCTGTGGGAGACCTCATTATGCGTGCCCAAACGCGCTTTCCGTTCGTGGTCATTCAAGGCCCGAGACGTATCGGCAAGAGCACGTTGTTGAAATACATCACGGGTGCTCCGGTGTTCGATTTCGACAATCCGGAAACGGTCGACTTGGTGAAGCGGGTGGATCGCAAGGCCATCGAACGCATCTACGAGGGCGCGATCCTCGACGGCGTGCAGCGCCACCCAGAAGTCTGCCGGGTGATTCGCCGCGAAGTAATAGAGACCGAGGACGAGTCGATTCTTGCTGAACTCGAGGACGGGACGATGTACGTCATCGAGAAGGACCCGATGCCGCTGGAGAAACCGTTTCCTGGCTACTTCCACCATCGAGATGGTTGGACCGTGCGAGTTACTGTGTTGCCTATGTCCCTGGAAGAGGCGCGCGCAGACGGCACTTCACCCGATGATTTCCATGAGCTCCTGTTTCGAGGCGGGTATCCGGGGGCGCGGAGCCCATCGACGACCCCCGAAGTCTGGTACGAAGACGAACTCCGAGCGCTGTTCGGAGAACTCGAGCGCAATCACATTCGGCCCAGTCAAATCCCCATTTTCCGCAGGCTAATGCAGCTTTGTGTACAGGAAGCAGGTAGAAACCTGAACTATGCGCGGCTTGCGCGCATGGTCGGGGTGTCGACGAGTACGGTCAGGAGGTGGATTGCGTTGGCCTGCCGCTTCCACATCGCTCATTTCTTGCCGGCCGTGACCGAGACGTACGGCCAGCGCACGACCCGCCGTCCCCGGTTTTACCTGTGGGACACCGGTCTGGCGTGCCGTCTACTTGGTATCACTTCGGTCGATGAGCTGGCCGGGCACCCTGATCGCAACGCCATCCTACGCACGTGGGCGGTCGGCGAAATTCGCAAGTATGCGATCGCGAGAGGTCTCGAAGGTGGAATCGGCTATTTCCGAGACCGATATGGCCATGAGATTCCGGTCGTCATTCGCGGCAAGCGGAAAGCAGCTTGCGTCTTCGCGTTCGACTCCCCCCGGCTGCGGAGTCGAAGCTTGGAGAAGTGGACAAAGCTGGCGGGCAGGGACTGGTTCACCATGCGCCTGTTGACCGACCCCCGTGAGGGCCCCGGGGCCGGCGTGTGTTGGTACAACTTCCCGCGAGAGTTGACACCCTGTTTCGGTCGTCTTGAAATCCCGGTCTGGGAGTCCTCCCGATTTGTGGGGCTGCGCTGGGGGAGACGGGAGCCGGCTCCGTAGTTGAGGCGAATCTCGCCGCGGTCACGGTCGATCTCGCCGCGGACAATTCGCGAATACCCGTGAACCCCCTAAAACGGCTTCTCTGGAGGCCCACTATAGAAGATTAAACCCCGGATCTGGCAGACACCCTGGGGGGCACCCAGGCTCCGGCCTGCGCCACGGGGGCCGCCAGCGCGCCGCGGGGGCCGCCAGCGCAACGCGGGGGCTGCCAGCGCAACGCAGGGGCCGTCACCGCAACGTCGCGCTCCGAATAAAGTCCACCACCCGTGCGGCCAGGAGCTCTGTGTTGTGCGGAGCGAGAATGTCCCCGGCCAAGACGTGGTCGTTCCGGTCGTTGATGTCGCCCAGGTCCAGGATTTCCTTGAGCGGAGATCCAAACCGGTGCACGAACCTCAGGGCCTTTTCCACATCGACCACCCGGTCTTCTCGGGAATAACCCATCATCACGGGGACCTGGATTCCCTCAAGCGGCAGATTGCGGACCAGTCGGACCAGCGCCATCATGGGCAGCAGCGCCCTCGTCGGATACCTGGAAGTCCAGTATTTCCCGTGCCGCTCGTTGTAGGGCTGCCAGTGTTGCTCGATGCCCAGCACGGTATCGGCGATGTGCCGGCCCCACGGAATGAGCAGGAGATCCGCGAATCGATTTGCCGGTCCGAAATTCGGTGATAGCAGCACAACGGCAGCCAGCGCAGCCCGGAGCTCGGCCCGACAGGCCGCCCATGTGGCCAATGTGCCGCCTGTGGACGTGCCGATCACGACGACCCGTTCGCCAATGCGTTCGCCGATCGCCATGGCCTCGACCGTGTCGGCCAGCCAGTCATGCGCATGGGCATCCGCCAGATCACGCCCCGACCGCCCGTGCCCGGTCAACCGGGTATAAAACAGGTTTGCCCCCAATTCCCGGGCCACCAGGTCCGAAAGCGGCGCCGTCTCCTGTCGGGTGGCTGTGAATCCATGCAGGTAGACCAGGCTCAGGGCAGTGCGCACCCCGCGTTCGCCCGCCCATACAATGGTCTTCTCTGTGCCTGGAGTGATGTTCGCATACTGCGCCTCGGCACCCGCCAGATAGGCGTCGAGATCGCCGGGCAGGACCGGGGCAGAGACCTCGTCGCGCACACGCACGCGCGGCCCCATCGCAATCGCTCCGCCAACGGCGGCCAGCGCTCCGAGTATGAGTTTGCCCTTGTTCACACCGCAAAGATAGTGTCCGCATCCGAACACCTTCGCCCGGTCATGGACAAGCGGCAACCGATAAACCGGTCAAAAGGAGGGAATGACCGGCAATTCGGCAGTTGGCATCGCGTTTGAACTAGTCCGCGCAGCCAAGCCACCCACTCCCATGCTGTTCAACTATCTGAAGACGACGTTCCGCAATCTCTGGCGGCGAAAGGGCTATACCGCCATCAATGTGTTGGGGCTTTCGATGGGCCTCGCCTGTTGCCTGATCATCGTGCTCTTTGTGCAGGACGAGATGAGCTACGATCAGCACCACGAGCACGCGGATCGCATTTATCGCGTTTCACAGGAGGTCACGCGGCCGGGCGAAGAAGAGATCTGGGCATGGACCGGCGGGGGCCTGCTGGAAGACCTGGTTCCAGACTTCCCCGATCAGGTGGAGACGGCTGCCCGCATGCTGCCGAGTGCCGGGGTCGTGGTGAGGGATCGGGGAAACGGCTCAGTGGTCAGCCTGCGGGAAGAGGGCTTTGTATTTCTGGATCCGCAGTGGTTCGACATCTTCACGCACGAGTTCGTCCAGGGATCGGCCGAGACCGCGCTGACCGATCCATCCAGCGTGGTGCTCACGGAATCCGCCGCAAAGCGCTACTTCGGAGACGAGGATCCGATGGGGCAGCCGCTGCGCTACGGTAGTGCGCTTGACCTGATCGTTACGGGCGTTATCGCCGATCCTCCGGACAACAGCCACATCCAGTTTGAGGTCGCCGCTTCTGTCAGTGGCTTCAAGCGAACCCAGGACTTCCCCGTCGAGGCGCAATTTGGTTCGTACTGGTGGCCGTTCTCCTATACCTACGTCAAGCTCTCAGAGAATGCTGATGCTGCTGCCCTTGACGCGGCGCTGCCGGAGTTCGCCAAACGCCATCGCGAGGAGGCCGAGTCCTATGTGCCTCGACTCGAGGCGCTGACCGACCTCTATCTCTACAGCGAAGCCAGATCAACCAACGGTCCCACCGGAAGCATCCAGGCAGTGAGGGTGTTCTCCGCCATCGCCCTCGTGGTGTTGCTGCTGGCCTGCATCAACTTCATGAACCTGGCTACGGCGCGATCTGCCCGTCGCGCTCGGGAGGTCGGCGTGCGCAAGGCGGTCGGTGCTGGTCGCTCTCAATTGGTAGCCCAGTTCCTGGGAGAGGCCGTTGTCCTGAGCCTTCTGTCACTCGTGGTGGCGATCGGCCTGGTCGAAATCTTTCTGCCGGCCTTCAACCAGATTGCGGCGCGCAGCCTCGAGGTCGTCTACCTGGGCAACGGCACGTATTGGCTGATTCTCCTCTCCCTAGTATTGGCCACTGGTCTGCTTTCAGGCTCCTATCCGGCTCTCTACCTGTCGAAGTTTGCACCAGTCAAGGTGCTGAAAGGCACATTTGCCGCGGGCAAATCGGGAAATGTCGTCGTCCGAAAGGGCCTGGTAGTGTTCCAGTTCGGTATTTCCGTCGTTCTGATTGCCTGCACGCTCATCGCGCTTGCCCAACTCCGGTTCCTGCAGAATTCCAACCTCGGGTTCGAGAGGGATCAGGTGGTGCGGATTCGCCTCGAAGGCGCCAATTATGACCTGCTCAAAAACGAATTGACCGCCACCCCCGGCGTGCTTGGGGTCACCAGCGCATCGACGCCCCCGGGCCTTGGCTCCGGCAGCTCTCTGCCCTATCGCTCAGGCATTGACTATATGAGCGCCGCGCAGGAAGAAGACTCGCGCATGGCCAACCAGCAGGTTGACTACAACTTTGTGGAGCAGATGGGCCTGAATATCGTCGCCGGCCGCGACTTCGACCCGAATCGCCCGAGCGACAGGGGAGTGTGGCCGGAAGACCAGTATTTCCTGCACATCTACGAACGGGCGTTCTTGATCAATGAGACGGCCGCGGCTGCCATGGGCAAGACACCGGAGGAAGCCCTGGGCACCAACATGCGGCTGTATGCCTTCGAAAACGGCACCTATTACACTGACTTGCGCGGCACGGTGGTCGGCGTGATTGAGGACTTTCACTACCGGAGCCTGCGCAACCGCATCGAGCCGGCAGCCTACAGTCTAGCCGATACAGATCGCGGTCACATGGGCGGCTACGCGCTGGTGAAGGTTGAGGGAGGTGATGCCGCCGAAACCATGGCCCGCCTCGAGCGCTCCTTCAAGGCAGTCGCTCCGACGGTACCGTTTGACGCAACATTCCTGGACCAGGAGATCCAGAACATGTACCTGAGGGAGTCTCGGCTCAGCAGCATCGTGGGCGTGTTTACCCTGCTCGGCATCGTGATTGCCTGTTTGGGGCTGATCGGTCTGGCGACATTCGCCGCGGAGCAGCGCACCAAGGAGATCGGGGTTCGCAAGGTGCTGGGTGCGAGCGTGCCCGGCCTTGTCGGACTTCTGGCAAAGGAATTCGTGCGGCTCGTGGTTGTAGCCTTTGTGTTGGCCGCCCCGCTCGCCTGGGTCGTCATGAACCGGTGGCTGGAGAATTTCGCGTACCACATCGAGCCCGGAGTCGGCATATTCGCCGCCACCGGTGCGGCGGCACTTGCGGTGGCCTTGCTGTCTGTCAGTTGGCAGGCCTTTCAGGCCGCCCGCGCCAATCCCGTAGAGAGCCTGCGCTACGAATAGCCGCCCCGGGCGGCAGGGTTGGCGTATCATCGCCGCGTGTCGTCTGACTCCGACAATCGCACCCTCGTAAAGCTCGCGGTTCCGGTTCTGTTTTCGCTGATTGCGGAACCGGTGACCGGTCTCGTCGACACGGCTTTTGTAGCTCGGCTGGGGTCTGAAGCCTTGGCGGGACTCGGCGCCGGGGCCATCGCCCTGTCCAGCGTCTTCTGGATCTTCAATTTCCTCGGCATCGGCACGCAGACCGAAGTCGCAAAGGGAGAGGGGGCAGGCCGCACCGAGTACGTGCTCGGCATGAGTTCGCTGGCGATTCTCGTCGGCGCGGGGTTGGGTGTACTGGTCGCGGCCGTCGGCGTGCCGCTCTCCGGCGCGGTTTCCCGCGTCATGGGAGCAGACGGCGCGGTCGAAACGGCGGCCACCGCTTACATCCAGATTCGCCTGCTGGGCGCGCCGGCGATGCTCGCGCTTCTGGGCATCTTCGGGACGATGCGGGGGCGGCAGGATATGAAGACGCCGCTGTACATCGCTGTCGGGATCAACCTGCTCAACATCGTGCTCGACGCCCTGCTGATTTTCGGCGCCGGGCCCATCCCGGCGTTCGGCATTGAAGGCGCCGCCGCGGCCAGCAGCCTGAGTCAGTGGGTGGGCGCGATCGCCGGATTCGTCATTGTGCGCAGGCGGATCGGCTTTTCCGCAGGCGTTTCGCGATCCGACGTGGGCAAACTGTTCAAGATCGGCGGCGACATCTTTGTCCGAACCGGGATGTTGACGCTTTTCCTGATCCTGGGCACCCGCGCTGCGACGCGGCTGGGCGCGGAGGCCGGAGCGGCCCATCAGGCCATTCGCCAGGTGTGGCTCTTCACGGCGCTCTTTCTCGATGCCTGGGCCGTTAGTGCGCAGACGATGGTCGGCAACGCAATTGGTTCGGGCGATGCGGTCCGAGCCCGTCGCATCGCCGCGCTGGCCTGCTGGTGGAGCATTGCCACCGGCGCGGTACTCACCGCCGTCTTGCTGGCGAGCACCGGACTTGTGCGCGAAGGGCTCGTGCCGGATGACGCGGTTCGTGCCTTCAGCGCTGCCTGGTGGGTTGCGATGGCCATGCTGCCCGTCTCCGGCCTGACGTTCGCCACCGACGGAATCCACTGGGGGACGGGCGACTTCGCCTACTTGCGCAACGCCACTTCGGTCGCGACCGTGCTGGCCGGTGGCATTCTGATCGGGTTCGAAGCAGCCGGCATGCTCACGCTCGCCGGCGTGTGGTGGTTGACCGCCGCCTGGGTGGTCATTCGTGCGCTATTGGGCGTCGTCCGCGTCTGGCCCGGTTGGGCGGGGGCACCACTCAGAGGCTAGCGCAGATTGGGCACCACGCCCGGCAGCCCGGCGCGGAACGCGGCGGCAGCATCGGCCGACAGCGGCTCCAGGGGCGGTCGGATGCTCAGCCAGGACGCATCGCCCGAATGATCTGCCATGATCTGCTTCAGGCCCGGCACGAACGGGGCCGCAGACAGTGCGTCGCGGTACTCGGCCAGTTCGGTATCGCCCGCCCCTTGCCACACGTCCTGCGCAAGGCGCGATGTCAGATTCGCGGAGGCGGTCAGGCAGCCCGCTCCGCCGGAGGCCTTGAGCTCGCGCAGCAGCTTCTCATTGCCCGCCAGTACGGCCAGCGACGGGTGCGCGCCGGCCAGCCGTTTCATGCGATCCAGGTCGCCAGAAGAGTCCTTCAGGCCGGTGACGACTTGCGGGAAGGCCCGCACCAGCTGCGCGACCAGATCCTCCGAAAATCCGACCTGAACCAGCCGGGGAAAGTGGTACAGCACAATGCGCAGCCAGTCGTTGCCGACATCGTCAATCAGCCGCCGGAAGAAGTCGAAAATCCCGCGGTCGGAGACGTTTTTGTAGTAGTACGGCGGCGTGACCAGCACGCCGGCCAGGCCTCGCTGGGCCGCATGGGTCGAAAGTGCCACGGCATCCGGAAATGCACACGCACCTGCGCCGGCAATCATGCGCGTGGGCGGCAGCCCCGCCGCGATCAATCGGTCCACGGCCTCCGTGCGTTCGGCCACCGAAAACGAGTTCGCCTCACCGGTAGACCCGAACAGCGCCACCCCATCGCAGCCATTCTCGAGCAGCCAGCCTACGTGGTCGGCGAACCGAGTGTGGTCAATGTCCAGATCTGCGGTAAGCGGAGTGAGCGATGCCGCCCAGACGCCGGAAAAACTCATGTCGATGGGACCTCGGCCCGCAGTGCGTCGATCAGGTCGAAGTGGCTGGAAAAAATGCGGTGCGCGCCGCGATCGAGGAGCTGCTCGGCCGGGAACGAGCCGTCGTAGGCCCACACCGTGCAGCCTGCCGCGGCGCCCGCGGCCACACCGGAGAGCGAGTCCTCCACGACCAGGCACCCGCCGGGGGAAACGCCCAGCCCATCGGCCGCCTTCAGGTAGGCATCAGGAGCAGGTTTGTTGTTTGCCACATCCTCCTGGGCGACCACCGTCTCGAAATCCAGGCCCAGCTTCTGGACCACGCCCAGCGCCCAGTGTCGCGAGGTGGATGTGGCCAGCCCAACAGGCACACCGGTGCCGCGGGCAAACGCGTGCAGCTCCACTGCGCCGGGGATCGTGTCTACATGCGGCAGCCAGGCTGAGTAGATGGCGTTGTACAGGGTCTCAAACTCACGAATTCCCGCAGCGCCTTGCAGCAGCTCTTCGATCTCCGCGAATACCATGTGCGCCGCTTTGCCCGGCCACTGCTCCAGCCGGTCCTTCGGCAGGGTCACTCCGAACGCATCCGCGGTCGCCACCAGCGCGCGCATCGACAAAGGCTCTGAGTCAATCAGGACCCCGTCCATATCAAAAATGACCGCGGAAAATCGCATGTTTGCGGAGGCAAAGTGAATCGGCCCGGCAGCGGGCGAGCGTCTCCCGCCGCGTGCCACCGAAACTAGTGGATAACTCCGGAGCGGCCGGCCGAGGCGTCGTATTTTTGGGGACCTTCGAAAAAGCTCCGATACATGCCCAGTCCGCACTTCAAGCGCGTCCGCACCTTCATGCAGAAAGCCGGCCAGGAGACGCCGGCTGAAACGCTCATTCCTGACGCCGAAACGCGCATCCTGCGGGCGAAACTGATCCTGGAGGAGGCCCTCGAGACGGTCGAGGCCCTCGGTGTGAAGGTCAAAGCCGGCGAAACCGACGTTCTCGAAGAAAATCTGCACTACAGCGACGGTAATCCGGTCGATGTCGAGGGCGTTGTGGACGGTTGTGCGGACATTTCGGTGGTGACGGTCGGTACGCTGATCGCATTCGGCGTGGACGATGAGCCGGTGCTCGAAGAAGTCGATTCTGCCAACCTGCGCAAGTTTGGACCCGGGGGATATCGCCGCAATGACGGCAAATGGATGAAGCCTCCGGACTGGACACCTCCCGACATCATCGGCGCCATCGAAAAGGGCGACCCGGCCGCCTAGGTGAGGGCCAGGGCGGGCCCCTCGCGTTACAAATCTCCCCCGCAGGCTCTCTGTCTTCTAAAAAGCCAGAGATCCCATGCCTGCAATCACGCTCCCATCCCGGTCGGCGCACCTCGCGTCGCTCCTATTCCTCGTCACGCTCGCGCTGGGTTCCTGCGCGACGCCCGCGCTCGCACAGGACGTGCGCCTCGCGGAGTCCTTCGACACCCCGACCGCGCCGTCGCTCCCCGCGGACTGGACGGGCGATTGGGTCACCAGCTCGAGTTCAGCCTCAAGCGGCTCCGGCCAGAACAACCTTGTCGACACGGGCACTGGCGCGGCGACCGCAACCAGCCCATCGTTCAGTCTGGCCGGTGCCGGAAGCGCCACCATAACCTATCTCGCGCGACGCACGAGCAGCTACCCGGCGGAGGCCCTCAGCCTGATTCTGGAGACCTCCGCCGGCGATGTAGCGGTGCCGGGCGCGGGACTGCCAGCCGGGGCCAGCTCCTGGCAGTCGCTCGCGTTCACTGTTCCGGCGGCGGCACTCGGCGAGGCAACCGTACGGCTGCGATTCGAATCGGCGGGCGGATCCTCGTCCGGAAGTAACGCCCGCATTGACGACCTCCAGGTCGCCATCGAAACCGCCGGCGCGGGGGGCGGCACGTTCGGTCACGCCTCCGCAGACACCCTTGATGTGCTCGCGGAGACCACGGGATTGCTGCTGCCGCTTACGCTCAATTGGTCCGGAAGCGAAACCTTGCAGGGGGTGCAGTTTGATCTGTCGCCCGACACGAGCGCCCTGCAGTTGACGGGATTCCTCCGTGGGCCGGCGGTCGCAGATCTGGGTGCCTGGACGGTAACCCACGAGGGCAGCACGTCGATCGCGCTCGCTAACGCGCAGGACGGACTCACGGCCGGCACCTACGCACCACTCATTTCGGCCGTGATCGATGTGGGTCCTGTCGCAGACACCACGCTGGCCACCGTCACACTCTCCAATGTCGTCGGCGCGCAGGCCACCCCGCACGGTACCGACGCCGGTCTCGTGGCCGGTCCCGCCGCGCGCACGCTCCGCATTCTGCCCCTGGTGGCCGTATTCGACGTCCAGGACTCCCTGACCGTAGGCGAGGCCCCGGTCGGGGGCAGCGTGCAGACAGACCTCTGGCTCCACAATCGCGGCACGGCGCCCCTCACCGTCGCCGCGGGCACCGACCACGCGGCATTTGCACTTTCGCCCGTGTTATTCACTATTCCGGCGGCGGATTCGGCTTTGGCTGCGGTCACATTCACTCCGGGCACGGCCGAAATCGGCAGCGTTTCGGCCAGACTGCTTATTGATGGCACGCCTCAGACCGTGCTCACGGCCACCGGCATTGCCGGTTGGGGAGACGCCACGGACGATGGCTACGTAGACGTCG
The DNA here is from genome assembly GCA_017643395.1 of Rhodothermales bacterium. Taxonomy (NCBI): domain Bacteria; kingdom Pseudomonadati; phylum Rhodothermota; class Rhodothermia; order Rhodothermales; species Rhodothermales bacterium. Next base: position 129,244 of record JAEPNP010000005.1, on the reverse strand, counting down.
GCGACATCGTGCTGGGCGTGGATGTCGCAATCGGTCGCACCGGAGGCACCTCCAATCAGCGCCAGAGCCTGGACGTATACCCGTTTCCGGCGGGCGATGGGGCCATCGACATCCGCGACCTCACGGTGCTCACCCAGGCAGTCCTGCGCGGCCAGTGGCCGAACGCGGTGCTACTCCCGGACGGCGGCGGCGCGGCGCAAGCGGCAACCACCGCCTCCAAGTCCGGGGATATCCATTTCACCCTCGAAGACCACCGGCTTTCCGTCACATTGACCCGGGAAATCCGTGGTTTGCAAGCGGAATTCCGGTGGCATGGTGGATCGGCCCGTCTGGGCGATGCGCTCATCGCCCAAAACGCGGATCGACTCCGCATTCTGTGGGCACCGCTGTACGGCGAGTTGTTGCCCACGGGCAGCCACGCCATCGCCCAATTGACGGACGGTCCCGAGACCCCCGAACTGCTCATGGGAGTCGCCATTGGTGCTGCCCACGAACGGATTGCCCTGGCGCCACCGGAGCAGCCCGAGGGGGCGCTCGCGCGCCCGTATCCGAACCCGTTCGCCCCGGACGCCGACGCGCAACTGATTCTGCCGGGCTCGGAGGAAGCGGCCGTCGTGGATCTGCTGGGGCGGGAAATCTGGCGCGGACGCGGCACCTGGGACGGGCGCACCAGAGCCGGAATCCCGGCCGCGGCCGGCTACTATTCCGTGCGCACCGGCGGCCGGTCCTACCCCATCCTCCTGGTTCGTCGGAACCAGTGACTGCAAAATGCTGTCAAAATGCAGTCAATCCGAAAACCCGGCGATGCCGACACTCACAATTCGAAACGTCTCGCCCGACTTGCACGACGCATTGAAGCAGCTGGCAGACGAGCATGGAAGAAGTCTCAACTCGGAAGTGCTGCAGCTCCTGGAGCGGGCCGTCGGCCAGGCAGGAGACGCAGATCGTTGGCGCCAGGCCCTGGAGCACTGGATTGCATACCAGCAGACCTTGCCACCGGTCAAGATCACCGAGCACGAGATCCGGGAGGCCATTCGCGAGGGCCGCATGTGATTGTCGCGGATGCATCCCTAATCGTTCCGCTAATTATCCAGGAGCATCCAAACTGCCAGACCGCTCAAGAACTGTCCAGACGCACGCTGTCGTGGCAAGCACCCTCGCTTTGGAAATCCGAAGTGCTGAACGCGATCCGGCGCTACATGGTCGCTGGCCGATTGGATAGCCAGTTCGGGGCGCGTGCAATGGAGCTTGCCGGACTGAAGATTTCCACAGACCCGATGGATCCCGACTGGCATACGCTGGAGCTAGCGGTTCGATGCGGGCTGTCTGTCTATGATGCCCAATACGTGCAACTAGCACGACTACTGGGCCATCCCCTGGTCACCTTCGACCAGCGCATCCTTCAAGCCGCCCCGGACGTCGCCATCCATCCGACGGCACTGCTGTAAGTCAGTCAAACAGCACGCAGACGGCGCCCGCCTTGGGCTCGATCCGGACCATCTCCACCAGATTGGTGTCCTCGCCGGGAGCATGACTCCACAGGAGCACCCGGCCCGGTCCGGGCAACACGACGTGTGCCGCCTCGTCGCCGAAATTCAGCGCGACAAAGAGCTTCTTGAAATGCCCCGGCGCATCCGGCGCCTCACGCAGGAAGCAGAAGCAGTCTTCGTTGCCGGTATTGACGGCCGCAAAGGTCCCCCGATGAAGCGCCTGGTGCTTGCGGCGCAGGCGCAACAACCGGCGGTAGAGGTTGAGAATCGAGTCCGGGTCGTCGCTTTGCACGGCCACGTTGCGGAACGCCTTGTCGTCCTGAACGGGTAGCCACGGCGTGCCCGTCGTGAAGCCGGCCGTCGGCCCGGAGTCCCACTGCATGGGCGTGCGACACCCGTCCCGGCTCAGCTCCGGCAACACATTGAGTCCCCACGGATCGACCATCAGCTCCGGTGGAATCTCCGCCTCTTCCATGCCGAGTTCGTCCCCGTAGTACAGCGTCGGCGTGCCGCGCAGGGTAAGCAGCAGCATGGCGGCCAATCTGTCGGAGTCCGATCCGAGACGGGTCGCCAGGCGCTTTTCGTCATGGTTGCCCAACACGTAGTTCGGCCAGCCTCGCCCCTCGGACACGCGCTCGATGGTCTCCACGTGTTCTCGCACCGCCGCGGCGTTCCACGGCGTCTTGAGCAGGCCGAAGTTGAACGGCATGTGCAGGCCCTTGCCGTCGGCACCGTAGTACGTGGCCCACTTGTCGTAGTCGTACTGGTGGATTTCGCCGATCGCCACCCGCTCGCCCGGGTGCGCATCGACCACAGCCCGCCACCCGTCAAAGATGGCCTGAATGTCCTCATGACCGATGTCGTGGAGGTGCTCCTGCGAGTCCCATTCGCCCATGGCCTTGTGGGCGGTACCCCCGGCAGCGGGCGGATTGTCACGCTCCAGGGGATCCTTCATGCCGAAGAGAATGGCGTCCAGTCGAAACCCGTCGACGCCGCGGTCCATCCAGAAACGCAGCACGTCATGCAGGGCCTCCACCACCTCCGGATTGCGCCAGTTCAGGTCCGGCTGCTCCTTCAGAAACGAGTGCCTGTAGTACTGACCGGTGGTCTCGTCCATTTCCCAGGCGCTGCCCCCAAAAATCGACAGCCAGTTGTTCGGCGGGCCGCCGTCGGGGGCCGGATCCCGCCAATTGTACCAGTCCCGCTTCGGATTGTCGCGGCTGGATTTCGACTCCAGAAACCAGGGATGCTGGTCACTCGAATGACTGGGCACGAAGTCCAAGAGCACCTTCATGCCGCGCGCATGGGCTTCCTCAATCAGGCGCTCCGCATCGGCAATCGAACCGAAAATCGGGTCGACATCACAGTAGTCGGCCACATCGTACCCGAAGTCCGCCATGGGACTCGTGAAGAAAGGCGAGATCCAGATGGCATCGACTCCGAGGTCCTGCACATAGTCCAATCGCTCGATAATGCCGGGCAAATCACCAATTCCGTCGCCGGTGGAGTCCTGGTAACTCCGCGGATAGATCTGGTAGACCACGCCGGTCTGCCACCACTTGAAGGACATGGGCTCGTGCGATGGGGTTCGATGCCACAGAATACGCGCCTTTCGAGGGGCGCGACCAGATTGCCCCCCGCAATCCAACGGGGTTTCACGGGCAGATGTACATTTACCCGCTTCACCATCCGACAAGACGCATGAATCGCCGACAGTGGCTGGCCCGGTCCTCAACAGCGGCCGCAGGCATGATGCTGGCGATGCCCTCCGCGGCGCGCGCCACCGCCCCGACCAGCCTGCGCCACGCGGGTACCGCAGCGGATCCGATCCGACTGCACAGTAACGAGAATCCGTTCGGTCCCAGCGACGGCGCCCGGCAGGCCATGATGGCTGCCATGGACGCTTCGTGGAAGTACCCCAGTGAGTCCTACCCGGCGCTCATCGCCCAGATTGCCGCCGCCGAGGGTGTATCCGAAGACATGATTTTCCTGGGTGCCGGCTCGCACGAGGTGCTGCGCGTCTGCGGCACCCTGTTCGGCATTTCGGGCGGTCATCTTGTGGCACCCTTCCCGACGTATGAAGCCTTCGGTGCATACGCGGACGCGGTGGGTGGCCTGGTGGAGCGCGTACCGCTTACCCCGGGCAAGGAAATCGATTTGACGGCCGTAGAGGGCGCAGTGACGGACGACACCCGGCTGGTCTTCATCTGCAACCCCAACAACCCGACCGGGCGCATCGTGCCAAGCGCAGACCTGAACGCGTTTATCAGCCGCATGGACGGGCGATGTGCCGTGCTCGTGGACGAGGCGTACCACGAGTATGTCGACCACCCTGGCTACGAGAGCTGCGTGCCGCTGGTGAAGCAGGGGGCGGACGTGGTGGTGTCCCGCACGTTTTCGAAGATCTTCGGGCTGGCAGGCCTGCGCGTAGGCTACGCCATTGGCCGGGCGACCACGGTGCGCCGGTTGCTGGACTACCGGAACCGGCACTCGGTGAGTTCGGTGTCGGTGGCCGCCGCCATGGGCTGTTACAACGATGCGGACTTCGTGGCATTCAGCCGGCGCGAAAATGCCGCCGGACGGGAAATTGTCTATCAGGCTGCGGCAGATGCGGGCATGACCAGTCTGGAGTCACAGGGCAACTACGTCTTTGTCCATGTCGGTGAGCCCATCGCCCGCTTCCAGCGTCGCATGGCAGAGCGGGGGATTCGGGTAGGGCGGGCATTCCAGCCCTACACGGACTGGGCGCGCATTTCCATCGGCACGCGCGCGGAAATGGACCAGTTTGCCCAGGCGCTCGTGGCGGTCTCGCCGGAGATCGGACAATGAGATATCTACTGCCGGCGCTCGCCCTCGTCCTTGCGGGCTGTCAGGGGGGAGACCTGATCCCGAGCCTTCCAGAGGGTGACATCACCCTGCGCCTGGACGTGCACGAGATGGTGGTGCCGACCGATACCGTCAGCGGAGAACCGTTTCTCGTGGCGACTCCGGACGGGGCGATGCTGTCCTGGATGGAGCGCACGCGTGGCGGTGCGGCCATGAAGCTGGCCCGTATGGACGGCGGCGCATGGGGTCGTATCGGCACCATTGTCGAGGATGACAGCCTGTTCGTGAACTGGGCGGATGTGCCGTCCATTGCCGTATCCGGTGAGCGGGTTTGGGCCCACTGGTTGCAGTACAACGGCACAGGCAGATACGCCTATGGTGTGCGCGCGGCGCAGTCGGATGATGGAGGCGAGAGCTGGTCCGACGCCGTCTGGTTGCATGACGACAATTCCCCGGCTGAGCACGGATTTGCCTCCCTGGTGCCGATCGGCGACGAACTTCAGGCCGTATGGTTGGACGGGCGCAACTGGGCCGACGGCGTGCACGAAATGACCGTGCGCACACGACGAATGGCGGTAGGACTCGGGCCAGAACGTGAACTGGATGCCCGCACGTGTGAGTGCTGCCCGACGGACATGGCCGTGGTCGGAGACGATGACCTGATCGTCGCATACCGCGACCGTAGCCCGGAAGAGGTTAGGGACATTTACGTGACGCGCCGGGTAAATCGTGCGTGGCAGGAGCCGAAGCCGGTGGCGGCGGATGGGTGGAATATCGCCGCCTGCCCCGTCAACGGACCGGCGCTATCGGTGCGCAGCGACTCCGTGGCGTTGGCCTGGTTCACGGCTGCAAATGACGATCCGGCCGTCAAAGTGGCGTTTTCTGACGACCAGGGCGCGTCTTTCGGCGTGCCGGTCCGTCTGGATGTGGGAAATCCCATCGGTCGGGTAGACGTGGAAATGCTTGACGACGGTACGGCCATCGTGTCCTGGATCGAGGCGTCGTCTGCGGACGCGGGCTTTGATGCGGGCATCATGGCGCGCCGGGTTGCGCCGGACGGGCGCATGAGCGATCCGGTCACGGTCGAGCCGACTTCTTCCACGCGCGCCAGCGGCTATCCGCGCATGGTGCGGTGGGGCAACAACCTCATTTTCGCCTGGACGGCCACCGAGCCGGATCGTCGGGTCAAGGGTGCCCGGGCTGTTATCGGAGTATGACCCGCTGCCGAGCCTGCGCAGACGGATGGGCCGCTTGATTCGCCTGGGTGCGTCGCGGGCGACCGGTACGCGATGGAAACATGCGATGCGCGGGCCGGGTATGGCCGCGCATTGCACCAGACCGACGGTTGACGGTCCAAGGGCGGCACCAAGCGAGCCGGTCGGGGGCCCAGGCAGCCGGCACCCCGAGCCATGAACGCGATAATCCGCATCGAGCAGGTCAACCCGGACCTGGACCCCGGCGTGCAGGATGTGCTGAAGGCATCCCGCCTGATGGCGCTGGATACCACACGCGAAGACACGATTTCCCTGGCGGCCTCCATGCCGGAGAGTGGCGTGGTCGGTTGTGCGGCCGTGGAGAAATACGGCGAAAACGGCCTCCTGCGCAGCGTTGCCGTGCTTCCGGATCGTCGCGGACAGCATCTCGGCGAGTACCTGGTGACCGCGGCCGAAGCCGAGTCTGTCGAGGCCGGGATTGACGCGCTTTATCTTTTGACCGAAACGGCCGAAGCCTTCTTTGATCGGCTCGGCTACGACGTCGTAGATCGCACCGACGTGCCGGAGGCCGTGTTGGCCTCCGATCAGTTTGCCAAACTCTGCCCCTCCTCGGCGGTGGCCATGCGTCGCCGCCTCACTTCAGAAGACTGAACATGGCCAAGAACAAGGGCCGCCGTAAAAGCGGCCGCCAGGAACAACCCGAATTCCAGAACGGACCGTTGTGGGCCGCGGTCATTTTGGCGGCCGTTGGGCTGGCATTAGCGGCCTATTCGACCCAGTTGTCGTTCAAGATCAAGACGGCCGGCATCGTGGAAGCCAGCGGCTGTTCGATCAACGACTTCGTCAACTGTGACCTTGCCCATTCAAGCTCGTACGGCGAATTGATGGGAATACCGGTCGCCTGGTGGGGCTTCTTGTTCTACGCATTCGCCGGATTGTCCGCGCTTTGGGGCACGATGGCCAAGGATCGCAGAAACGCGGCCGGCTGGATCACGCTGTCGTTCATTCTGGCGATAGGCTCCGTGCTGTTCTCAGTGCTCAAGGGCTACCACCTGGTGCAGCTGGCCGTGGTATGCCTGGTGTGCATCGGCATGTACGCAGTGAATATCGGCCTCCTGTTCACGCTGCCCGTGGGCCTCGGCTACGGCCCGAGCCGCTGGGGCGCACTTATCAAAGGCTGGATTGCCGGCATCAAGGGGGACGAAAACGAGCTCAAGTTTGAGCCCAACCTCAAGCGCTGGGGCCTGCTGGCCGTGCTTGTTTTCGGCATCGGCTGGATCGGCATGAAGCGCCAGTCCGAGTCCGCCCAGGTGGTCGACCCGAACTGGGACGTGGACCTCGCGCTGACGGGGCATTTTCGGCAGACGCCGATCGATGTGCCTATCGACCCGAATGCCGCCGTGTGGGGCAATCCCGACGCGGATATCAAGATTGTCGAATTCGCCGATTTCCAGTGCCCCGCGTGCCGGGAAAGCGCATTTCACCTGCGCACGGCCCTGTTTGAGTACCGGGAAGACGTGGCCCTTTACTATATGAATTACCCGCTCGATGCCAACTTCAACCCGCGCATGCAGAGTCAGCTGCACGCGCAGGCCGGGCCGGCCGCCGTGGCGGCGGTGTGCGCGCAGGCTGAAGGAGACGCGGCGTTCTGGGAGTACCATGACGAACTCTTCCGGCAGCAGGTCCAGCTCGGCCCGGCGCTGTTTGAGTCGACAGCGGAGGACATGGGTTTTGACATGGAAGCGTTCCGGGCCTGCCAGGCCGATCCGGCTACCCGCGCCCGCGTGGTGTCGGATCTCGAGGCGGGGTTCAACTCAACCGTGAGCCAGACGCCGACCATCTTCATCAATGGTCGCAAGGCGTCGAACTACCGGAATACCGAGTTCATCCGCGCCGTCCTGGACCGCGAGCTGGAAGGGTAAAGCGGCTTTGACGCGACGGGCCGCCCGGCCGGCAGCGGCGGGGGGCGTCGAGCCCCGGGCCGGCAGCCGCGGCTGGTCCGCTACAGCACCACCAGCGTGCGCCGCGATTCGCCCAGCGTGACCAGGTAGAGCCCGGCGGGCAATCCCTGCACGCCGAGCGTGATCGTGTCCTGGTAGGAGGCGATCCGCTCATGGTGAATCCGCCGACCCAGCGCATCGAACACCGAAAGCATGCGTTCTGCAGGCACGGGCCTGAAGCGCAGGAATGCCTCGCCGTGCGCAGGTTGTGGCCAGATTTCGATCTCGGGCTGCTGAGGCAAACCGACCTCGGTTGCCAGGGCGACCCCGACGTCCTCGAAAACCAGTGTGCTCACCACGCCCCGAATCCAGTCTCCCAGTGGCTGCCGGTAGCCCCGGAAGGCAGCGAGTCTGATGGTGCTCGGATCGACCGGATCGACCGAAATGCCTGTGGCAAAGTCGTAGTACCCGTTCGGCGAGTCGTAGCTCACCCCGGATTCAAGCCGTCCGTCCGGAGCCAGCTTCAGAAGCACGAGATCGATCAGGTGGGGCTGCTGGTTCATCAGTTGCCCTGCCAGGTACACCCCACCGTGCGCGGTAGGAGCAATGCGGGGGCCGTGGCGAAAATTGCCGTCCGGCCCCGCGGCCTTGTACAGCGTGCCCGACCGGTATTCCCACAACCGCACGCCGTCCGCACCGTATTTCAGGACCACATGCTGGCGCAGGTCTGATCCGGAGAGTTCGTCCAGGGTGCCGCCGGCTATGAGGAGAGATCCGTCCGGCAGAACTACCAGGTCCGACGGTACGTCAATTTCTCCCTGCTCGGACCGGAAGCCGTCCTGCCAACGGATCGAGCCGTCCCGCTCGATGACAGCGAACCACCAGGTTCGCCGACCGCCGGGCAGAACGTGCGTGTAGGCCACGGCCAGTTCGCCCGACGGCCCGATCTGGGCTGCGGCCGGCTGGACAAAGAACGCGCCGAGGTCAATCCGGCGACTCCAGACCGCCTGGCCGGTGCGGTCCACGCCAACAATCACCGGGTCGCCGGCGGGGGCAACTCCCGGCATTGTGCTGAGCGCCCCGATCAGATAGTGGGTTCCGTCCGGCTGGCTGCGAACCAGCACCCGTTCCCACCCGCCCCAGACAGCATCGGGATGCTGCCAATACCATCGCACGGCACCCTGCTCATCGAACGCGAACAGGTTCAGCGGCGGGCCGGAGGCCACCGGCCCGTCCGGACCCCACTCCACGTCGTCCAATCGGCCGGCGAATCCGGGGTCATGCACCGTGACCCAGGACTCGTTGCCCTGCGCATCGGCCATGGAGAGCACGGGAACAGCCCAGGATTCGGAGCCCTGACTGATGTGGGTAGATCCCGCGGTAAGCACCCGGCCCTGAGCATCGACCGCTACGTCCCGAGGCTCGTTGCCGGCCCGCGGGCGGGACAGGGCGGTCCACGCCTCCACACCGGAAGGGGCGAATCGTGTTGTCATGAGGTCGGACTGCCAGTCCAGCCAACTTTGCGCGGTGACATATGTGCTGCCGTCGAGGCCAAACGTGGCCGCCATTGCGAAATCATTCGATTCGCCGCGGCCTCCAAGTGTGCGCTCCCAGCGCGTCGAGCCGGTCTCCGACAGGCGGTAAATGTGCAGGTCGTAGTCGGTGTCTTCCGCCCAGGTACGACCGGCCACCAGCACGTCACCGTCTACGGCGGCCACCCCATAGGCCTGGTCGTCGTCACCACGGTCGATGGTCCGACTCCAGATCTCGCTGCCGTCGTTCGCGGAGACCAGGGAGACTACCGTGTTCCACGTCGGGTCCGGCTCAGCCACATTGCCGACCATCAGAAACGACTGCGCATCATGAGGGCGGCAGGCCACCAGGCGTCGTGCGTTGGTGGTCGGGAGACTCCACACAAGAGAGCCGGCCGGGTCCAGCCGACGCGTCCACCAGCCCTCAGCCGCTGCCTGCGTGTATCCGCAGATGGTGACGCCGGCGTCGTCGATCAGCAAACCGACCGGTACATCGTCCAGGCCGGTCGCACCGCCGTAGCGATCCGTCCAGCGGAGTTGACCCTGCGCATCGAAGGCGTACGTGCGGGTGTCGAAGGCCCCTGGCGCCACGAAAGCCTTGCCGGTGGCAACCACGCCACCGTCCGGCAGAAAGCCGACAGCGTGGCCGACAGCCTCGTTGCGGCTGGCTACGCTGCGCAGGTCTTTCCAGCGCACGCCGCCCTCCCCATCGTAAACCAACGTGGCAAAATTGTGTCGGCTGATCGCTGTGGCGGGGTCGTGGCTCACCTGCGTCCCGGTGACCGCCACGGTGCCGGCAGGGGAGACCGCGATGCCCAGGCCTTCCCCGATTTCGGCGTCCTCCCGCATCACCCACTCGATCACGCCGGACGCGTCCAGCTTCAGGGTGAGCATGGCGATGTTGTTGCCCAGCCCGGGAGTGCGATGGGAGTATCCCGTGATGTACGTGTTGCCCTGCCCATCGACCGCCATGGCGTTGGGCACGTCGTAGCCCCGGTGCGGTCCGTCGTACCTGGTTTGCCAGCGCACCGTGCCGTCGAGCCCGTATTTGACGACCAGCAGGTCCAGCTGGGTGGCGGGATCCGATGTGATGCCGGCCACTACAAATCCGTCGGTCACGGCCCTGACCAGGAGCGCCAGATCATAGGCTTCTGCCGTGCCGTCGTGGCGGTGCGTCCACAATGGTGTGCCCGTGTGGCTGTAGGCCGCGACCCACCAGTCGAAGGAAGTGCCGGGCATTTCACCGGCGCCGACGGTCACGATCACATCGCCCGACACGGCAACGTCCGATGCCGAATCAATGCGGGACAGGTTTCCGCTCCCGGCGATATGCACGGATTTGAGAAACAGCGACGCGTGTTTCCCGGCCGCCAGCGGTGTAGTGCCGCCAGTGGGGGCAAACGGCAGCTGAAGGCCCGCCACCTCGGCGGGATCCGTCGGCAGGGTGAAAGCGGGTGGACGGACTCCGGGCCAATCGGGCCGGACCTGGCCGGGCGCGACCCCGGGCAGGGCGTGACCGAGAACGATCACGACGAGAAGCGAGAGGGTTCGGATGAACACCGTGGGTGGTCCGTGAGGACCGAATGAGATGGCGCCTTCAACAGTGCGGGTTCCGCCGGTTCCCAGGCCGATATTGCGGCGGAAAATTCGCAATTCCATGCCGCTGAACATCGAAATCAAGGCACGCTGTGCCGACCACGCTCCGCTCCGGGCCGCGTTGACCGCGCGAGGGGCACGACGGATCGGTCTGGACCGGCAAATCGACACCTACTTTCAGGCCCGGACCGGGAGAATGAAGCTCCGGGAGGGCACCATCGAAAACTCTCTGATCCACTACGAGCGGCCGGATCAGGAGGGCCCAAAGCGCTCGGAAGTCACGTTGGCGCGTGTCCCGGCGGACGCGGGTCTGGGCGATGTGCTCCGCGCCGGACTGAACGTGCTCGTAGTCGTGGACAAGGAGCGGGAGATCTGGTTCGCCGAAAACGTCAAAATCCACCTGGATGACGTGGTCGGACTCGGCCGGTTCGTGGAGATCGAGGCCATCGACCGTGATGGTTCCATCGGAGCCGACCGTCTTGAGGCCCAGTGCCGCGAGTTTATGGACGTGTTTGCCGTCCGACCCGAAGACCTGATTGACCGCAGCTACTCGGACATGCTGCTGTAGGCACGCAGCGAAGAGGCTGGCATTCAGCCCTGCACCGGGCGTATGCTTGCGTATCCCTCCAAACTCCCCCTGACATGACTTCCAAGCTGATCACCGAGTTCATCGGTACGTTCTTCCTCATGGCGACCATCATTCTGACGGTTGCATCGGGGTCTCTGCTCGCGCCCGTCGCCATCGGCAGCATGCTCATGGTGATGGTCTACATGGGCGGTCACATTTCCGGGGCACACTACAACCCCGCTGTATCGCTCGCCGCGTGGATGCGGGGGCTGATGACGCAGGGCGACATGATCAAGTACATCGCCGCCCAGATTCTGGCCGCCGTGGTGGCGAGCTTCGTGGCCATGCACCTTGCCGGGCAGTTGATCGTGCCCTCGCCGGCAGAAGGCCAGATGGTCGGCGCGCTGGTGGCGGAATTCCTGTTCACCTTTGCACTGGTGCTGGTCATTCTGAACGTGGCAGCTACCGACGAAACGGCGGGCAATTCGTACTTCGGCCTGGCCATCGGATTTACCGTCGCCGCGGGCGCATTTGCCGTAGGCGATATCTCGGGCGGTGCGTTCAACCCGGCCGTCGGCCTGGGTCCTGCGCTCACGGACGCAATCATGGGCGATGCCGGGCACCTTGCCGACGTGTGGCTGTATCTGGTCGGCCCGTTTGGCGGCGGCGCTGCCGGTGCCTGGGTGTATGGTCTCATGAACAAGCCAGCCAGCTGATCATCGACGAACTCCGGAAACTCGATCCCGCCATCCAGAAGGTCTGGCGGATCAAGCTGGCCCTGACCGGGATCGTGGCCTTCCTGATCGCGGCCGCCTACGACGTATCCAACCTGTTTGACGAGGAGGCCTTCCTGCCGCTGGGCATGGCGTCCATTGCCGCGCTGGTGGTCTTCGGCACCTCCACGGCCGTGACGCCGCGCCTGCGGTACCGGTTCTGGGCATTCCGGTTGGATGACCAGGAGCTCTTTCTGGAGCGTGGCATCCTCACCCGGGTGACGACCATTGTGCCGCTGAGGCGCGTGCAGCACATGGACGTCAGCCAGGACATCATCGAACGTGAATATGAACTGGGCAATCTGATCGTGCACACGGCCGGCACGCGGTCCAGCCAGGTGGTCCTGCCGGGGTTGCAGTTCGATGAGGCCCAGCAGCTCCGAGACCGGATCAAGCTCTACATAACTGACGAGCCGGTCTGATGGAGGATTCTGCCGCGCAGGACCGGATTGCGCCGGAATCCGCGTCCGGTGCTCCCGAGGAGGCGCCGGACGCGACCCCGCACCGGCTCCACCCCATGACCCTCGTTCAGAAGGTGCTTGTGGGAATTCCGGCACTGATTCTCATCCTCTTGCCGGCGATCCGTTCGAACGATGGGGGGGCGTGGTTCAACCTGGCGCTCGGTGCCATGTACGGCCTGCTGGTTTTTCCCTGGACCATCATTCGCTACGTGCGATTCCGGTACGGCATTTCGCCCGCGGAGATCGTGATCCGGTCCGGCGTCACCACGGTTACCCGCCGAAACATCCCGATTGACCGCGTCCAGAACATCGAGATCGAGCAGGGCATCCTGCAGCGTGTGACCGGTACGGCGAGGGTGAGCATCTTTACGGCCGGATCGCAGTCGGCCGAAGGGGTCCTGGATGTGGTCAGCCTGCAGGAGGCCCATCGCGTGCGGGAGACCGTGCAGCAATTCCAGAAGGCGGCCGCAGCCGGGGGGGCGGTCTCCGCCTCCCGGCGCACCGCGGCGTCCGCGGAGCCTGGCGCCGTTTCCGCCGAGCTCGGCGCGGTTTCGGCCGGGCCTGGTGCGTTTTCCGCCGAGGGTGGCGCGGCGGCTCGGTCGCAGAAAGCCCCGGGCGCGATTTTCGAATCAGTCGATCAGCCCGAGATCGAGCCCGTGTTTGAGATGGATATGCGCCGGGTCATCCTGTCCGGCGTTTTCCGCTTCTCGATGCTCTACATCGCGGTGTTCTTTTCCATTTTCCAGTACGTCGAACCGGATCCGGAGGCGATTTTCGACTGGTTCGCGGGTGGCAGATTCGAGGGGCTGGCTGAGGCAGCGGGGGAATCGCCCTTTATTGTCGGATTGTCGGTGCTTTTCCTTGCGGTGCTGTTTGCCTGGCTGAGCGGCATTCTGGTCAATCTGAATCGGTATTACGGATTCGTACTTCACGCCGAAGGCAACAAGCTGCACCACCGGCAGGGCCTGCTGTCCCGTCACACCGGCACGATTCCGCTGCGAAAAGTGCAGGCTTTCATTATCCGCACCAACCCGCTCATGCGCCGATTCGGCTGGTACCGGCTTGAGGTACAGACGATGGGCTTCGACGTCAAGGAGCGGGGGCACAAGGTGGCGGTGCCGTTCGGCAGAATGGACGACGTGATGCGCGCGGCAAATCGACTTCAGCAAGGCTTGCCGCACCCGGATCCGGGGGGCGTGCGTGTGCCCGAACTGTCTCCGGTCTCCAGGCTCACGATTCGCCGCGGATTTGTGCGATATGCCGTCGCCATTGTGACATTGGCCGGCGGAATCGGCTATTTCTGGCGACCCGGACTGTGGTTGCTGTCGATGTTGCCGCTGGCGCTGGTCTGGGCCGTGCTGCGGTACCGGGGACTCGGGTACGGGGAAGACGAGCGCTGGCTGTACTTCCGCAAGGGGGTGGTCCGGCAGCACACGTGGTTGTTGCCTCTTGAGCGCAGCCAGGTCTTCTATCGCAGCGCCTCGTTGTTTCAGCGCCGGCTGGGGCTGGCGTCCGTTTATGTCGATGCCGCCGGGGCCAGTGCGATGCGTCCGGCGGAAGGCATCGATCTGCCGGCCGGTGCCGCCAAGGAATTGGTCGATCGCGCCTACGCACGCTTTCAGCACATTGTAACCCAGCCTGAGCCGTCCTGACTCTTGAGGCGCCCGGACGCGCGGCCTCACCCTGCGGCCCGGCGTCGTCGTGTGGCGCCCAACAGCTGTCGCCGGAGGGAGCGGGCGGGACGAACGCCTAGGCCTCGGCGGCCGCCCGGCTACGCTCCCGCATCGACGCCACACCCAGGTACAGCACTACGGGGATGGTCTTGCGCATCGCCGGTCCCTGTACGTCCAGCGCGGTCCAACCGATGGACAGGGTCCAGGCCGCCGGACCGATCCACGTGACCCACCACGGAAGGCGACCCACAAGGAATGAGAACAGTCGCGCCGTCAGCTGGCGGCCGATGATCTTGGCAATCGTGCCGAAGATGATCGTTTTGATGAGCCCTTCGACGATCACGAGGTTGAAGGTCTCGATCAGGATGGGCAACGCGAATTTGGCGCCGGAACGCGCGATGAACGCCTGGGCCTTCTCGCGCTCGACGCCCAGGTCCTCCAGCATCTTCTGCTGCTCATCCGGACTGAGCTCGGAGAACTTTTGCGTGGCATAGGCCTGAGCCAGTTCCTCCACACGTTCCCTGTCCGTGCCCAGTTTGGGCTTGTCGACTTTCAGCGCCTTCGCCACGTCGTTGACGATCTCGCCGAAGGCAGCCCCGGGTTCCTGACCGGTTGCAAACCGGAACGCCCACATGATGTCGGAACTGCCCAGATAGCGCACGTGCTCCTCGAACGCGGTGCAAAACGCCTCGCGGTGCTCAGGCGTGTCGTCGGCCTCAACGGCATCCACCAGTCGTCGCAGCCGCGTATCATCAGCGAAGTTGAAGTTGCTCTCGACGACTCCCACGAGGAAGCGGTAATCGGCGGGGTCCAGCACATTCAGGACGTCCTGCATGCAAAAAAGGCGTTTTTCACCAATGATCAGCGAGGAATAGTACGTCAGCCTTATCGCCTTGTTACGGCGGTTTACTAACTTCGGCGCCCCAAAACGCAAACTGCGCCCATGACCGATACCCGCCAGAGCGGCCTACTGCTGCACATTACTTCGCTGCCCGGTCCGTACGGAATCGGTGATCTGGGCGCAGAAGCCTATCGGTTTGCAGATTTTCTGGCGGAGGCGGGCCAGACCATCTGGCAGGTGCTCCCGGTGGTTCCTACCGGCTACGGCGAATCACCATACGCGAGCCCTTCCACGTTTGCCGGCAACCCGAACCTGATCAGTCCGGACCTGCTCCGGGAAGATGGCCTTTTGTCCGAGGCGGATCTGTCCGATGTGCCGGATTTCCCGGAGGGCCACGTCGATTTCGCGGCGGCCATCGCCTTCAAGAAGACCCTGCTGACGAACGCCTACGAGGCATTTGTCGCAGGAGGATCGCGCATTCCCCGGGGCGATTACGAGGTCTACTGCCGCCGTCATCAGAACTGGCTGGATGCCTACGCGCTGTTTGACACGATCAAGGACGCACACGAGCAGGTGGAGTGGACTGCGTGGCCTCGCGAGCTTGCGATGCGTGAAGATGCCGCTATCGGTGCGTTCATTGAGGCAAATCGCGCGCAGATCGACATGCGCCGGTTCTGGCAGTTCCTCTTTGACCGCCAGTGGAGCAACCTCAAACGCTACTGCAACGAGCGGAAGATCCGCATTTTCGGCGATCTTCCGATCTACGTGGCACAGGATTCCGCCGATGTCTGGTCCAGCCCTGAGCTCTTCCACCTCGACGAGAACGGCAACGCCACCGTCGTGGCCGGCGTGCCGCCGGACTACTTCTCGGAGACCGGCCAGCGCTGGGGCAACCCCATCTACCGATGGGACCGCATGGAGCACAGCGGTTTCGACTGGTGGAAGCGTCGCATGGCCCGCATTCTGGAACAGGTGGACCTTGTGCGCCTGGATCACTTCCGAGGTTTTGAGGCCTTCTGGGAGGTCCCGGCCTCCGAGCCAACCGCCATCAACGGCCGATGGGTTCGGGGGCCCGGTGCCGAACTCTTTCACGCGCTGACCGAGCACCTCGGACCGCTGCCCGTGGTGGCTGAAAACCTGGGCGTCATTACGGACGGAGTCACCAACCTCATGAAGCGGTTCGGCTACCCCGGCATGGCCATCCTGGAGTTTGCCTTCGATGCCGGCCCGGACAACAGCTTCCTGCCGCACAACTATTCCACGGATCTGGTCGCCTATACAGGCACGCACGACAACGATACCTTCGTCGGTTGGTGGACCAATACGCAGAGCACCCAGGATGCTGAGGTCACGCAGCGCGCATTGACCTATGCCCGCGAATACCTGGAAGTGTCGGATGACACCGAGGTCCACTGGAGGGCGATCCGAGCGCTAATGGCGTCGGTTGCAGCCATGGTTGTGACGCCCATGCAGGATGTGCTCGGCGTCGGCAGTGAAGGTCGCCTCAATACGCCGGGCGTTGCCGCGGGCAACTGGGGCTGGCGCATGCCGGGCGATGCGGTCACGGCCGATCTGACCCGGCGCATCAAGACCCTGACGAGCGTGTACGGCCGGAACTAGGCGTCCGGCGCATCGCACCGGCCAGCGTGTACGGCCGGAACTAGGAGTCCGGAGCGCTGACCGCTTTCAGCACGGTCACGCTGATCCGCGGCAGGATCATGGCATCCCCGGGCGCCCAGGTGCTCGCTTCTACCGTGCCTGTTGACTGCAGGGCGACTTCCCAGTGCCCCTGGAGCTCGGTCTGCTCAGGCGGCATGACGAACGTCGCGGCGGAGTCGGACGCGTTGTAGAGCACCAAAAAGGAGTCGTCCAGCACGGCCGAGCCGTCCGGATTGCGGTCCTCGATTACATCGCCACGCAGGAGCATGCCGAGTGTGCGGGCATGGGCGACCCGCCAATCGTCCGGGAGCATCATGCGGCCCTTCGGGTGCCACCACGTGACGTCCCGCAAGCCGGAGTCGTTCGGCTGGCCCGATAAAAAACGGTGCCGCCGAAAATTCGGATGCAATGCCCTGAAGTCGATCACCTTGGTCACGAACTCGAGCAGGTCCGGGTCGGCCTTGCTCCAGTCGTACCAACTGAGCGCATTGTCCTGGCAATAGGCGTTGTTGTTGCCGAGCTGCGTGCGCCATAGTTCGTCGCCTCCGAGCAGCATCGGCACACCCTGTGAGAGGAAGAGCGTCGTCAGCAGCGCGCGTACCCGGGCTTCGCGGCAAGCCAGCACGTCCTTGTTCCAGGAGTCGCCTTCGTGGCCACAGTTCGTGGAGAAGTTGGCGTTGTTGCCGTCCCGGTTGTTTTCGCCATTGGCTTCATTGTGCTTGCGCTCGTAGGAGACGAGGTCGCGCAGCGTAAAGCCGTCGTGCGCGGTAACGAAGTTGATGGAGGCGAAGGGGCGGCGACCGGAGTTGTTGTACAGGTCACTCGAACCCGATACGCGGGTGGCAAATTCGCCGAGCACCCCCGTGTCGCCTCGCCAGAAGCGTCGCACCGTGTCCCTGTAGGCGGCGTTCCATTCGGTCCACAACCACGGGAATCCGCCCACCTGGTACCCGCCCGGTCCCACATCCCAGGGCTCCGCGATCAATTTGACCTGGCTGAGGACCGGATCCTGCTGCACGACCTTGAAAAAGGCCGATAACATGTTGACCTCGTAGAGGTCGCGCGCGAGGCTGGAGGCGAGGTCGAATCGGAATCCGTCGACGTGCATCTCCTGCACCCAGTAGCGCAGCGAGTCGGTGATCAGCTGCAGGACATGCGGATTGCCCGCGTCCAGCGTGTTGCCGGTTCCGGTATAGTCCAGGAGGTACCGCGGGTTGCTCGGGTTTTCCTTGTAGTAGGCGCGATTGTCGATGCCCCGGAAGCTGACGGTCGGGCCCATACGGGATCCTTCGCCCGTGTGGTTGTACACCACATCGATGATGACTTCGAGGCCCTCGCGATGCAGCGCATGCACCATGGCCTTGAACTCGTTTACCGCGTTCTCCGGGTCCGCCGCGTAGGTCGGCTCCGGACTGAAGTAGTTCAGCGTGCCATAGCCCCAGTAGTTCGTCAGCCCGTGGTCATTGAGATGCGCTTCAACGGCCTTGGCGTGCACGGGCAATAGCTGGACCGTGGTCACGCCGATGCGCTGGAAGTGCCGGATAACCGACTCATGGGCCAGCCCTTTGAACGTGCCGCGCAGCTCCTCGGGCACGGCCGGATTGAGTTTGCTCAGGCCCTTTACATGCGTCTCGTAGATGACGGTCTGCTCCCACGGAATGCCGGGGGGCGCATCGTCCCCCCAGTCGTAGCCGTTCTCGCAGACCATGCCGAGCGGGGCGTAGGCGGCGGAGTCGCGCGGGTTGAAGGAAGCGTCTCCGTCGGGGGCGTCGCGCTTGTAGCCGAAGATCGAATCATGCATCTGCATGGGGCGGCCGATCTTGCGCGCATAGGGGTCCAGCAGCACCTTGTTCGAGTTGAACCGATGCCCTTTTTCGGGCTGGTACGGGCCGTGCACGCGGTACCCGTAAAGCAGACCCGGACCCAGGTCGGGCAGGTATCCGTGCCACACGGGACCGGTGCGCTCGGGCAAACTCACGGTGGCGTACGGTTCCGACGACCCGGTGTCCCGGAAGAGCACCAGTTCCACTTCCTCAGCATGCTGGGAGTAGATGGCAAAATTGACTCCGGAGCCGTCAAATGTGGCGCCCAGCGGATACGGCTTACCTGGCCGCGGCTGGGGTATGGGTTCTAACATGCAGGAGGTGCTGGAAGCGCGCGCGAATATAGAGGCGATATTGCCTCAAGCGGTCGGTTTTGTTTTGCAAATCTGCCGGCGGACGCGGTTTTTGCACGACCGACCGACAACACCAGTCCCAAAGCACACATCATGCCCTGGCTGACGAGTGAGGATATTTCGCGCTGGGAGCGCGGCATTCATTTTGACTGCTATCGAAAGCTGGGCGCGCACCCGAACCGGGTCGGTACCTGGTTTGCTGTCTGGGCGCCGTCGGCGGAATCGATCGCGGTGATCGGGGATTTTAACGGTTGGGACCCGTCGGCGAATCCGTTGAACCCCGTAGGCGGGGGACTTTGGGAGGGCTACATCCGCGGCGCAAAGACCGGTCAGCATTACAAATACCGGGTCCGGCGAGGTGACTTTGTCGTAGACAAAACCGATCCGTACGCCCGGTCCCTGGAGGCGCCGGCCCCGAATGGCAACGCCCTGGTCGGCATGTCCTCCATCATTGCCTCGAGTGACTACGCGTGGGGCGATTCCTCCTGGATGGCCTCGCGGCGGGGCCCCGAAACGATGCATGAGCCGGTGTCGATTTATGAGGTGCACCTGGGTTCGTGGAAGCGCGGGCCCGACGGTAATTCCCTGTCCTACCGGGAGGTCGCCGAGCCATTGGCGGACCATCTGGAAGACATGGGCTTCACCCATGTGGAGCTGATGCCCGTGCAGGAGCACCCGTACTACCCGTCCTGGGGCTACCAGGTGGTGGGGTACTACGCGCCAACCTATCGATACGGCACGGCCGACGATTTCCGGTATTTGGTGGATTACCTGCACCAAAGAGGATTTGGAGTCATTCTGGACTGGGTGCCGGCGCACTTCGCCACCGACCCGCAGGGACTCGCCTATTTCGACGGGTCCGCGCTGTATGAGCACTGGGATCCGGTGATGCGTCATCACCCCGACTGGGGCACGCTGGTCTTCGACTACGGCAAGGCGGGCGTTCGCAACTTCCTGATAGCGAACGCTTGCTACTGGCTGGACGAGTTCCACATCGACGGGCTGCGATTCGACGCCGTGGCTTCCATGTTGTATCGCGACTACTCGCGCGACAACTGGACGCCCAATCAATTTGGAGGCCGCGAAAACCTGGAGGCCATCGACTTCCTGAAGCGCACCAATGAAGAGGTGTACTCGCGTTTTCCGTCAGTCATGATGATTGCGGAGGAGTCCACCGCGTGGCCCGGTGTTTCCGCGCCCACGTACGATGGCGGGCTCGGCTTCCTCTACAAATGGAACATGGGCTGGATGCATGACACGCTCGAGTTCATGCGTCAGGACCCCATCAATCGGAAGTACCACTTCAACAGCCTGACATTCCCGCTGGTCTATGCCTACTCGGAGCACTACGCCTTGACACTGTCGCACGATGAGGTCGTGCACGGGAAGGGCTCGCTCTGGAACAAGATGCCCGGGGATTCCTGGCAACAGGCGGCAAACCTGCGCCTGATGTATGCGCACATGTGGGGGCACCCCGGCAAGAAGCTGCTCTTCATGGGCTCCGAGTTCGGACAAGTCCGCGAGTGGAGTCACGACCGCGAAATCGACTGGTTTCTGGCGCAGGATTCCCTACACGCCGGGGTGCGCGATTTCCTGCGGGAGCTCAATGCGCTCTACAAGGCGGAGCCCGCGTTGGCCAACGAGGAGGGAGGTGGATTCGAATGGATCGACCTGTCAGACTGGGAGCGCTGTGTGGTGTCGTACCGACGCAAACCGCGGACCCCGGCCCCTGAGCCCGAACCGGAGAAGGGCCGGAAAAAGAAGCGCAAGAAGAAGGAGAGACCGGTGCCTGAACTGGCGTTCGTGCTCAACTTCACGCCGATGCCCCGTTCGGACTACGGTGTGCATTTGCCCGAGGGTGAATGGGAGCTTGTGCTGAACTCGGACGATGTTCGGTTTGGGGGCAGCGGTGTGTCCCCGGGCACCGTGGTGGTTTCGAAGGTGCACGGCACGACTTCGGTGGAGGTCGCAGCGGTCCAGGATGCGAACGCTGGACAAGAGGCGGCCGTGGCGTCTGACGCGCCGGTGGCTGCAGAGAAGCCGTACGCCCTGTTGACCCTGCCGCCCCTCGGCGCGCTGATTCTCCGGCAGAAGGTGTAGGGCGGTCGTTGCTCCGCGCGGCTAGCTCAGGTGATAGACGTCCTTCAGACCGGACAGAATCTCATCCAGCGAGCCCTCAACCCCCAGGGCCTTCAGGCTGATCTCTTCGGACTCCATGCGACGAAGGAACTGCGCCATGTCGCTCTGGACGATCTCGGGGGGAGGTTGCTCAGACTTTCGGACAATCTGGAACAGGCGGAAAACATCGTTCTTGTGTTTCTTGATGCTCTTGCTGTCGACCTGCTCGCCAGCCTCTTTTCGCGCGCTCAAATCCAGCCATGCACGCGCCTTGAGGGGGATCAGGTGGGATGCGCCGATCACGGGTAGTCCTTCCGTCTCAATCCGGCCGGCTCGGACGAAGTTGTAGTAGGTCTGGTCCATGAGAATTGCCGACAGGCTGGAGACCTCCTCCGCCATGGGCAGAGGGGTCAGTGTGCCCCCGGAGGCGACGTCGATTGAGTCGGGCTCCCGAGAAAAAAGCTCCAGCATGAAGGGATACTCTGTCTTCACCGGCTTGACGAACCGGTAGAACTGCCTGCCACCACTCGACTTTTCTCTCTGCTGGTATTCTCCCGCACGGACGAAATCCCAGAAGGCACTGACAAACGTGGCGTCCAGCGCTTCCACCCACAGGACGATGTCCAGATCTTTGGTGGCCCGGAAATCGAGGCCGGCCGCAGTCATCTCGATGTCGCACGCAGTTCCGCCAATCAATACAAAGCGGTCGGTGTACGGGCGGAAATGCTCTCGAAAGAGGTCAAGCCCCCTTACCATGCTACTTGCTCCAGGAGTTCATCCAGAGCGGCGGTCACGCGCTCGTCTTCGCTGTCCCGGAGGCTCAGGAACAGGGATAGATGGTCCACGCATTCCCGATGGGAAATCACCGACGGTGAGTAAGACCATACTTCTATGGTAATAGCATCGGGGTCCTGTTGCGGGATGGACGTTGTGTCTAGACTGACTCGCACTTTTTGCCAGGCTTCTTGACTCAACGCCCTTGTTGGCCGACGCGGGTGAGCCATCATTGTGTACTCGGCGAGGGCGGATAAACCGGCAATAGGGGCAGCATCCAGCGCCGAGTTTCGCTGTATGACTGACCGCCTCTTGATGGGGCTTCGCAGGTAGGAGAGAGCCAACTGCCAGGTCTCTCCCGGGGGGGCAATCAAACCTAGTGGGCGCGTTCTTCCATGCGATTGACTAATCGCCAGTTTGGCTGCCTCAAGTTCGTCAAACGCCCGCGTCATGGTCATCGGAGAGTAACCGAGAGTGATTCCAGCTTGCTTGGGAGTGATCCGGGAGTCGGTCCGATGAAGCAGCATGTGAATCAACAGCACCTGCGCGGAAGGACTGAGGCGCGCAGGCTCGGGGCGCGAGCGTCTGAAGTGCTCTCGAAAGTCGATGCCGATGGTCGGCAGATACATCTGGTTTCCCGGAACCACGAAGGGCAGGCCCTGCTTGACCATCCGGCTGCGGTTGTACGCGGAGACCCGACGGGGAACGTACACGACTCCGTCGATGCCTTCTTCGTTTGCCCTCATCTGACTTATGTGCTTCCGAATGACTGACGGAGCGCGCTCTTCGTCGGCATCATCGAAGACGAACAGGAGTTTGGCGCCAAGCACTTCGGCCACGCCATAATCGTAGGCGTGCCGCAGAAAATGTGGCAGCGACCGTCTCCACGGGTGCATCTCCAAGGAGGCGCCGAGGGCTTCCTCAAAGTACACAGTCAGTCTCTTGGGCAGGTCTTCCACTCTTCAGGCAGAAAATATTAACAGTGCAAGTGCACAATAACACTGATAATGTTAATGTGCAAAAACACTGTTACTCCGCCTCATAAAGAGGTCACGTCACCTGACCTTCAGGAATCCCCCAACCGCCTCCAGCCACTCGTCCGGCTGCTCGATGAACGGGAAGTGCCCCGCATCCGGAACGAGCACGATTTCCGCATTCGGCAACGCCTCCAGAAGCGCTACACCACCAATCGTCGCCGCCGGCTCTTCCTCACCGTAGACGAGCAGCGTCGGCGCCTCGAATGAGCCCAGCGCGTCGTGGAAGTCGTACGCCATCATCTCCGCAAACAGCGCCCCAAATCGGCTGCTTCGGTCGGCATAGTCGTCCGGGAAATACATGCTCAGCCCGTGCATTCGGGCGGTATCGGCAAACTGCACCCGGAATGACACGCGCATGAGCTGATCAATCGCCGCCGGATCGAACCTGGAAAACGCAGGGGTGGCCATGATGGCCTGCCGCTCTGCTCGATCCGCATCGGACGCCCGCGCCGCGAGCTCAGCCTCTTCCTCCATCCACAGCACCCGGCTCCCGGCCATCGGGTTGGACAAGACCAACGACCTGAGCCGTTCCGGATAGGCCATCGCATAGCGCATTGCCAGATGGCCACCCCACGAGTGCCCGATGACGTGAATCTGCTCGACGCCCTCATCTGCCCTGAGCGCATCCATGTCCTGGAGCAGCAGCGCCATGGACACGCCGCCCACCGAGTCGACCGGGGTGCGTCC
This sequence comes from Rhodothermales bacterium, assembly GCA_017643395.1. NCBI lineage: Bacteria > Pseudomonadati > Rhodothermota > Rhodothermia > Rhodothermales > Rhodothermales bacterium. Next base: position 105,879 of record JAEPNP010000005.1, on the reverse strand, counting down.
GCTCATGCGCTGGTCATAGAATACCAGCCGGAAATCGTCAGCAAGCGGGGTGAGATGCGGCAGGAAATAGCCGTGCTCCATGAGCGGGCCGCCGTGCACCACCAGAACCGGCGCTCCTGAGCCCATCTCTCGCACAAACAACTGAGTCCCATTCACCTCCCGGACCCCTTGCTCGTCGCTCGCGGCCGGGCCACAGCCGGCTGCGGCCAGCGCCAGTACCAACACAACAAGCGAGCGCATCACGATTCTCCAAACAGGGTGAGAGCCAACCGGCGCGGTACCCCGCGGTCCCGGTGCTCGCATAAATACACACCTTGCCACGTCCCAAGCCACAATCGACCATCCCGGACGGGAATGGTCAGCTCGAATCCCATCAGCGAGCCCTTGATGTGGGCCGGCATGTCGTCTGGGCCCTCAAGCGTGTGACGGTAGTAGGGCGCATTTTCCGGCACCATGCGATTGAAGTGCTGCTCGAAGTCGTGGCGTACGTCCGGGTCCGCATTTTCGTTCAGCGTCAGCGATGCCGACGTGTGCAGGATGTGCACATGCAGCAGTCCCGCTCGCACGCCGGAAAGCTCCGGGAGTGCCGCGACCACATCGCCCGTGACCAGGTGGAAGCCCCGCGGCCGCGCGGTCAGCCTCAGCTCACGCTGCAGCCACACTACTGATCAGCCCTGAGGGCCACGTCGATCCAGACGGGGAAGTGGTCACTGGTTACCGGCGCGTCGGCTGCCGGCCGATAGACGCCGCCGCCAACCACATCAAGGCCCGCCGAGGGCAGGGCATAGTCCACCCGCAGGCCCCAGCGCGCCGTATCGTCCGGATCCAGATCCGGATAGGCGGCAACGCCCGCCTCATCGGCGACCGGCACAAAGTCGCCGTTCACGCGCGGATTGGACAAGAGCCAGGTGCCGATGGGATCATCCACGGATGAGCCCTCGTCCGGATCGGCGTTCAAGTCGCCCATGATGACGAATTCGGCGTCTGCGGCAAGTCCGCCGCGGGTCTCCGCATCGTCCATCATGTGCTCGTGCCCATCGATGTAGGCGCCCCAGAATCGGATTTCGTCATGGTTGCGCAGCTTGTTGCGCATCTCGTCGCCATCAAACGCGGCCGGAGTGGGGTGGGAGGCCAGGACATGCACAATCTGCCCGTCCGGCAGTCGCACGGGCACATCCCAGTGGCTCTTGGACGACAGGGGGAAGCGCATCCAGACCTCGTCCGGGTACCAGAACTCCCCGGTGGCAGGATCTACCGGCCGCCGCGCATCGGGAAGAGCAGCCCACGGATAGCGGCGGAACGTCCTCGCCTGATCCGCCAGCAGTTCGATGCGGTCGGTGCGGACCAGGAGGCCCATGGCATACTGGCCGGGGAAGGTGCCGAAGCCCCAGGAGTCGTCTCCGTATGCCCGTCCCCCTGGAGTCTGGGAAGCCGGTGTGCCGTCGGCCGCGGCCGAGGGGGGCTCCGGATAGGTGGTTACCGCCTCACCATTGCGGTTCAGGTCGAAGCCGCTGTTGATACCCGTATTGGACGGGGCCATGAACGCCGTGTATTCGATGCCCTGCAGCGTCGGCCCTTGCGGTCGTGCCAGGAAGTTGGCCGCGAATCGCTCGGCGTTCAGGCCGAAGGACTCTCCGTCGACATATCCGGGTGCGCCCGGCATGTCGTACGCGATTTCGTTTACCAGCACCACGTCCGGCTTCAACTCCTGGATCTGGGCGGCCAGGGCCTTGAGGCGCGGATGTTCCAGATTGCGCAGGTCATCTGTGCGGATGTCCTCGATGTTGATGGACGCAAAACGCACGGTTTCCGGCTCGGAGGCCGGGGCACAGGCGGCAAGAGCCACCACGAGGAGCAGAAGCAGTCGTCTCACGGGAGTCCGATCAGTTTGTGGGTCTGGAGGCTGAGCCGCCAGTGGGGGTGGGCCAGACAATACGCCACAGCCGCCAGCGTGTTGGCTTCACGCTCGGGGCCGTCCATCGGTTGCAGCGAGAAATGGTCAAAGGACAGGTCGGCGAACTGATCCGGTGACAGTCCCTCCTGGGGAAAGACCAGTTTCAACTCGTTGCCTCGGCGCACCATGAGCGGCGCACCCGCCTTGGGCGACACGCAGAGCCAGTCGATGCCCGAGGGGACCGGCAGCGTTCCGTTGGTTTCCACGGCCACATGAAAGCCCCGGGCCCGGAAAGCACCGAGCAGATCCGCATCGAGCTGCAGCAGCGGTTCGCCGCCTGTGCAGACCACGAACGGACGCGCCGGCCATGGCAGGTCGCGCGCGGCAGGCGCAGCCACAGGAATCATCTCCGGCGCATCGCGGCGGTCCCAAATGGCTGAGACCGCATCGGCCAGGGAGGAGGCGGTCTCGTAGCGGCCACCTCCAGGACCGTCGGTGCCGAAGAAATCCGTGTCGCAGAACTGACACGTGGCGTGCTCGCGATCCTCTTCGCGTCCCGACCACAGATTGCACCCGGAGAAGCGCAGAAACACTGCCGGCCGACCGGTGTGCACCCCCTCGCCCTGGAGGGTGTAGTAGATCTCTTTGACGGCGTAGGGCATGCAGACAGGAATGGAGGCCGGGACCGGCCGTGGCCCGACCAGTTAAAGGTAGTCGCCTACAATGAAGACCCCGGGCATTACGCTCCCGAAGACCCGTGCAAAGTCTGTGGAGTTTGACTCCGGTGCCCGAAAAGCTGAACCAATCTTTAATTTGCTGAATTCGGGTACTGGCATGCGGGTCGTGGGATAGGCTCGCCGACCGCCCCTCGGGGTAGTGACCCTACAAAAAGTCCGAACAGTTCCATGCATATCGCCGTCGTCGGCACCGGTTACGTAGGCCTCGTAACCGGGACATGTTTTGCCGACACCGGCTTCCGAGTCACCTGTGTTGACATCGATGAAGCCAAGGTCCGCCAGCTTCGCCAGGGGAAACCCACCATCTATGAAGCGGGCCTGGAAGGTCTCCTGCAGCGCTCGGTCCGCGAGCATCGCCTGACGTTCACCACCAGCCTGCCGGATGCCGCGGACTCCGCGGACGTGCTGTTCCTGGCCCTGCCGACGCCCCCGGGCGCCGACGGCTCCGCCGATCTCAGCTACGTGCTCAAGGTGGCTGACGACCTCGGTGAGTACTGGGCCGCCCAGCCCACCAAGCGCTATCGCGTAGTCGTCAACAAGTCCACGGTGCCGGTAGGCACGGCCGATCTGGTACGCGAGGCGCTCGAGAAGCATGGCCTCACGGCAGGAGACGACTTCGACGTGGTCTCGAACCCCGAATTCCTTCGCGAGGGCGTCGCCGTCACCGACTTCATGAAGCCCGAGCGCGTGGTGGTCGGCACATCCAGCGAGCGGGCCGCCGAAATCATGCGTTCCATCTACGAGCCGTTTGTGCGTCAGGGCAACCCGATCCTGATCATGGACGAGCGCTCGTCAGAGATGACCAAGTACGCGGCCAACTCCTTCCTGGCCATGAAGGTCAGCTTCATCAACGAGGTGGCGAACCTGTGCGAGTATCTGGGTGCCAACGTGGACGAGGTTCGCGTCGGCATTGGCCTCGACAGCCGGGTAGGCAACAAGTTTCTCTACCCCGGGCTCGGATTCGGCGGTTCCTGCTTCCCGAAGGACGTGCAGGCACTCAAACTCACGTCGGAGCAGAACGGCTACTTCTTCGAGACGCTGAATGCGGTGCTCAACGTGAATGCCCGTCAGCACGACAAGCTGCCCAACTGGATCACCGAGCGCTTCGGCGACGATCTGACCGGCAAACGCCTTGCGGTGTGGGGGCTGGCCTTCAAGGCCAAGACGGACGACATCCGCGAGAGCCCGGCGCTGGCCGTCGTGCGCAAGCTGCTGGCCAAAGGTGCCACGATCCGCGCGTTCGATCCGGAGGCCATCGCCAATACAAAACGCGAACTCGGCGATCAGATCGAGTACGCCACCAACATGTACGATGCCCTTGAGGGTGCCGATGCGCTGGTCATCTGCACCGAGTGGCACGAATTCCGTCGTCCGGACTGGGATCGCATCTCCGCCGGTCTCAAGAACAAGGTGATATTCGACGGTCGCAATCTGTACAAGCCGCACCGTGTGGCCGAACTCGGGTTCGACTACCTGTCGGTGGGTCGCCCGCACATGATCGCTGAATCCGCATGAGCAAAGTCGCACTCATCACAGGCGTCACCGGGCAGGACGGCGCGTACCTCTCCGAACTGCTGCTCGGGAAGGGCTATGAGGTCCATGGTATCAAGCGCCGCTCGAGCCAGTTCAATACGCAGCGCGTGGATCACCTCTATCAGGATCCGCACGAGCAGGACGTCAAGTTCCACCTGCACTACGGGGACCTGACGGACTCGACGAACCTGATCCGGATCGTACAGGAGACGCAGCCGGACGAGATCTACAATCTGGGCGCGCAGAGTCACGTGCAGGTGTCGTTCGATACGCCGGAGTACACGGCTCAGTCGGACGCCATCGGGGTGCTTCGGCTGCTGGAAGCCATCCGCATCCTGGGCCTCACCGACAAGACGCGGTTCTACCAGGCGTCCACGTCGGAGCTGTACGGCAAGGTGCAGGAGATACCGCAGAGGGAGACGACGCCGTTCTACCCGCGTTCGCCCTACGGTGCCGCCAAGCTGTACGGCTACTGGATTACCGTGAACTACCGGGAGTCCTACGGCATGTTTGCCTGCAACGGCGTGCTCTTTAACCATGAGAGCCCGCGTCGCGGCGAAACGTTCGTGACCCGCAAAATCACGCGGGCTGCAGCGCGCATCTCGGAGGGTCTCGAAGACAAGCTCTACCTCGGCAACCTCAACGCCAAGCGCGACTGGGGCCACGCCAAGGACTACGTGGAAGGCATGTGGCGCATGCTCCAGCAGCCGGAGCCGGACGACTTCGTGCTGGCCACCGGCAGGACGGAAACGGTGCGCGACTTTGTGCTCATGGCTTTCAAGGCCGCGGGCATGACCATCGAATTTCGCGGCGAAGGCGAGCAGGAACGCGGCTATGACGCGGCCACCGGGCGGGAGATCGTGTCCATCGATCCTCGCTACTACCGTCCGGCAGAGGTGGAGCTGCTGGTGGGCGATGCCTCCAAGGCCAAACGCATCCTTGGCTGGGAGCCGACCTACACGCTGGAAACCATGACCGCCGAAATGGTGGAACACGACCTCGCGCAGGCGCGCGCCGAGAAGGCATGAACCTGACCGACAAGGGGTCCCGGATATACGTCGCCGGGCACCGCGGTCTCGTCGGCGGGGCGGTGCAGCGAGCGCTCGAGGCTGAGGGCTTTTCCGAGGTCATCGCCCGGACCTCTGCCGAACTGGATCTTCGGCAGTCCGATGCGGTGCAGCGCTTCTTTGAGGCCGAGATGCCGGAATACGTGGTGGTCGCCGCCGCGAAGGTCGGCGGCATCCTGGCCAACGACACCTACCCGGCGGACTTCCTGTACGACAATCTGGCGATCCAGACCAACGTCATTCGAAGTGCCTTCGAGTCCGGTGTCAAAAGGCTGGTCTTCCTCGGCTCGACCTGCATTTACCCGAAGATGGCGCCGCAGCCGCTGAAGGAGGAGTACCTGCTGACGGCGCCGCTCGAGCCCACGAACGAGTGGTACGCCATCGCCAAGATTGCCGGTGTCAAGTACTGCGAGGCCCTGCGCAAGCAGCACGGTGCAGATTTCGTCAGTCTGATGCCGACGAACCTGTACGGCCCCGGCGACAATTTCGACCTCAAGACCAGCCACGTGCTGCCGGCCCTGATCCGCAAGTTCCACGAAGCTCGCGAGACCGGTGGGCCGGTGGTGCTCTGGGGCACCGGCACGCCACGCCGGGAGTTTCTCTATGTGGATGATGTGGCCTCTGCCGTGCTGCACGTGTTGCGCACGCCGGAAGAGGAGTTGCACGCCGCAGCGCCGGGCGGATTGCTGAACATCGGTGTCGGCGACGACATCGAGATCCGCGAGCTGGCTTCGCTGATTGCGGACGTGGTGGGCTACGAGGGCGAGATCGAGCACGATCTCACGAAGCCGGACGGCACGCCGCGCAAGCTCGTGCATGTCGGTCGCCTGCACGCGTTGGGCTGGAAGGCGCGGGTGGGGCTTCGCGAGGGCGTGGAGCGCACGTACCGCTGGTTTCTGGAGAACGAAGCGTAGCTCCAGTCTACACGCCCAGTCGTACAGAACAGACCGGCACGGCCGCCAAACTGGCCGACGCGGGTGTACTTTTGGCGCCATGAGAACGCTGGTATCGTTCGTGCTCGTCATGGTGGCCGCTCCCGTGGCTCCCGCCGCTGCGCAGATGCGCCTCGTCCACACCGAGCCTGGCCCGCTCGGCACGGCCTTCTCAGAAGTTCGGCTGACATTCAACGCCGTGCTGGATTCGGTGGCCGCTGACAGGATCCGCATGATCGGCTGGCACTCGGGGTACCGTGCGTTCGATGCCGGAATTGACGGCGAGACGCTGGTTCTAAGTCCCGCAGAGCCGTTTTCGGCGGGAGAGCGCGTCCGGGTGGCGATTGCCTCGTACGCCCTGCACGGTGCAGAGGCCCAGCCTCATCCGCTGGAATTCCGGTTTCAGGCTCCAGTGCGGGTGGGCCCCCTGGAGTTCTCGCTCATTTCGGAGTGGACGCTGTTTGCAGCGGATCCGGGTCTGGTCACCGACGAGCTGCGCATCGTCGAAATCACACAGGACGGCAGACCGGACCTGATCATCACCAACAGGGCCGGTCGATGGATCGTTCAGCCGGAATCGGGGGAGGCCGCCATCATTGCGGACAGGCTTCGGAGCGTACTCCGCTCCACCGACACGCCGTTCTCTTTGGTAGAAGCGGGCACTACCCCGATTCCGCTGTTCATGTGGGACAGGGGCCCCGCGCTGGAGCTCCTGACCGCACCCGGCCAGCAGGTTCGCGGGGAGATACACGCGACGCCCCTGGTTGCGCAGGAGTTTTTTGACGCGCTTGACCTTGACGGAGATGGCTTGGATGAGCTGATCATGGCCGACCCGGCCCGTGAGGGCTACATCATGACACTGAGTACGAGTCAGGCCGGGCTGCGCGTGGATACGCTCTACAAGGCAGACCACTTGCTGCCACTGCACGCGCTTGATGTTGACGGCGATGGGGTCTCCGAACTCGTGCAGAGTCCCGGCGCCTCGATTCGGCAGCAGTTCGCAAGCGGTTGGGAGCCGCGCGGATCGTTCCTCCGCACAATCACCCCGAGTCCATGGGAGAAAGTACCGGCGGATCTCAATCAGGACGGGATTGCGGACCTTTTTGGGTGGGGTCGTGAGCGCACGTACTCACTTTTCGGATCTCGAACGGGGCTTTCGATCGCTCCCAACGGGTTTCTGGAGGGGCCAGGTATCGACATGCCCGAGTGGCCGACCGGGGCAGCAATAGGTGACCTGGATGGCGACGGCGACATGGATGCCGTTCTGTCCATGTATCGGCTGGGGCATATCTGGGTTCTCGAGAATGACGGCTCCGGCGGATGGACGGTCGCGCAGGTCCTTCAGATGCCGAGTCCGGGTCGGCGCATGGACATGGATCTGGCCGACGTGAACGGTGACGGCCGGTTGAATCTGGTCGTCTCGATCTGGAAGCGGCTCTACATCTACGGTACGGCGGACGCCACGGCGGTCGCATCCGCCGAGCTTCCTGCTGAGGAGATGTTGGCGGCCTGGCCGAACCCGTTCGTCAACAAGCTCACCGTAGACGCAGTCTCTTCGGTGGACGTGTATGACCTGCTCGGACGCCGCGTGGCATCGTTCCAGCCGCCGTCGTGGGACGGAACGCTGCTCTCCGGAGCGCGAGCCCCGGCGGGGTTGTACGTGCTGAAATCCAACGGTCAGAGCCGGGTCGTGGTAAAGCGGTGAGGTGGCGCGGGCAACTCTCCACTCTCCGATGGGCTCTGTGTGCACTGGTCATTGGGCTGTGTGGGCCTGCGCAGGCGTTCGCCCAGAGCAGCGGTTGCACGCAGCCCACCGCCAGGGGAACGCTCGAGACGGCGAACCTCGTGGCCGATTTCGCGCTGGACGGCACGCATTACACCAGGGCAAGAGGGCTGACGCGGTATCAGATCCCCGCGTCCTCCGACGTCAAGGCGTTCTGGGGTAGTTCCGTGCTCATCCAGGGCAGGGTAGGCGGCGATACCCTGGTCACCAGTCCGTGGCAATACGAAAGCCTGTTCTCGCCGGGGCCGTGGCCCGAGTCGGTTGAGGACGTGACGCAGGAGCGGTGCGACCGCTTCGACCGCGTGTGGAGCGTCTCGCGCAGGCAGATTGAGCACGATGAAGATGTGGAGTGGCCCATCGAACTGGGTGCGTCCGTGCTTGAGGGCGACGGCAACCCGGATTCCTTCGACCCCCGCTATGACGTGCCGGCCGCGCTCGGCGATCACATGCTCTGGTGGGTCATGCACGACCAGGGAGCCGAGGAGCGCCGAGGTCACAATCCCACGCGTCCGCTCGGAATCGAGGTTCGGGTGTCCGCCTGGGCCTTCGACCGAGCCGACGTGCTCGACAAGCAGACATTCCTGAAGTACCAGGTGACGTACCGCGGCACCAGGCGCGCGAATCAGGTGTACCTCGGTTTCTTTGTCGATGGTGAGTCCGGCGATACGTACGAGGACTACTCAGGGACAGACACCACGCGTCAGATGGTGTACTTCTACAGCATGGTCGACAGGGACCGGGCCTATCCGAACGTGCCGCCTCCCGCCACCGGCGCCATGTTGATCCAGGGCCCCACTGGGGACGATGGGCAGGAGATCGGCCTGACGGCCTCGTGGCACCCACTGGACGATTCCTGCTGCTGGCCCTGGCGCACCGTAGAGCATTTTCGATATGCCCGTGGCTTCCACACATCAGGCCCGCCGCTGGTGGAGGGTGGGCTTGGAAGAGGCGCCGGAATCCCCGGTGAGCGGCGCAGCATGCACCAGTACCCCGGGGATCCTGTCGCCGGCAGCTACTGGTCCAACGAGAACATGGACGGCGCCGGCGAGCGCTTCGGTGGCGGCCACCGGGAGGCGTTCATGTACTTCGGACCCTTCACGATGGACCCCGGAGACGAGCAGGAGATGATAGTGGCCCTGTTGTGGGCACAAGGCGCCGACCGGTTGGATTCCGTCGTGAAGCTGCGCGAGGTGGCCGACATCGTGCGCGAGAACCGAGACTTCATTACATCACCGACGGTCTCGGCACGCCCCAGTCCGGACATTCCGGACAATGCGCGCCTGGCGCTCTCCGGAAATCGGCCGAACCCGTTTTCCGCTCGCACACGGATCGAGTTCGAGCTCCCGGTGCCCGCCACCCTGGAACTGCACGTTTTTGACCTGCTGGGACGCCACGTGACTACGCTGGCGGACGGGCCCTACGATGCCGGGCAGCATTCCGCCGAGTTCGCTGCCGCCGGCCTGACGCCCGGTGTCTACTACTACCGCTTCCGCATCGGTGGATCGGTATTCACCCGGCCGATGATCCTCGTGCGCTGACCTACCGGCTAGTCGCCATGCCCGAAACCGGCGTAAACGGTCCGCCAGGTCCCGGCTCCCACCCCTTTCCGGCGTCCGTGTAGTAGTAGCCGAAGAGGATCATCATCTCATCCGTGGAGAGAAATCCGAAGCGCTTGGTCTCGTCCGTCCAGTTGTTGTAGGTCGTGACCAGCCGGAGGCCCTGACCCTCCTCGATCACCAAAGGCGGGCTAATCTCCAGAATCGGGGGGTGCTCGTAGTCGGTGGCCAGGTATACCATCTCGCCGTCACGCGCGCCTCCGGAGATCTCGACGCGGAACTCGATCATGTGCTTGTGCGCATGACTGAACAGCGTGAAGACATTCAGCCGCTCGTTGGCGCGGAACGTTCGCGACACGGTGGTCACTTTCCTCGCCGGCAACTCGAATTCAGTGTTGTTCAGGTTGAGCACGTGGGCCACGTGCTGCACCTCACCGGGCTGGGCGAACTCCAGGTTGACCTGCACCTCGCCGATGGCTGGCTCCGACGTCAGGTTCACGTAGTGCGAGTTCATGTCGAACGTGGTGCCCTCATGCACATGCAGGGCCACGCCGTCCGGGAAACGGTAGTCCATGCGCGGCCACTGTGTGCCCGAAAAGAACTCGTGGTACTGCATCTGCTGAAACACGCCGCCGTTCAGCGCGCCGTTGGGCTGCCGAAGATCGCGCACTTGCCCCTTGAGCGGCAGCCGATTCGCCGGAGTGCGATCCGAGAATGTGTAGGCGATGAAATGGTGCGAACCGGGACGCATCGACATCGTGGACCGCTTGATCAGCCGGTCCTGATCGAGTGTGTAGGGATCCCGCACAAAGAACTCGCGCTCAAAGTTCGGCGCGACCTCAAAGGGCTCCAGCCGCAGCGAGATGCCTTCCTCAAACGCCAGCTCCGGCAGCGGCTCGTAATGCTGCTGGCGGTACGTAGCGGTATCCGTCAGTACGATCTCGTCGGCCACAACGCCGTCTTTCGGTGCTCCGGCCAGTAGCCAGCGCCGGATGTAGTTGAGCTCACCATAGGTCAGCGGTGGGGTGCCCAGGGGCATCAGCGAGCCGAACTCCGGCGTGTCCTTGTAGAGCCGGTCCTGCTCGGGCGCATTGATCTTGACCCAGAGATAGCTCTGATACAGATCTGTCGATGGGGAAGAATGCACACGCAGCAGTCCCGCGTTCCGGGCCGCAGAGTTCGTGGGCGGCTCACCCACAAGCTGCTCATAGGCCACATCCGCGGTCAGAACCAGCCCGGAGGCTTCGGCATGCGTGGTGCCGGCCGCGTGGCAGGCCTCGGCGCACTTGGGCTGCAGGATCCGGGCCTGGATGACGTCCCAGGTCGATTCTTCGGGGTCCTCGCCAAGGTCGGTGCCCGGGTCGCACGCGGCGAACACGAACACAGTCGGAACCAGGAGCAGAAACAGTCGGCGCATCACAGGGGGAAGTCTATTCGTGGCCGCTTCATGGCTGGCGGCGCTAGCTTGCACGGGATAGCACAAAACTAGTTGCCATGGATCTCAAGGGAAGCGCATTTATCGTGACCGGCGGTGGTTCGGGTCTGGGTGCCGGCACGGCCGCCCGTTTTCGCGAGTACGGGGCCAACGTGGTCGTGGCCGACATCAACCAGGAAGCCGGTGAGGAGCACGCCCGGCGCATCGGTGCCCGTTTTGTGCACACGGACGTGACCTCCGAAGAAAGCACGCAGGCCGCGGTGCAGGCATGTCGGGAGACGTTCGGCAAGGTCAGCGGTGTGGTCAATTGCGCGGGCATCCTGGTAGGCCGGCGCACGCTGGGGCGCAAGGGACCCCATGACCTCGAGAGCTTTGCCCGGATTGTTCAGGTCAACCTGGTAGGCACGTTCAACGTCATCCGTCTCGCCGCAGCTGCGATGGCGGACAACGAGCCAGGCGAGGACGGCGAGCGCGGCGTGATCATCAATACCGCTTCTATCGCCGCCTACGACGGTCAGATCGGGCAGGCGGCCTACAGTGCGTCGAAGGGGGGCGTAGTCGGCATGACCCTGCCCATCGCCCGTGATCTGTCGGGGCTCGGCATCCGCGTCGTGACCATTGCGCCCGGAGTGATGCTGACGCCCATGGTCTCCGGCATGCCGGCGGAGGTGCAGGAGTCGCTGGCTGCCCAGATCCCGTTCCCGTCGCGACTTGGCACGCCGGAGGACTATGCGTTTCTGGCCCAGCACATCGTGGAGAATCGCATGCTGAACGGGGAAGTGATACGGCTTGACGGCGCGATCCGCATGGGGCCGAAGTAGTCCCTGAGTGGGCCGCAGAGCCCATCGCCCGTTACCGCATCCCGAACTTCTTGAGCAGCCACGTGATGGCCGGCTTCTTCCACCCGGTATACGGGGGGTAGAGCAGGGATGTCCACGACCAGCCGCGGCGCTGCCGCAGCACGCTGCGCACGTTGGAGAACTCCAGGAAGCCCCAGTAGCCGTGCGCACGGCCGATGCCGCTGGCACCGACGCCGCCGAAGGGCAGGTGGGGGTTGCCGTATTGGATTACGGTGTCGTTCACGACCAGGCCGCCGCTCCTCGTCTCTTTCAGCAGGCGCCGCACCACCCCCTCTCGGGCCGTAAACACGTACATCGCCAGGGGAACGGGCCGCTCATTGATGCCGTCGATGGCGTCCGACAGGTCGGTGTAGGGCAGAACCGGCAGGATGGGGCCGAAGATCTCCTCCTGCATCACGAGCGAGTTCGGATCCACATTCGTGAGAATGGTCGGCTCGATACACAGGTCGTCCACGGAGGTGCCCCCGCCCTCGACGATCTTCGCGCCATGTGCCACCGCGTCCGCAGTCATCGCGGCCAGGCGCATGTGATGCCCGGCGTTCACGATGCGCCCGGTGCTCTCTTCGGTCGGGTAGAGCCTGGCGATCTGCGTGCGAAGCTCCTTCACCAGTGCGTCCTGCCGGGTGTGGTGCACATAGATGTAGTCCGTGGCCACGCAGGTTTGTCCGCTGTTCGTGAACTTGCCCCAGACGATGCGCTCTGCGGCGCGCTTGAGGTCCGCGGTCTGGTCCACGATGGTCGGTGACTTGCCGCCCAGCTCCAGCGTCACCGGCGTCAGCGACTCGGCGGCCTTCTGCATCACCAGGGCGCCCACCCGGGTACTGCCGGTAAAGAAAATGTGGTCGAACGGCAGCGCCGTCAGGGATTGCGCAATACGCGCGTCCCCCTGGACAACCTGCACCTCTTCATCGTTGAAGCAGGCGTCGACAATGTCCTCCACCACGGCCGCGACGGCTGGTGCCTGTTCCGAAGGCTTGATGCACACCGCGCACCCGGCCGCGACCGCGCTGATCAGTGGCCCGAGGGTCAGCAACAACGGATAGTTCCACGCGCCCATGATGAGTACCACACCTTTCGGGTCCACATGGATTTCGCTGCGAGAGCCCCGGTATGGCAACGGCGACGCCACGCGGCGGCTGCGAATCCAGTTGCGCACGTTCGCGACCGTGTGCTCCAGCTCCATGCCGATCGGCAGCAGTGCCTGGAGGTCTACCGAATCCTGGTCCTTGCCCAGATCGTCCATGAACGCCTGGTAGAGGGCTTCCCGATGGTTCAGGATGGCCTCGCGCAAACGCTGAAGGCGGTCGATGCGGGCCGAAGCACCCTCGGCGCGCAGTAGCATCGCTCCCGTCGTCAGCTGGTCCATCAGCCGGGGATTGACGCCGTCGGTCAAAGCAGGTGAGAGAATCTCTTCCATTACAACACAACTGATGGGCCCGGGGCGCCACCGGGCAGAAACGCATAGTACGCGACCCACCGCATCTGGTGCCACCAGATCAGGGCGTGATTTCGAGGCAGGACTACTGGAAATCTGTATTAACGGCGCCGCGATGCTCGCCGATACTGACGCTGAGGCACTAGGCACCATTCTTCCGCTCCATGCCGCAGAACGCGGACCAGTATCAACGACAGGATCTCAATCGGCTCAACCACGAGATCCGTACGGCCATGAACGCCATCGTCGGTGTGACGGGCCTGCTGGCGTCTACCCCGCTCGACCCGGAGCAGGCCGAGTATTTGGAATCGATTCGCAACGGGACTGATGCCGTCGCGGGTTTGCTGGAGGAGATGAGCGAACGGCTGGCTTCGCCCCGAAGCGTGCGCCCGCGGTCCCTGGAGGTCTGGGACGACGCGCGGCCGGAAGAGGCCGAGGCCACCCAGGCGGGCAGCCGCCTCCTCCTCGTGGAGGACAACCTGATAAATCGTAGGGTCATTACGCGCCTGCTGGAGAAGCTCGGCCATAGCGTCGAAACTGCCGGAAATGGTCGCGAGGCCTGCGAAGCCGTTGAACGGACCGACTTCGACCTGGTGTTCATGGATATCCAGATGCCCGTCATGGACGGCCTCGAGGCAACCCGGTACATCCGCGCCCACATCCCCTCGGAGAGGCAGCCCTGGATTGTCGCGCTGACGGCGGCCGTGCTTCCGGAGGATCGCGAGGCCTGCGGCCGCGCCGGCGCCGACGACTACCTGGGCAAGCCCGTGCGCACGGAAGAGCTGCAGGAGGCGATCATACGCGCAAAACGCAGGGAGACCCGCGCCGCGTGAGGCTCGGGTCGTGCTAGTGCCCCGCATCCAGCGCGGCCGCGCGCCCGAGATTGAAGCCCGTCGCGCCCGGCACTGAAGCCCGCCTCGCGACCGCACTGGACCAGCCGCCGCACCCGGCACTGAAGCCCGCGTCGCGACCGCACCGGACCAGCCGCCGCACCTGGCACTGAACCCCTCCTGGCTCCCCGGCGTTGGCGCCGCATGTTCCAGGACCTTGTGCACCAGGCCGAAGCTGCGCTCGCACCGGTTATCCGCGAGACGCCGTGTGAATACAGCGAGCCCCTGTCGGATCACCTGGGGGTACCGGTCCACCTCAAACTGGAATGCCTGCAGATCACCGGCTCGTTCAAGATCCGAGGCGCCTGGTTCGCGCTGAGCCGGCTGAAGGAAGCGGGCCAAACCCGCGTCGCCACGGTTTCGGCGGGCAACCATGGCATCGGCGTCGCCTGGGCCGGCCGCATGCTCGGTCTCGAGGTGCGCATCTACGTGCCCCGATCGGTGGATGCTGCAAAGGCCGCCCACCTGGAGTCCCTCGGCGCGGAGCTCGTTCGCAGCGAGTTCGACGGCTTCGACGACACGGAGCTCTGGGCGCTCGGGCAAATCGAGGCCGCACGCATCCCGTTCCTCAGCGCCTATGACGACGAACGCATCCTCGCCGCCAACGGCGGCACGCTGATGCTTGAGATTCGGCGTCAGGTCCCGGATGTCGAAACCGTGGTCGTGCCAGTGGGCGGCGGCGGCATGTCCGGGGGCATGGTTTCGTGCGATGAGGCCCCGGCTCGCCTCGTAGCAGCCCAGACGGCCGCAAGTCCGGCGCTCAGACGCTCTCTGAAGCTGGGAAGTGCGGTGACCCGTCTGGAAACGGGCGATACGCTCGCCGGCGGCCTGGAAGGAGGCATCGGGCAAACGGGATTCGCCGCTCTGAGGGACCGGGTGAAGCAGGTGATTGAGGTTTCCGAGCCGGCCATCGCCATGGGCATGCGATGGATGCTGGAGCACCATCACTATGTGATTGAGCCGAGTTCGGCGGTGGCCGTGGCGGCCTGTCTGGATCCGGCCGTGCAGGTCTCGGGGCCGACGGTGGTGGTCCTGAGCGGGCGAAACGTCGCGCTGGATACGGTGCGTGCCGTGGTGGCCTGAGGCCGCCCGGTACTGGAGCGGGCGACGCCCGCCGGTCTGGCGCGGTCGCACCCCATCCCCGAACTTGGCGGCCCTCAACAACCTCCCGCCCCGCCATGCGCCTGACTTCGATACTACTCCTGCTCGTTCTGGCCGCCTCTCCGGCCATCGCCCAGGAAATGACCTCAGACGTGCCTGCCACCTCCGCCGAGGAGCGCGCGGAGTCCGTTGAAAAACGGAAGTCGATGGCCATGTCGTCCGTGGTAGGGGGCGTGCCGTTCCGCAACGTGGGGCCGACGATCATGAGCGGACGCGTCACCGACATCGACGCGTGGGTTGAGGACCCCACCCATTTCTTTGTGGCCTACGCCTCGGGCGGCCTCTGGCGCACGGACAACAACGGCGTCTCCTTCGAGCCCGTTTTTGACAACCAGGGCGTGATGACCATCGGCGACATCGCCGTGGACTGGACGGACTATCCGAATCGCGAGCCCGTCATCTGGGTGGGCACGGGGGAGAACAACTCCAGCCGGAGCTCCTATGCGGGCGATGGGGTCTATCGCTCGGACGACGGCGGCGGCACCTGGCAGCACATGGGGCTGGCCGCCACGCAGCGCACGGGACGCATCCTGATCCATCCCGAAGACCCGAACACCGTCTTTGTCGGGGCCGTCGGGCCGCTGTATTCCCCATCGCCCGACCGCGGACTGTACAAGACTACCGACGGCGGCCAGACGTGGCGCAATACGCTCTCGGTCGATGAGCACACCGGCGTGATCGACCTCGTGCAGCATCCTTCCGATGCGAACGTCATGTACGCCGCCACCTGGCATCGCGAGCGGCGGGCCTGGAATTTTGTCGAGGGCGGCGAGGGCTCCGGCATCTGGCGCACGGACGATGCGGGGGAGACGTGGACGCTGCTGTCGACGCCCGAGTCCGGTTTTCCGCAGGGAGACCTGGTGGGGCGCATCGGCCTTGCGGTCTACGGGGACAACCCGGACATCATGTATGCGCTGCTGGACAACTACGATCGGCGCCCGGCCGAGGACGAGGAAGAAGAGGAAGAGGGACTGACGCGCGATGCGCTCCGCAACATGTCCAGCCGGGACTTCCTTTTGCTCGACAGGGAGCAGGTGGCGGATTATCTGCAGGCCGAGCGCTTTCCGCGGCAGTACTCCGCGGACCGCGTGATCCAGATGGTGCGGGACGGGGAGATCGAGCCGGTGGCGCTGGTGGAGTTCGTGGAGGACGCGAACTCGCTGCTGTTCAACACGCCGGTGATTGCCGCCGAGGTCTACCGCTCTGACGACGGCGGGCAGACCTGGAGTCGCACGCATGAGGACTACCTGAACGGCCTGTACAACTCGTATGGCTACTACTTCGGCGAAATCCGGGTGGCGCCCGATACGCCGGACCGGCTGTACGTGCTGGGTGTGCCGCTCCTGAAATCCGAGGACGGTGGCGCTTCCTGGACCAGTATCGGCGGCCCGGGTGTGCATGCCGACCACCAGGCCATGTGGGTCAACCCACGTCGTGTGGGCCACATCATCAACGGCAACGACGGCGGTCTGAACATGACCTGGGACGATGGCGAGAACTGGGCCAAGCTGAATACGCCCTCGGTCGGCCAGTTCTATGCCATTCAGGTGGATGACGCCGAACCCTACAACGTGTACGGCGGCCTGCAGGACAACGGCGTGTGGTACGGGCCGAGCAACTACCAGGCGAACACCGGCTGGGTCGGTGCCGGGCGGTATCCGTACCGTCGGCTGGCCGGCGGCGATGGCATGCAGGTAGAGGTCGATACGCGCACGAACGACATCGTCTATACGGGCAGCCAGTTCGGTTTCTACTCGCGCGTTCCCACCGGGGACAACAGTTCGCGGGCCGGCATCCGGCCGCGTCATGAGCTGGGCGAGCGGCCGCTGCGCTTCAACTGGCAGACGCCGATCCATCTGAGCCGGCACAACCAGGACATCCTCTACTACGGGTCGAACCGGCTGCATCGCTCCATGCTGCAGGGCGAGGAGATGGAGGCGATATCCCCCGACCTGACGCTTGGCGGTCGCCGGGGGGATGTGCCCTATGGCACCCTGGCGACGATCGACGAGTCACCGCTTCGGTTTGGACTACTGTACACGGGCAGTGACGATGGGCTGGTGCACGTGTCGCGCGACGGCGGCGTGTCCTGGCAGCGCATTTCCGACGATATGCCGCAGAACCTGTGGGTGTCGCGCGTGGAGGCTTCCCATCACGAAGTGGGACGCGTGTACGTGACCCTGAACGGCTACCGCTGGGATCACTTTGATGCGTATGTCTACGCGTCGGATGACTTCGGCGCGACGTGGCGACGCATTGATGCGGGGCTTCCGGATGAGCCGGTCAATGTGATCGTTGAGGACCCCGAGAACGAGGATATCCTGTATGTGGGCACGGACCACGGGGCGTATGCCTCGTTGGATCGCGGCGTCACGTGGCACCTCTTCATGGAGGGCCTGCACGGCTCGCCGGTGCATGACCTGAAAGTGCAGCAGCGCGAGAAGGACCTGGTGGTCGGCACGCATGGGCGCTCGATCTACATCGGCAGCATCCAGGAGGTGCAGCAGCTCACCGGGGATCTCATGGCCCGGAACGCGCACGTGTTTGACATGGACGATGTGGGCCACAGCCCGTTCTGGGGGCGCGACTTCGGCTACGGCCGTACGAACGAGCCGTCGGTGAAGCTGCCGTTCTGGATCGGGCGGGACGGTTTGGTGACGATCCGCGTCATGCATGAGGACGCGCTGGTCTTTGAGGGCACGCTGCCCATGTGGCGCGGCCTCAACTACATCGACTACGGCCTGACGGCCCAGGATGTCGATGCGCTTCCCGGCGAGCCGGAGGAGGCGGGAGACGGCAACACGTATCTCACGCCGGGAACGTACACGGTGCAGATTGACGTGGACGGCGAGACGGCTTCCGGCGAGCTGAAGATCACCAGCCCGCGAGGCGGTCGTGGTGCAGGCGAGCCCCAGCCGAGGCCGGAAGGCATCAAGTAAGTCCGCGCATGGTGAAGCGCTGCACGGCCAGGCGTGCGAGCGGGGGCCAGAGGATCGCTCTGGCCCCCGCTCGCATGAAGGGCGCCAGCGGTCCGGGGCGGCCGAAGGCCATGTTGAACTCGGCGCGCCGCGCGGCTTGCCGCGCGGTGCGGCGGCGACGGCGGGTGTAGGCCTCGAACAAAGGCCGGTGGTCGGCGCCGTCCAGGGCTTGCTGCAGGATTCCGGCGGCGTGCCGGCCGTCCAGCCAGCCGACGTTCATGCCCTGGCCGCCGATGGGGCTGACTACGTGTGCGGCGTCTCCGGCCAGGATCACGCGGCCGTGGTTCAGCCGCTCAGCGAGCAGGCGGTAGACCCGGAAGGCGGACAGCATGGTGTTGGTGGCGGGGTCCGGTCGGTGGTCGGTGCGCTGTCGTACCAGATGGATGAGGCGGTGAACGTCGGCTTCTGCGTCGTCACGGTCCTGCAAGCGCACCACCCACCGCCGGATCTTGCCGGGTAGGGGAAAAGCCTCGGTTAGCCCGTCTGGGTCCAGGAAGATGGCGGCACGCTCACCAAAATCCGTGGTGTCCGAGAAGTCGCCCATGAGATATCGGTCCCGGTAGGCGCCTCCACGGAACGGGATACCCAGCAGGGTGCGCACGGTCGAATGCTGTCCGTCGGCACCCACCACAAACCGGGCGGCGACTGGTCCGTCAGGAGTTTGCAGGACCACCCGATCCTGATGCTGGGTCAGTGCGGTCACCTCCACGCCGCGCGTGATGCACTCGGCAGGCAGCCGGTCTTGCAGGACCTGCTCGGTGACGTACTGCGGGATGGCCAGCACGAACGGAAAGGGAGGAGGCAGCAACCTCATGTCGATGCGGCCCGCTTCCCGGCCTGACACGTAGGCGATGCCCTCCCGGATGTGCACGCCGCGCGCCAGCAGCTCGTCGGTGACTCCCGTCTCGCGCAGCATCTCCAGGCTGGGCGGATGAATGCCGATGGATCGGGAGTGCGTGCCGATGGCGGCTCGCTTCTCCAGCACGCGCACGGTCCTGTGGGCCTGGACCAGGCGGTTCGCCAGGTCCAGGCCTACAGGACCACCCCCGACAATCGCCACGTCAATCATGTCGCCACACTGCCAGGAGCCGGAACGGCCAGGCGGGCTCCGCCCGCCAGCCCGCCGGCAGCACCGCGGCCAGCTCGGCGGGAGTGTAGCTCCGACGAATGGAGCGCAGGCCGTCCGTTCGAATGAACGATCCGGGGAAGGCCAGCCCGAACACGGAAAACCCCAGGTAGCCCAAGTCGTCCCGGCGAATGTCGTTGTGAACCGCGGTGTGTGTCGCCAGCGCCTGGGAATCCTGCAGAAGCACCTCGCGCGTTTCGGCGTCGAGGTGGTGCAGCACGTGGTTGCTGATGACGAAGTCGAACCGCCGGCCCTCGCGGACGAGGTCTGACGAGTGGGCTGCGCGGAACTGGAGGGTTGCCGCGGGGGGAGGGGGCGCTGTGGCGCGGGTGTCGCCTGCGTCTGTCGGGCCGTCTGCGTCCGTCGAGCCGCCGGAGCTTACCGGGCCGTCGGCTCCTCGCGCGCCCCCCGCGCCCTGCCCATCGTAGAAAACGCCCCTGTTTTTATACGTCTCCGCAGTTTCGGAGCCTTCGAATGTGTAATTCGGGCCCACTTTTCCACCTTCGGATTCGCGGTCGGAGCTGACTTGTGGAAAGAGATGGCCTTTTTCCATGTTTGCGTCGGATCGACCCGGGGGGGCGCCTCCCGCGCCGCCGAGCCCCGCCGCACCGCCGAGCCCCGCCGAGCCGCCACGCCCCGCCGCGCCGCCACGCCCCGCACCGCCGCCGAGCCCCGCCGCACCGCCGAGCCCCGCCGCACCCCCGTGCCCCGCAGCGCCCCCCACCGCAAACGCCACCGCCCGCGGGTCGGGGTCAATGCCCGTTATTGCAAGGGAGAACCCCCGCCGCGCCGCCAGGGCGTGCAGGTACCGCGCGACGTCCCCTCCGCCGCACCCGACATCGAGTAGCGTCGCGGGTCCCTGACGCAAGCGCGCTTCGAAGTGCCGGGCAAACACACCACGCCAACCTGCAAGAAGTCGATTTACCACCCGGAAGTTGGCGTACGTGCGCGCCAGCATGCGAGCGTCACATGCCGGGTCATCCATCAGCTCGACCAGTTCCGGCTGCCGGTCCCTGAGTATCAGGGTCGGCACTACACGCCCCGGAAGAGGGCACTCTCCACGGTCAGGCCGGGGCCGAAGGCCATTGCGTAAGCAAGCTCACCGGTCCTCATGTCCCCGCGCCGGAGCGCCTCCTGTATCACAAACAGAATCGTCGCGCTGCTCATGTTGCCGTACCGCGCCAGCACATCACGCGACGGCTCCAGCGAGATGTCTTCCAGCGCCAACGCCTCCTGGACATGGTCGATAATCGCCCGGCCACCCGGGTGCACCCACCAGTGAACGACGTCCTCGCGGCCGCGCCCCGCATCGCCCAAGATGTCGTCCACGACGCCTCCGATTTCGGTGCCAAGCACCCTGGGCACATAGGTGGAGAGCACCATGTCGAACCCGTGGTCGCCGATGTTCCAGGCCATGTCGTCCTCGGAGTTCGGCGCGAGCCGGGTAGAGGAGGCGGTGAGTTCGAGGCCTGACTCGCACCGATGCGGTCCCGCGAGTGCACCGTCCAGCGCCACCCCGGCCGGCGGTTGGGAAGAAACAACCACGCCCGCGGCGCCGTCGGCAAAGACGGCCGATGCGATGATGTTGTCCACCACCTCGGAAGGCTCCAGATGCAGCGTGCACAGTTCCAGGCAGACCACCAGCACCACGGCGTTTGGGTCGTTCGCGCAAAACGATGCGGCCATGCGCAAGCTGGGAAATGCCGCAAAGCATCCCATGAACCCTACGTGGTAGCGCTGCGTGGACGGCGGCAAGCCCAGGTCCCGCAGGATGTAGTAGTCCGGACCAGGAGCAAAAAATCCCGTGCAGGACGCGGTCACCACGTGTGTGATCTCTTCCGGCGCGAACCCAGATGCTTCCAAGGCTACCCTGGCCGTCTCCACAAACAATGGCTTGGCCTCCGCCACATACAGGTCGTTGCGCTGTCCGGTGGTCGGGGACATGAATCGACCCGTATCCGTATCGAAAAAGAGCCCATCGCCCGTACCCGGTTTGTATCCGCTGATGACGGAATGGCGGGTTTCGATGCCCGAGGATCGGTAGATCTTCTGCGAGAGCCGGTCTCCGCGCCCCCCGGGCTCCAGCGCGGCGCGCAGCACCTGACCGACTTCCTCCTGCGGATAGGCGTGGCGCGGAACGCGGGTGGCGATGCTGTGGATAAAGGCCATGGGCGCGACAAGTGACGGGCTGTGCCGATATTGCGGAACTCCGCCGCCAATTGCCATGCGAAATCTGCTCCTGTTGACGCTGCTCGTCGCAGCGTGCGCGCCCGCCGACCCGCCTCAGGCCGAACTCTCTGATGCCGAGGCGCTCATTGCCCGCAGCATCGACTTCCACGATCCGGACGGGATGTGGTACACGCGTGCTCACCGTCTTGATCTGGATGAGAAGCGCCCCGACGGGTCGATGCGGAAGACCGGCATGCGACTGGATCCCCTGGCCCGGTCATTCGGAATGCGACAGGATCGTGGAGAGGATGTGGTCGAAGCCTATGTCGACGCGGAGAACTGCGCCGCTACGGTGAATGGCGTGCTCCCGGACTCGACAGTGGCCGCCCGATACAGACTGGTATGCCCCGACGGCCCCGCATGGTGGCGCGAATACTACGCCTTCATGCACGGCCTGCCGATGAAGCTACAGGACGAGGGCGCGCTGGTCGAACCCGGGGTGATCGACACGACCTTTATGGGTCAGCCGGTCCGGCAGGTGCGGGTGACCTATGACCCGGCAGTAGGCTCCGACATTTGGTACTTCTATTTCCACCCGGAGACCTCTGCGTTGGTGGGAAGCAGGTTCTACCACGACGAGGCCGCCAATGACGGAGAGTACATCGCCTTTGACGGCACGCTGGCTGCGGACGGCATGCAACTCGTCCGCACGATTCACTGGTACACGAATGCGGATGGGCGCTTCCTGGGATCGGACTCGCTGACCGCCTACAGCGCCGACTGAGCCTAGTCGGTCCCGGGGCCGAGACTTGCAGCAGCAATCCGCGGCATCACGGGCTCCTGTGCGGCCAGGTGGGCGCGCCAGCGGTCCCGATGGATCTCAAAACCGGCGATCGCCTCCTCAGGCAGCGGATCCACCGACGGCAGATCCTCTCTGAGATGGTCTACCTGCTGGCCGTTCTTCCAGAACCGGTAGCAGACATGCGGGCCGTTGGCAAGTCCACTTGAGCCGACATATCCGATCACCTGCCCCTGCTTCACGGCCACGCCCGGACGCATGCCCGAGGCGATTTTCTGCATATGCAGGTACTGGGTGGAGTACGTGCCGTTGTGGCGGATCTTGACATACCGGCCGTTGGCCCGGCCGTACTCCGCCTTGGTAATGACGCCATCGCCCGTAGCACGGATCGGCGTGCCGTAGTTGGCCGCATAATCGGTGCCGAGGTGAGCCTTGTACCGCTTCTGCACCGGGTGGAAACGCCGCCCCGAGAAGCGGGAGCTGATACGCTTGTATTCGACCGGCGCAATCAGGAAGGCTTTTCGCAAACTGTTGCCGTCGCCGTCGAAGTACTCCTCGGCTTCGTTGTTGGCAAAGAGGAAGGCCTCAAAGTCGCGGGTGCCGTGGGTGAACTTGGCGGCGAGTACCCGTCCAAGGCCTACCCGCTTGTCCTCGACATATTTCTCCTCGTATGCCACGGTGAACCGGTCTCCCTGGTGCAGCCGGCCAAAGTCGATCTGCCAGGCGTACACCTCCGAGAGCCTCACGGCAAGGAAGGGGTCTACATTCAAGTCCTCCAGGGTCTCGTACAGCGAACTCGTAATCTGACCCGACACGGACCGCGTGGCCGTGCGGACCTCGCGCTCCACCACGCGGGCATGCAGACTGTCTCCGAAGTCGAAGACCACATACGATGTGGCGCTGGCTTCATAGACGGCGAGGGCCACTTCCCGGAGTGAGTCCGGGCTGGTGTAGACATGCAGATCCCTGCCCGGCAGCAGCTTGCGCACGTCGAATACGGGCTTGGCCGCTTCCACCAGATTGGCGATGGTCTCTCCGGAGACCTGGAAGGGCGCCATCAGGTCCGAAAACGTGTCTCCCCGGTCGATGCTCTCGATGTCCACTGCGTATGCGTCCATTTCGATGCCGAACTGGTCAGAAGTGACCACCGTCTCCGCCTTCGGAGCGGGAGGCGTGGGCACCGGGGGCTTCAGGCCGATGTAGGCCAGAGCAGCTCCCATCAGGACGAAAGAAAGCGGCGCAAGAACTCGCATGCGTCAGGGGGTTGTCGGAGGATTCATGGGGGGCGGCTTCCGCGGCGTGCCACCTAGCGCAGTGACAGAGCCGCAGTAGTCACAACTCCAGATTCTGTTTCCAGTCTGACGAAGTAAATGCCAGTGCCCCAACGACTTTCCGGCCAGGCGATTTCGCTCGCTCCAGCCGGCAGCACCCGTTCGGACACCTGAGCCACCCGTCGTCCCTGCACGTCCCAGATGCTGATCCGGGCCCAGCCGGGCTTTGAAAGGGTGACCTTGAGCTTGGTATCGGCCGTCAACGGATTCGGAAAAGCCTCGATCAGGTCCTGCGAGACGGGCAGTTCCGGCGCAACGCCGGTCCCGGCCGGCGCACCGCTGCCTTCGGTGATGAGGTGATTGCCCGCCGCTAGGGCTCCGAACTGCTCGCCCTGCGCATCGCCCACCCAATACACCCTCAACTGATCCGCCCGGGTTGCCGAACCCAGGCCAAAATGCAGCACGTTTTCGCTCTGAGAGCAAAAGCTGTCCCCTCCGGAAACGAAGCGTGAGATCCACTGTCCGTCCACCAGCGCTTCCACCCGCGCACCGATCGCGTCCCTGCTCCCGGAGGTGCCTTCCAGCTGGATCTTCAACCAGTTTCCGGGCGATGGGCTGGTGCCGCGCAGCACGCGAATGCGGCCGTCGTGGTCGGGGATGATGAGATCCACCATTCCGTCGAGGTCGATGTCCGCTGCGGCGAGCCCCTGCGTCTCTGTCGACAGGGAGGCAGAGGCGGACTGCGACTGATCGTAGAACCAGAGATTCCGGTTCTCATAGAGCAGCGTGCGGGTGCCGTCGAATCCGGTGGTGTTGACCACGAACAGGTCCTGATCGCGGTCATTGTCGAAGTCGGCGAACACCGTGCCCCAGGCCATGCCGTTGCGCCAGGCTCCCAGCGCATCTTCAATCAGTACGAACCCGTTTCCTTCCTGGTTGAGGTACAGGCCAGCCTCTCCAATGCGCGTCACATAGATGTCTTCCCACCCGTTACCGTCCACGTCCGCAACGGCGATGCCCATGCTGTTGCCGGAGCCCACATCGTAAAACCCGGTGGACCGACCCTGATCCACAAGCGGCAGGTAACCCAGGTTGCGGTGCAGACGGCTGTCGGTGAACCCGTCGTGCACCACAATCAGGTCCTGGCTGCCGTTGTGATCGTAGTCGAACCAAACGGCCTGCATGGCTACTGACGTTTCCGGACCTGCGATGCCGCCGCGGCGGGAGACATCTTCAAAGCGCCCATCGCCCAGATTGCGATACAATAGATCCGCCGCGTCGTCGACTGCCAGGAAAAGGTCGGTCAGTCCGTCGGCGTCAAAATCTCCGGCCGCCACGGAAGCCGCACGGGCTTGGAGATCCAGGCCGGAGTCTGCCGAGACGTCGCGGAAACTGCCGTCTCCGTTGCTCATGAACAGGCGGTTGGCGGCGTTTGGGCCCACGACAATCAGGTCTGCCCAGCCGTCGTTGTCCAGGTCTGCCCACAGCGGGGCGGCATATCCGCCCTCTGCTTCCACACCTGCCGCTGCGGTCACATCCTCGAAGACGCCTTGATTGTTGCGGAAGAGGGCACTCTTGCCGTTGGACGACGCGACGTACAGGTCCGGCCATCCGTCCCGGTCAAAATCCCGCACGGCCACGCCGTGCCCTCGTCCCTGGATGCGCATGCCGAAGGTCTCGGTGGCATCCTCGAACTGCAGGGACTGCCCGGAGGCGGGGATCACCAGGAGTACGGCCAGAATGATGGTGGGAAGCCGCATCAGGCCAAAACGCACGGGTGGACGGGGTGTTGCCGCGGCGACGCTACTGCCGGGCCCGGATGGCCGCGAGCACGCGCTGCACCCGCTCGTCGTCAGGCTGCCGGTTCAGGTAGGCCTCCAGCGCCGTGGCCGCCGCTAGCGTGTCGCCCAGGAGCGCATGGGAGCGGCCGAGCTTCAGCACGTAGTCCGCGTTCGTGGCGTCGAGTCGCGTAGCGACGAGATAGGCCTCCAGCGCGAGCTCATGCCGGCCCAAGGCAGCATGCACATCGCCGATCACAGCCCGGACTTGAGCCGACTCTTCCAATTCGAGGGCAGCATCGAAGTACGCGAGCGCCTCGGTAGAGCGTCGCTGGCGCAGCAGAATCTCACCCGCCGCCGCGTACGGCGCGGGCAGGAACGGGTACTGCTGGATCTGGGCAAGGGCGGTCCGGAGCGCGCCGTGCCAATCCTGCTCCTGGCGCTGCAGATTCATCAGCGCATTCGTCGCCTCGAACCATGAAATCTCCCCGCGAAAGAGGCGAATCGCAATGTCTTCCGTGGCGGTGGTGGCCCGAAGGGTGTCCGTCCACGTCGTGCCGGGTGCTTCGAACGGCCAACTGCCCATCAGCTGCATCACCCGATACTGACCGAACAGCGAGTCAATCGGCGTAATCAGCAGCTCGTCCCGGGCGGTCTCCGGTGGCACAAATCGCCCGCCACCCTGCGTGCGCACAATCGTGTTGTAGAACGCGTCCGCCATCAGGAAATAGCCCTCGGCGTTGGGGTGCAGGTGCTCGAGCATCAGCGATCCGTCAATCACTCCTCCGGGCGATGCGGCCGCGAGCACTTCCTGCACGTCGACCACGACGGCCCCGGCCGAGGCGGCCTCCTCGCGAATGACGGCATTGATGTCCTCGGAAGCCCTGAAGCGCAGTCGGTCCCGGTCCTTGGCGGTGCGGTAGGCAGTACGTGCCTCCTCAAACTGTTCCAGGCGGTCGAGGGAGCGCCCGAGCAGGAAATGCACATCTGCGGCCACCGCGTCCTCAGAACCCATCGCCCGAAGGCTTGGAGCGGCCAGGCTGTCCGGCAGGGAAACGGCCGCGGCCAGACGCGCCCGCCAGGCCTCCGGATCACGCTCCGGCGCGGACATGAAGGGCGCGTGGTCGCGCTCGTTGCTGGCCACCGTGGCCAGATACACCGGAATGCCCTCATAGACCGCCAGCAGTCGCCGAAGATTGTCCCGGAATTGCGCGATCCCCGCCTCGTAGACATCACTGTCGATGGGAATTTCCTGCTCACCGACCATGCGCTCCATGAGCGTGGCGCCGGGTGGACCGTCTGGGGCCTCGACTACCAGACCGGCTGCCGAACCCAGAACGCTCCGCAGCAGCTGAACGGTGCGCCAGTTCTGCAGGCGAAGGTACCAGCGAATTACCGTGCGGCTTTGCCCCAACGATTCCGCCGAGCCTATCCCGAGCGCACCGTAGAACTCGTTGTGACCGGCGTAGATGAGCACGGCGTCCGGTCCCTCGGCACGGATCTCATCCGCCAGATCAAGCAGCGTATAGCTGTTTACGGCGGCCATGGCGGTGTTGACCACCTCCACGCTGCGATCGGGGTAGGTCTGCTGAAGTCGCTGCTCCAGCATGCGGGAGAAACTGCCGCCGTAGTAGTAGGGGTAGCCGGCCGCGGAAGAGCCTCCCTGAACGAAGAGTCGCCAGGTTTCCGGGGTTTTCTCCGCCAGGAAGGCATCACCGATGCTGCCCGGCACGCGCTCTTGCTGCGCGAAATAGCGCCGGGCCACTTCGCGGTTCTGGATGCGAAACTGCTCGACGCCCGGGACCGGCTGGAAGAGGGGATACGAGGCGCCGTACCCGGCGAGCCGCAGACCGGACTCCAGCAAGACGAAAAACAGGAGCGGGATCAGCGCCGTGAGTGCGATGAAGAGGCGCCGCTTGCCCTTGGAAAGGGGTGCTACGGGGTCCACGGTGTGTCCGGCACGTCTTCGCTGTGGTTGGCCCAGCGAGCAGCGACAAACAGGAAGTCGGAGAGCCTGTTCAAATAGACGGCTACCCGGCCGTCGATGGGCTCGCTTTCCATGGCGGCGACTACTTCCCGCTCGGCGCGGCGTGCAATCGTGCGCGCCGCGTGCAGGGCAGCAGCCCGTTTGCAGCCTCCGGGCAGGATGAATGTCTTCAGCGGATCGAGATCTGCCTCGAGCGCATCGATGTCGCGTTCCATCGCCTGGATCTCATCGTCGGAAATCCTGGGGACTGATGGGCGGGCGCTCGACGGCGTCGCCAGGTCGGCGCCGACCACGAAGAGTTCTGCCTGGATACGTTCGAGGAGCTTGCCGAGACGGTCTTTGGATCCTTCGGCGCGGGCCATGCCGACGAAGGCATTGGCTTCGTCTACCGTGCCGTAGGCGGTGATGCGTGCGTGGTCCTTGCGAACCCGGTCGCCGCCAAAGAGACCCGTGGTGCCGTCGTCACCCGTTCGGGTATAGACCTTCATGTGGACGCTACTGCTGAGCGGCCCCGACAAAGAGTTGGGTAACGGCGACCGCATGGCTGTCGAGGAACGCGTATCGGTCCTCCTGGGAAATGCCGACCAAAACGGGGGAGACGACCAGTTGGTTCACGATGGCCAGAAACATCATGTGAAGGTTCTCCGCTGGCACGTGGGCGGCGATGCCGTGGCGCTGGACTTCTCGCGCGTACTCTCGGGTGAAGTCCCGGAACTCCTCGAGGCGGGGCAGGAAGGCAGCCACTCGATCCGCCCCGGTCAGGTTCTCCTGGTGAATGATGCGGATGATCTGGGGGTGGTCCACCACGAATCGAAACAGCGTGCGCAGGTGCTCCGTGAACTGCTCGACCGGATCGAATTCGTCGTCGAAGACAAAGGCACCGCCCAGAAAACGCAGGGCGTTGAAGCCCTCCTCGAGCACTTCCAAAAACAGGTCCATCTTGGACCCGAAGTGGTAGGCAATCACCTGATGTCGAACCCCCGCGGCCTCAGCGATCCGTCGCACAGAGGCCGACTCGAATCCATGTTCGGAGAACGCCCTGGTGGCGGCCTCGACAATACGGCGCTGGGTGTCTACGGCTCGCTGCTGTCCGGCTATCAGGGGACGTTTCCGCTCTTCCATGGCGGTAGCAGTCGAATTCCAGATCCAAAGGTACGTACCGAAAATCGGTTTATTTGACAGTCGTCATATTTTAACACGATCCCGATAATCGATGCGCAGTCGTCCGTCTTCTTCGCTTATTTCGGCCGCCATCGAGAACACGGTTCTGATGACTTCCTGAGAAAGCGCCTCGGCCGGCAGACCGTGAGCGGCGACCTTTCCGGACTGCAGGACAAGGATCCGGTCCGAGAACCGCGCCGCCAGTTCCAGATTGTGGAAGACGCCGACGACGCTACGCCCCGCATCGACCAGATCGCGCACGCATGACATGAAGGCGAACTGATGTTGTACATCAAGATGCGAGGTAGGCTCATCCAGGAGCAGCACCGGCGCATCCTGCGCCAGCGCCTGTGCCAGCAAGGCACGTCTCCGTTCACCTCCGGACAGCGTCAAGACCGACCGATCTTCGAAACCGGCCAGGTCCACACTTTCAAGTGCCCGCGATGCATGCTCGTGATCCGCGCGACCCAGCGGCTCCAGCCAGCCGTGATGGGGTGAGCGGCCGAGCAATACCAAATCCCGGACCGTGAAGTCAAACGCCAGGGTGACGGTCTGCGAGACGAGCGCGATGCGCCTGGCACGCTCCCTGGACGGCCAGGCCTGAATCGGCCTTCCGTCCAGAGTCACCTGGCCATCGAAAGGAATGAGTCCGCCCAGCGCTCGGATCAGCGTGGTCTTGCCGGCACCGTTGGGTCCGACGATGCCGACCCATTCTCCGGCACCCACGTCCAGGTCCACGCCGTGCAGAATGCGGCGTTCGGAGAGTGAAACGGTGACCTGTTCGGCGGAGAGCATAGCGCGTGTTGGGTGGGCACGGAACCCGCAGCACGGCGGGGAACGGGAGGGCAGCGCTCATGTTCTGCCCGCATGAGAGCACTCGTGGCTGCCATCCTGTTGGTGTCGTTGTCGGCCTGCGACACCCAGAAGGCCATCAACCAATTTGAGGAGGAAGCGGCCCTGCCACCGGCGGGCATTACGCGGACCGATCGGGACGGCGTCGTCGAGTCCTGGGACGACGACGACTGGCGTACATCCCCGGCCTTCTTCGGCAAGGTTCGCGTGGATCCTGCCTACCCGAATCCGGTGCCCTCCGGTGTCGTGACTGTGCCGGTTTCGGTGCTGGAGTTCAATGCGGTCCAGGGCGGCCTGGTGTTGCGGGCCAGGGATTCGACCGGAAGGCTGAGTCTGGTGGATGAGATCCGGGATGCATCTGACCCGGGTGGGTACATCTTTCAGTTTGCGCCGGCCATCCTGGCGAGGTCCGGACTGGTCCGCGTGTTCGTCCTGGACAGGGTCGGGAATCTGGTTTCTTACGGCGACCTGGAGTTGCAATAGGGTAACACCGGGGTATAGCCCGGGGATTTCCTCATTGCGGGCGGGGATCAGGCTGGCCTAACCTCCAACATCTTCCCCTAATCCCCTCCAGTCATGATCACAGAAGGTCTCGCGCGCCTGTTGGCCCAGGCGGTCAAGGCCATCCGCACGGACGCCTACTATCAATTCCGGCGCCAGACGGGTGACTCCTATGAGCAGGCCATCGAGGTCGCGGCCATCTACTCAAACGCCAGTCGGTCAGCCGCAGCGCGCCGGGTGAAGGACGCGAAGATCATCTACGACTTCCTTGAGGAGCATGGTTATACACGCAAGGCGATGGGGATTGACAAGGAGTCCATCGAGAATGCGATCAAGATGACCGGTGAGGTCATCCGGAAGCGTCAGGAGGCCTCGGCTAGCCGGGCGAAGCAGAAGTGACGACTGTCAAAATGTTGGCATTGCTCGGACAGGTGGCCACACCGTAACTCGTCTTTACCCTCACAGTAGGCGCTGTGGAGTCGGCAATTATCACGCACCAGCCGCCCCCAAACCCATGGCGACAGAAACCCATCACCGACACCTTGTACTCGCGAGGGTCGGCAGTCTTGTCTCCTTTCTGATAGGCCTCATGGTGCGATTCCGGGCGGCCTTCTCTCGAAGCGCCTGAGTGGTTTGGTGGGTATGTGGTCGGGGCTCGGCGGGGAGTGGTCGGGTTGCCGGGAACGTGCCGCCGGGGCTGCGCCGCCGGTTGCGCCGCCGGGGCCGCGCCGCCGGGAACGTGCCGCCGGGGCTGCGCCGCTGAGGCCATTGCCGCTGGGACCGCGCCGCCGGGGCCATTGGGTAGGGCCGTGCCTCTGGTCGCGCCGCGCCGCCGGGGCCGCGCCGCCGGGGCCGCGCCTCCGGGAACGCGGGGTAGGGCCGTGGCCTCTGGTCGCGCCGCGCCGACGGGACCGCGCGCCCTCGGCCGCGCGAGTGGAAAATCGGGGTCCGATTATACTTGGGAGCCCGCCCACGGCAGCCCTAAGTGTAAAATGGGTGCCGCATTCCGTTTGGGGCCTTGCCGGAGCCACAGCGTAGTGTAATCTCGGGGTGCGATTCCACTAACGCTGACTGTCCGTCCGGCGCGCCGCTGGGACTCCGCCCGCCCGGCAGCCCGGCGCCGCACGCTGCTATCCCGCTGGGACTCCGCCCGCCCGGCAGCCCGGCGCCGCACGATGCTACCCCGCGCGCCACTGGGACTCCGCCCCCGACAGCCCGCGCGCCGCTGAGACTGCGCCGCCGCGCCGCCGGGGCCGCGCCGCTGGGACTCCGCCCCCGGCAGTCCGAGCGCCGCTGAGACTGCGCCGCCGCCGGGGCCGCGCCGCTGGGACTCCGCCCCTGGCAGCCCGCGCGCCGCTGAGACTGCGCCGCCGGGGCCGCGCCGCCGCGCCGCTGAGACCGCACGCCGCCGCCCCGCTACCGCAGCTCGTCGTGCACCACCTTGCCGCCCACGACGGTCAGCACGACATCGGTCTCCAGCCAGTCCTCGGCCGACGTCTCAAACAGGTCGTCGCTGAGCACGGCCACATCGGCCAGTTTGCCTTCTTCCAGGGTGCCTTTGATGTCTTCCTCGAAGGTCGAATACGCCCCGCCCCATGTGTAGGCCCGGAGCGCAGTCTCCAGGTCGATTTTCTCTTCGGGAAACCAGCCTCCCTCCGGCGTGCCGGCCAGGGTCTGCCGGGTGACCGCAGCGTAGAGGCCATAGATGGGGTTGATGGGGTATTCGCTGGCCGAGGTCCCCGGCCAGTCCGAGCCGAACGCCAGCACGCCGCCACCCTCATCCAGTGAGCGGAAGGCGTAGGCGCCCTTCGAGCGCTCGTAGCCGATGCGTTCCTCCATCCAGCGCATGTCGTCGGCCAGGTGGTACGGCTGCACCTCGGCGATCACACCGAGCCGGCCCAGCCGGTCGAACTCCCGCGGATCGATCACCTGGGCGTGCACCAGCCGGAAGCGGCGCTCCGCATCGCCGTTCAATCGATTCAACTCTTCCAGGTAGTCCATCAGCAGGCTGTTGGCCTCATCGCCGATGGCATGGATCGAAAGCTGCAGATTCGCGGAGTCCGCTCGCGCCATGTACCCCAGGAATTGACCTTCGACAAACTGCCCCTGCTCATCGACCATGAGCTGACGCCACCGCCCGTAGTTGCCGGGCTGGTTTTCGTACGGCTGAAAGAACCGGGCGCTGGACGTTCCCATGATGCCGTCTATGTGGCCCTTGAGGGCACCGAGCCGGATCCATTCGTCGCCGTGACCGACCTCGATGCCCTGCGCGGCCAGCTCCTGCCAGCGACCCAGGAAATAGCGGAAATGAACCCGCATCGAGAGTTCGTCGGTCTCGCGGAGCGCCCGATAGATTTCGAGCTGCTCATCGTCCGACATGTCGCTGAAACTGGTCACCCCGTATGAGGCGGCTACCCGCAGCGCGTTGCGGGTCTGATCCATGCGCCGCTGCAGGGAAAACCCGTCAGGCACGGCGTCGGCAAACAACGCCCGCACCCCCGATCCGGTCATGATTCCTGTCGCATGGCCGCTCGCGTCGGTTTCGAAAGTCACGCCCGGTGCCGAAGGATTCTCGACATCGATACCGGCGGCGTCCAGGGCGGCTCGATTCGCGGCAAACTCAGAATTGTCAAAGCGGCGGATAAACATGGGGTGCTCTGCCGTGAGCGTCTCCACGGCTGCGATGTCCGGTGTGAATCGTTGCCTGGAGTCGCCCCCCGCACTGCCTGAGGCCCAGTCGTCATAGGCGCCCCAGAAGCCACCCAGGATCCACTCTCCGGCAGCAAGCCCATCGACCACGCCCTGGACCCGTTCCTGGAATTCCTCCTGACTGCCGGCCTGCATGACGTTGAATTCCAGAAAGCGCGCGGCGGACTGCGCGTGCACGTGCGTGTCGTTGAACCCAGGCACGGCGAACCGTCCACCCAGGTCAATCACCCGAGTGTCGGAACCGCCCATCTCCACCAGACCGTCATCGCCTACCGCGACAATGGATCCCTCATCAATGGCGAGGGCGGTGGCGTGCGGCTGATCCGGGTTGCCCGTCCAGAAGTCGCCGTTGTACAGGATGAGATCGGGACCCGGGCCGGCAGCACAACCGGCGAGGAGCAGTGCGAACAGCGGGAGGAAGCGCATGGCGAGAGGGGGATGTGCCCGCTCAGAAACCCTCCTGGGCCAGCATGCGGGCTTGATCGACAAAGAAACCCAGGGAGTCGAACTTACTGCCCAGCGAGCGGCCGATGCCGATCTGCTGAGCGTGATCGGCCTGCAGTGTACCCAGGCACTCGCCCCAAACGGCGCTTTCCTTCGAGACAAACCCGTCATTGACGCCCTGTCGCGGGTAGAGCAGCAGGTTCAGCGGGGCCAGGACCGGGTTGATGGACACATCCGTACCGCGTCCGGCGCCGGCGGACCAGGACCAGTACCGCACATCCGCACGATCCGGCACGTCCGGGTTGAACTGCTCGGTCACGTAGCCTGGACTCAGGTCGCACACGGCTCGGTGGAAGTCTGCAGGCATGCCCTCCATCGTGGCATCACTGACCCAGCGCGCAGCGTCCGTCATGATGGCCTGCACCCGTTCGGGAGACTCGAGAATGATGTCAGCCAGCGCGGAGCCACGATGCGGGGCGGCAATGGTGAGAAGGCTGGCTACGCGGTCGTGATAGCCAAGTCGTGAAATCAGGTAGCGGGCATCCAGACCTCCCATAGAATGGGCGATGAGGTTGACCTTGTCCGCACCCGTCTCCGTGAGGACTCGGTCTACCAGTTCCCCCCAGCGCTCGGCGCGGAACGGAATCGTGTGGTAGGGCGTGACGTTCGGCGCGTACGCCAGCACGCCATGACGCCGCAGGTGCATCGCCTCCGAGTGCATGTGTCCGCCGCGCCTGAGCGACGCGATCAGACCGAATCCATGCATCAGCACGAGCGGGTACCGGGTGCGGATCACCTCGGGCTGAGGAAACACCTCCCGGGCGGCAAAACGCCTGAATGCGCCTTTGCCGAACTCGGAAACAGGGTTGCTCTGTGGGACTGGTTTAAGCTCTGACATTACCAGAGTGGGGGCGTACCGGCCAGAATCCATAGTACGGAGGCGCCGACAAACGGGAGGAGCAGGTTGTCGTTTATGGGTACGGAAGGGATTTCGGCGATGGCGGTCGCGCCGATGGCGGCCAGTCGATGCCCCCAGGGAATGCCGGGGAAAAATGCCGCCGCGATCACTCCGGTCACAAGGAACGCCAGGCTGCCCTCCACCGTGCGCGAGCCGCCTGGCCAGGTATGGCGTCCGAGCTTGCGCCCCACCAACGCGGCGCCGGCGTCCGCAATCATGGCGATCACCATGCCTGGCGCGGCAAACTCCGCTGGGAAGACGGCCAGCAGCAGAAAGGCGGTGACCATCACCCAGGTGGCACCGTTCAGCACCTGACTGCGGTCCTTTCCCCGCTCCGACGGCCGCATCATCCAGCCGAACCATCGGTCGATCCAAGTGGAGAAGCCACTCCAGCGTGCCCGGGCCAGATCCGCCGACACCGCCATGACCGCCAGTGAACCCAGAATGATCAGCGCCGGGACCCGCTCCACGATCAGCATACCCAGCGGCATGAGCATCGCAAGCAGGTGAAGGGCCTTGCGGCCGAGTTCTCCTGAATAGGGCAGGCGGGTTGTCATGCTCGCAAAACTAGGCCCGCCGGCTCCGGCGTGTGTTGAACTTCGTCCGTATGATGCAAGGCCACCCCAAACCGAATGCGATGACCTTCGACGCCTTCCACGAATTCGTGCACTCGCTCCCAGACGTGACCGAGGGCACGCCGTTTGGGCCCAACGTGCTCGTATTCAAGGTCGGGGGCAAGATGTTCGCGCTTATCGGACTCGATGAGGTGGAGCCGTACGTCAATCTCAAGTGCGATCCCGAGCGTGCCGTGGAATTGCGCGAAGAGTACCTGAACGTGCGACCCGGGTACCACATGAACAAGACGCACTGGAACTCCGTGGACCTGCGGGGAGACGTGCCCGGAGCGCTCATTCGCGAGTTGATTGTTCATTCATGGGAGCTCGTCGTCGGGTCTCTGCCACGGAAGGAGCGGGACCGCATCGAGGTGCTGCGTGACGCCTGAGGTCGTGCATCTCGACAACCACCTCCTGGTGGTGGTCAAGCCCGCAGGCATGCTGTCCCAGGAGGATTCCACGGGCGATGTGGATGTGGTGTCCTGGGCCAAGGGCTACCTGAAGGAGCGGTTCAACAAGCCCGGCAACGTGTTCGTGGGACTGGTGCACCGGCTCGACCGCCCCGCCTCAGGGCTCATGGTCCTGGCGCGCACATCCAAGGCGGCCGGCAGACTTGCGGAAGCCTTCAAGGCGCGCCGGGTGGAGAAGCGCTATCTGGCGCTGGTGGAGGGGTTTCCGTCGGACTCAGGCCGGGCAGAGGATCATCTGCTCAAGGAGAAGCGGGGCGTCAAGGTGGTGAAGCCAGGGCGAACCGGGGCCAAACGAGCCGTGCTCACCTGGCGACTCCTCGGGGCGATGCGCGGGCAGGCCCTCGTGGAGGTGGAGTTGGAAACCGGCCGAGCCCATCAGATCCGCGCGCAGTTGGCGCATCGGGGTTTTCCGCTGGTCGGGGATTTGCGGTACGGCGCAAAACAGGAATTTGACGGGCGGAACCTGGCGCTTCACGCGTACCAGCTGGGGCTGGAGCATCCGGTGCGTCGGGAGCCTGTGGCGTGGACGTCCCCTCCGGATCGACGGTGGCCGGACTGGGCGCGCGGGCTGGTGAGCTAGTTCCGGGGCTGGGTGGGCTTACCCGGGGATCTCAAACGCCTGCACGCCGCCCTTCATCTCGCGAGGCTCGGGTAGAACGCAGACCGCATCGCCCCTGAAGGGGTCCACGACCACGGGCAGGTAGTTGTAGGTCCCGAAGTCCTTGGGCTTACGAGACAGCCGCGCAGCCACAGCCTGCCTGAACACGGCAAACGCATCCGGCCCCATAACGACGTACCGGGCTTCGGACCCGGCCTCGGCCAGCTGTTGCATGCACTGGTCGATAAAGTCCAGGATCTCGTCCTGAGGCGGGTGGTGTTGCAGAATGATCATGTGCCCGCAAAAAAGTCGCGCAGCTCGTGCAGCGTCTGGGCGCTCGTGGGCGCGTCCTTGACCACGCGTCCTCTGTCGATGAGCGTGATCCGCGAGCACAGATCGGTGACATGCACCAGGTCGTGGCTCGAGATGAGCATGGTCGCCCCCGTTTCCTCATGGGCCTTCTTGAGCAGGTGCTTCAGCTTGAGCTGGGAGGGAGGGTCGAGATTGGCAAACGGCTCATCCAGCACCATCAGGCGCGGGCCAAAAAACATGGCAGCCGTGATGCCCACCTTCTTGGCATTGCCGGTGGAAAGATCGCGCAGATACTTGCCGGCATCGCCGTTCATGGGCAGAAATGCGCGAAATGGTTCCAATGCCTTGTCGGCTTCGACGCGGCTCAGTCCGTAGATCGCCCGGATAAAGTCCAGAAACTCGCCGCTTGACAGGTAGTCGATCAGAAAGCGCTGATCCAGGAATGAACCCGTGAACGACTTCCAGCGGGGGTTCGTGACGGGCTGCCCGTCAATATGGACCATCCCCGTGTCGGGCTCGATCAGATCCAGAAGCAGGCGCAGGAAGGTGGTCTTCCCGGCACCATTGGAGCCCACCAGCCCGACGATTTCGCCCGGCTCGACGCGCCAGTGAGGCACTTCGAGCACGGTCCGCCCGTCATAGCGTTTGCTGAGCTGTTCTACGTAGATCATGCGCGCACTGCGAATCCAGCAAGCATGGTGTGCTTTCTGCGCTCAACGCGTCCGGCATGGCGTCGGGTCCAGAATTCGGACGTCAACAGACCGAGCAGTCCGAGCCCGGCCAGGACCGTCCAGGCCACCTGGGGTGAGTCGCGCAGCACTAGCAGGAGGACCGCAGGTGGCATGGCCGTCGGCAGGAACCAGAGCCAGTGTTTTGCCGAGAACCCTTCGTAGTTGAAGAAGCCTCCGGAGCGACCCAGATCGACGCGCTCACGATTGCGGGTTGCCAGTTCAAGAATCACCTGGCTCGTGATGCCGGCGTTGTAGAACAGAAACGCCACATGCAACGGAATCAGGTCGGGCTGCAGCCAAAGGAATACCGGCAGAGATACCACAAAAAGCAGCAAACACGACGCCTGCAGGACAATCATCTTGGCGCGAGTCATCGCCCGGATCTGCACCGATCGCGCCATCAGGCCTTCCATGTGCGAGCTGTCCCAGGAGAACATCAGCTGTCCATAGTTGAGCACAAATCCGCCGGATGCAAACAGTCCGATGACCGCGCCCAGGGCCGCCCCGTCAAATACGCCCGGCGTGCCCAGCAGAAACACCAGGTAGATGGTCGAAAACATCAGGCTGACAATCAGATAATGGCGTGGACGCCGGTTGCGCCACATGAGTCGCAGCTCCAGCCAGATCAGGTGTCCGGCGAGGTCCCAGCGTTCCGCCATCTCATGCAGGCGGCCGGGTGTCTGACTCGGCACGACGGCCGGATCTTCTCGTCGCAAGGCCTCCAGCAGGGCACCCGAGGCGAGCATGGCGGATCCAACAACCACGCCGGCCATCGACGTGACCAATAGCCAGGAAGGGCGATGCACCTCTGTAAACAGGATGGTCGATGCGCGCCCCAGCACCCCGGCGCCCAGATACTCGTCCGCCAACGCGACCGTGAGCAGCACGCCAAGCGCGGCAAGGAAGACACCCTCCCGGCGATTGAGCTGCGTGCGCACGTAGATGTTGGCAAAATTCGAAACCAGCAGCAGCGTCACGATCGCCCCGGTCCACTGAACCGCTCCCCAAACGCCATCAACGGGCGCCAGAAACCGCACGGCAAATGGCACTGCAAACAGCAGCGGGAACACGTTATGCACTGAGAACACCGTGGAGCCGCTGAAGAACGCCACGAGCAGGTTGCGTGGTACCGGCAGATGCAGGTAGGACTCCACGTGCACCTTCGGCGTCTTCTGCAGCAGGAAGCGCAGGAAGAACAGTCCGATCAGCGTGGAGAGCGCGTGCCGGTCCACCAGAGCCCGCGCAGGCGTGCCGGGTGCCATTTGCTCGGTAAACACCGGCAGGAACGCTCCCAGCGTAAACAGAGTGAAGGCGATGTACGCTCCGAAGAACCCCAAAACCAGCGTCGACGCCATGTTGCCGCGCACCTTGAAGCTGCGCAGCCGGAAGCGGAGCTGCTGCCGCACAAGCAGCAACAGAAGTCTCAAAACGCCTGGTTTTCGGTGCATAAGGGCCGCGGCAGGACGGCCTCAGACCAGCACGAAATCAATCTCGCGCGTCTCCGTATTGGCGGCGGCAACCGTCACTGTTACGGGATCGCCCAGTTTGAACCGGCGCCCTGAGGTCCGACCCACCAGCATGAATGCCGGTTCGTCGTACTCATAGTAATCGTCCGCCAGGTCGCGAACATGAACCAGACCCTCGACCAAAATGGCGTCGAGCTCCACGAAAATGCCAAATCGCGTCACGCCGGAGATGACGCCGGTGAACCGGTCTCCAAGATGCTGCTGCATGTACTCAACCTGTTTCAGCTTCACGGACTCGCGCTGGGCCTCATCGGCCACCCGCTCGCGCTCCGACAGGTGATCGCACTGCGCCTTCAGAGCGCCGTAGTCAGGTCCCGGCCTTCCTGCGCGCATTTTCCGCAACTCCCGATGGGCGATGAGGTCCGGATAGCGCCTGATCGGGCTCGTGAAATGGGAGTAGTGTCGAAAGCCCAGTCCGTAGTGCCCGGAGTCGTCCGGTGAGTAGCGCGCCTTGGCCATCGCCCGTAAAGCGGCCGTCTGGATGACCGGCTCCTCGGGTTTGCCGCGGGCTTCCCGGATCAGCCGGTTGAGCTCCGCGGGCTCAATGGTGCCGTCCTCGCTGCGCACCTGGTAGCCGAAGCCTCGCACGTAGCCCACCAGTTGCTGGATCTTCTCCTTGTCGGGGTGATCGTGCGTGCGGTAGACAAATTCCCGCCGCGGCCTCTGTTTCGAGACGTGGCGCGCCACGGTCTTGTTGGCCAGCAGCATGAACTCCTCGATCAGCCGATGCGCCGGCAGCCGGTCCTTGCGCACGATGTCGGTGACCGTGCCTGCTTCGTCGAGGACCACGCGTACCTCGGGTAGATCGAAGTCGATTGAGCCGTCCTTGAACCGCTCCCGGATCAGGTGCTCGGCCAGGGCCCACAGCCTCAGGATGGCGTCCTTGACGGGCGATGGGGCCTCGCTGTCCTCTCCCGTGATCACAGCCTGCGCCTGCTCGTAGGTGAGGCGCGCCTTGGAGTGGATGACGCTCGGCGTGATGCGATAGTCCAGGATCTGTGCCGTCTCATCAAGCTCGAAAACGCAGGAGTAGGTAAGGCGGTCTTCGTTCGGACGCAGCGAGCAGAGGTTGCCGGACAGGCGCTCCGGCAGCATGGGAATGACGCGGTCCACCAGGTAGGTGGAGGTGCCGCGTGCGTAGGCGTCCTTGTCGAGTGCGCTTCCTTCCGGCACGAAGTGGCCGACATCGGCGATGTGCACGCCGACTTCGACCCGGCCGCCTTGCAATTCGCGGATGTGCAGGGCGTCGTCGAAATCCTTGGCATCCACCGGGTCGATCGTGAACACGTTCTCGCCGCGGAAGTCTTCTCTCTCGCGGAGGTCGGCGTCCGTGATTTCGAGGCGGGCCGCCCGTGCTTCTTCGAGCGCCTGCTCCGAAAAGTCGGCGTCGATGCCAACACTCATGGCGAGCGCCAGCACGCGCGTGGCCGCATCGTTAGCCGATCCAATGACGTTAACGATGCGTCCCTCGGGCACACTCTTCGGATTCTCAAAGCGGTCGATGGTCACCAGGACCTTGTCGCCTTCGTTGGCGCCGCCCCAGTCCTCTCGCGCCACGTAGATGTCGCGGGTCATGCGTTTGTCGTCGGGAGCGACGACGCCAAAATGGCCATGTCGGTGAAACGTGCCGACAGCCGTCTTGCGCCCCCGCTCGAGCACCTGGATCACCTCTGCCTCACGCTTGCGACCGTCCCGTGCAGGTGCCCCAAGGCCGATCTCCACCCGGTCGCCGTCGAGCGCGGTGCCCATGCGGCGGCCCTTGACGAAGTACTCCTCGCCGTCGTCGTCCGTAACGAAGCCGAACCCGTCCGGGTGCACACGCACCGTGCCGGCGCGGATGTTGGCCGGCGGCCGGAATCCGAATCGGTTGCCCTTTAGCCGGGCCACTTTGCCTGAGTCTGCCAGCTCCTCCAACAGGTCTCGAGCCTGCAGGAAATCGGCTCGCTCAATGATGTCCAGCCGCTTCGTGATCTCTTTTGCCCGGAATGCCCGGTCCCCGTGGTTGCGCAGCAGCTTCAGGATGCGCTTTTCCATGTACGGGCGCGACCACGTGGGCCGCTCGTCCTTCTGCCTCGCCATTTCAGGTCCAGGGTTTGAGGCGGGCAGGGTCCGACTCACGAATCAGGGCCCGGGCCAGCGCGATCGTGGAGTCGACAACCGGGAGGCCTGCGAACGTGCGTGTCTGGATGGCCAGCGGGATCTCCGTGCAACCAAGAATCACTGCCTGGGCGCCACCTTCAATCAGGTGCTCGGTCGCGTGCGCCAGCAGTTCGATGGCGTCCTCGGTGACCGGGTTGCTCTGACTCTTGATGCCGAACTCCCGATCGTACAGGGCTTTCTGCACGACGTCGCGCTGGATGGCCGGGTCGGGAATGATGGCCGTGAGCCCTGCTTGCGACAGGGCATCCTGATAGAGGCCCGTCGCATACGTGCCGGTTGTCGCAAGCACGCCGATCCGGGTAGCACCTGGTGCGGCCTCGCCGCAGAAACGGGCCGTCTCCTCAATCAGGTGCAAAAACGTGATGTCCGGGTCCAGCCCTGCAAGCACGCCAGAAAGAATCGGCGGAGCATGCGCGGTATTGCAGGGCATGCCTACCAGCGAGGCCCCCACATCGCGCAGTTGCTGTGCGACGGAGAGGATGGGCCCGCTCGGGCTGGCCTCCGAGGCGTTCGCCAGGAATGCGCTGCGGTCCGGAATTTCGCCGGGACGCGAGACAAGCACGACGCTCAGGTGATCAAAGTCCCCCTGGGCGATGGTCTGGTCCACAATACAGGTGGCCAGGTGGATGCCCGCGTGGGGACCCATGCCTCCAATTATTCCAATCGTGGGTTTCTTCACTTCTCTAACTCAAACCTCATATTAGGCGCGCCACTCCATTCGACCAGCCGGATCCGATGAGAATACTAGTGCTGACTTGCCTGCTCTCGACAGCCCTGTGCGCGCAGGCTCAGGTAACGGTTTCGTGGGAAAACGGGTCCCGTTCGGCGGCCGAGGAGCGGCCGCGGGCGCGCGATCTCGGAGTCGCCCCAGGGGTGCTGGCTCCGGGGCTCTGGAACGCCATTACTGACGTGGATGGGGTGCTTGTTGGCCACGTCACCTTGATGCAGGGAGACTCGGTGCGGACCGGTGTGACCGCCATCCGCCCACACGGCGGCAACGTGTATGCAGACAAGGTGCCGGCGGGCTTCGTAGCGCACAATGCATTCGGCAAGTTCGCGGGCTCTACCCAGATCGTCGAGCTCGGGGAGATTGAGACGCCCATCGTTCTCACCAACACGCTGTCCGTGCCGGAGGGCGCAGCCGGAGCCGTGGAGTGGACGCTGCGTCAGGCGGGCAACGAGGGCGCGCGTAGTGTGAATGCCGTCGTCGGGGAGACCAATGACGGATTCCTGAACCACATTCGGGCCCGCGTCGTGACTCCGGCGCACGTGGGGTTGGCGATAGACACGGCCGAAAGCGGACCGGTGGAAGAGGGCTCAGTCGGGGCCGGCACAGGCACCATCAGCTTCGGCTGGAAGGGGGGCATTGGGACGAGCTCCCGCGTGATGCCGGAGCGACTGGGTGGCTATACCGTCGGCGTGCTCGCGCAAACCAACTATGGAGGCATTCTCTCGGTCGATGGGGTCCCTGTCGGTGAGGAGCTCGGGCAATACTATTTGCGCAGCGTGGTGGACAACGGAGATGCGGACGGCTCGGTGATTCTCGTGGTGGCGACTGATGCTCCGCTGTCGGACCGGAATCTGGAGCGTCTGGCGCGGCGCGCGTTAATGGCCATCGCCAGGACAGGCAGCCCGGCAACAAACGGCAGCGGCGACTACGCAGTGGCCTTTTCTACGGCGGAATCGGTGCGTCGCACGCCGGAGCGCCGCGCGGGTCTGGCTGCAATGGCGATGCTGCCGAATGACCGCATGAGCCCACTCTTTCAGGCTGCCGTAGAGTCGGCGGAGGAGGCGATTCTGAACGCGTTGTTCAAGGCGACTACGGTGACCGGGCACCGCGGAACGGTGGAGGCGATCGATATCGACGCCGTGCGGGAGGTGCTGAGGAAGTACGGGCGGGAGTGAAGGTCGCGCTTTGGTGGGTGTGGCGGTGCTTGGGTTCGTGGCGCTGGGGGGCGTCGCGGAGCCAGTTGCCGTGAATCTCGCCGCCGCGGGGCCCGGGGCGTGGCGGCGTCGCCGAACCAGCTGCCGTGAATCCCGCCGCCGCGGGGCCCGATCGTGGAAAACGCCCCCCTCTTTACATGTTTGGCCGTTTTCCGAGGGGGTGGAGGTGTAAACCCGTACCACTTTTCCACGCCTGGTCCCGCGCCGCCAGCTGATACGTGGGAAGTGGCGTCGGTTTTCCACGTCTGCCGGCGGGGCGCCCCGGGGCCGCCGCCGCGGGGCCCGGGGCGTGGCGGCGTCGCCGAACCAGCTGCCGTGAATCCCGCCGGCGCAGGGCCCGATCATGGAAAACGCCCCCCTCTTTACATGTTTGGCCGTTTTTCGAGGGGGTTTAGGTGTAAACCCGTGCCACTATTCCACGCCTGGTCCCGCGCCGCCAGCTGATACGTGGGAAGTGGCGTCGGTTTTCCACGTCTGCCGGCGGGGCGCCCCGGGGCCGGCGGTGCCACGGGCTAGCACAGCCCCGGGGCCGGTGGTGCGGGGCGACAGGTCGCCGCCCCGGGCCGGCACTGCCACGCGGCCGGCACTGCCGCCCCGGGCCGGCACTGCCACGCGGCCGGCACTGCCTCCGCGGGCCGGCTCCCCGGCACGCCGGCGCGACAGCTCGCATACGCCACCGCCGCGGCCCGCCGCGGGCCCCGCAACCCCATCGCCCGTCCATTCCGCGTGAAGGCTGACGCGTGCGTTGATAATCCCGGGTAGGGCGGACTAACTTAGCCAGCCTTTGCCCGATCGTCTAATGGCAGGACAGCGGCCTTTGGAGCCGTCGGTGAAGGTTCGAGTCCTTCTCGGGCAACTTACCCCACCCCTGCGACCCACCGCAGATGACGAATCCTATCAGCATATTTGCCGGCCGGTCCAATCCGGCGCTGGCCCAGTCCATCGCCCGTTCGTTCGGCCAGGATCTGGGCACGGTGGAGATCAAGAATTTCTCCGACGGAGAGATCTATGTGCACTACGAGGAGTCGATCCGCGGGTGTGACGTTTTCCTGATTCAGTCCACGCAGCCGAACGCCGACAACCTGTTGGAGCTGCTGCTGCTGATCGATGCGGCCAAGAGGGCCTCCGCGGCGCGCATCACTGCGGTCATTCCGTACTTCGGATACGCCCGACAGGAGCGCAAGGATCAGCCCAGGGTGTCGATCGCGGCCAAGTTGGTTGCGAATCTGCTGACGACGGCGGGGGTAGACCGGGTGCTGACCATGGATCTGCACGCCTCTCAGATTCAGGGTTTCTTCGACGTTCCAGTGGATCATCTGTATGGATCCGCGGTGTTCATCAGCTACCTGAAAAAGCTGGACCTGTCGAATCTGGTCGTGGTGGCACCCGATGTGGGTGGCATCAAGATGGCAAGAGCCCACGCCAAGCGCATGCGCTCGGATCTGGCCCTGATCGACAAGCGACGGCCGACTCAGAACGTTGCCGAAGTGATGAA
Organism: Rhodothermales bacterium; assembly: GCA_017643395.1. Taxonomy (NCBI): domain Bacteria; kingdom Pseudomonadati; phylum Rhodothermota; class Rhodothermia; order Rhodothermales; species Rhodothermales bacterium. Next base: position 62,013 of record JAEPNP010000005.1, on the reverse strand, counting down.
CATCATCGGCGACGTTGAGGGCAAGAATGTCCTGCTCATTGACGACATGATTGATACGGCGGGCACGCTGACGAACGCAGCCAATGCGTTGAAAGCGGCCGGTGCGCTGGAGATTCGGGCCGCGTGTACGCACCCTCTGCTGTCGGGGCCCGCATTCGAGCGCATCGAATCGTCCGCGCTGACGGAGGTGATCGTGACCGATACCATTCCGCTCAGACGGCCGTCGAGCAAGGTGACCGTGGTCAGCACGGCCGACCACTTTGCCGACGCCATCCGCCGCATCTACACCGACGAATCCGTGTCTACGCTGTTTACGCCGTAGCGCGGGTTATCTATTTGCTGAAAGCCTACCAACCATGGACGTAATCAAACTGGACGCCAAGACCCGTGAAGCGGGTAAGGGAGCTGCGCGCGCCGCGCGTCGCAATGAAGAGGTTCCCTGCATCCTCTACGGACATAGCCAGGAGCCCGTCGCCTTCCAGGTAGGCGAGCTGGATCTGCGCCCCCTGATCTACACCGACGAGTTTCACCGCGTTGAGGTGGCCGTTTCCGGCAATACCTACGACTGCATCCTGAAGCACGTGGATTTCCACCCCGTGTCGGATCGCCCGATGCACGCCGACTTCCAGGTGCTGCAGGCCGGCGAGAAGATCACGCTCACGGTTCCGCTTCAGCTGGTTGGCACGTCCCTTGGTCAGCGCAATGGCGGTCGCCCGGTGCAGCGCTTCAACGAACTCGAGGTCACCTGTCTGCCCAAGGACATTCCGGATCACTTCTCGATCGATGTGACCGACATTGATGTCGGCGACACCATCCATCTGGAAATACTCGAAGACGAGAAGTTTGAGTTCGGTCTCCCGATGAACTCCACCCTGTTCTTTGTCCAGGCCGCCCGCGCGGAAGTGGAAGAGGAAGAGGACGATCTCATGGGCGACACCATGGCAGAGGCTGGCGAAGAGGCCCCGTCTGCCGAAGGCGACGACGCGGAAGAGTAGGCTCGGGTTTTGGCCAAGCGACTGCTGGTAGGCCTCGGGAATCCCGGGGAGGAATACGCAGAGACGCGCCACAACGTGGGATTCCGGGTGATCGATGCGCTCGCTGAGCGCACGCGCACCAAGGTTACACGCAGGCGGGACGAGATGCTGTTCGGCTGGGGCAAGTGGCGCGGCCGTGAACTCGGTCTGGCCATGCCCCAGACCTACATGAACCGCAGCGGCACGGCGCTCGAGGTGTTTGTGCGCAAGTGGAAGGTTGAGCCCAGCGAGCTCCTCGTGATCGTTGACGACATCCACCTGCCGCTCGGCAAGCTGCGCATGCGTCCCAAGGGCGGCTCAGGCGGCCACAACGGCATCCAGGATATCATCGACTGGCTGGACACGCAGGAATTTCCGCGCCTGCGCATTGGTGTCGGCAAGGAGTTCGACGAGGGCAGCCAGTCTGACTACGTGCTCAGTCCGTTCGACGCGGAAGAGAAGGACTTGCTGGACGATGTGCTCACGCAGAGCATGAACGCTGCGCTCACGTTTGTCACCGACGGGATAAACGTGGCCATGAACCGGTTCAACAACTAGAGCAGGCCTAGCTGTTCTTGTGATGCCGCATGGTGCCACGGGTGCTGTCCGGGGGCGTGCCGTGCTGCATTCCCTGACCGTCTCCATGGCGCATCCCCGGGCCATGTCCGCCGTGCTGCGGCATTGGTTCGGCCGCTACCTGCTGGAGGTAGACGATCAGAGAGTCGAGATGGGACTCCGGCCACGGGAGCGGTGGCATGAGACCGAATCGCTCGATGGCGTGGGCAGGGAGGGCTGAGCGCGCCGAGTCTGGCGCAGTCACCCACGCCTTGATGGCGCCCCAGGGATCTTCAATCTCTGCTTCGAGATAGTGCTTCAAGACCATGCGCATGGGCGGCGCCAGGTTGGGCGGCGGGTCTACGGAGTGGCATGAGGCGCAGGATGTCTCGAACACCCGCTGGCCAAAGGAAAGCGAATCGGAGGCCGAAGCGTCCAGGCTGCTTGGAGGTGACTGTGCGGGAGCGGAGATCAATGCCAGTGCCAGAATTGAAACGGGGGCTGCCAATTTCATGGGTTGAGACCGTGGGCCGCTTTATCTCGGGAACACTTTATGTATAACACGGCGTTACATGATATGACAAGTATCACAGAGTCAATGAACGAGAAGTTCGAACAGGAAGTCGTAAGGAAGAGCTTTGAGAAGCCGGTGCTGGTTGACTTCTGGGCCCCATGGTGTGGTCCGTGCAGAGTCCTGGGGCCCACGCTACAGCGCATCGCTCATGAGGCAGAGGGGCGCTTCCGCCTCGTGAAGATCAATACCGACGCGCACCCCACCCTTGCCGCCCGCTTTCGCATCCAGGGCATTCCTGCTGTCAAACTGTTTGTGGATGGTGAGGTGATTGATGAGTTCACCGGGGCGCTGCCTGAGCATCGCGTGCGCGCGTTCCTGGACAAGGCGCTGCCCGCAAAATAACGCGGCCGGAAACCGGGCGGTGAGGAGTTGGGTCGTAGGGGACTCGCAAGCACCGCTCGACCCATGACCGCAGCAGATCTGGCCCGCGCCTGGATTGAGGGATGGAACGCCGGCACTCCGGACGACATTCCGCTCGCAGACGACTTCACGCATACGAGTCCCTACGGCACGGTCGCCGGACGGCGGAAGTATCTGGACTGGGTGAAGCCGCTCGCAGCCAAGAATGTGGCCGAATTGCGCGTAGTCAGCGTACTGGGTGGCGAGGACGAAGCCGCGATCTGGTTCGAGATGGACTCCGGGGAGCAGGTTGTCAAGACCGTGGACTGGCTCCGGGTCCGGGAAGACCAGATCGTGTCCATCCAATCGTTCTACGACCCGCGCGGACTTGGTGGTCTCGAATGAAAACGCTGACCTTCAAACCTCGCTCGATCTTTTCGTCTCACTGGCGCGTGATTGGCCTTGGTGAGTTTGCGGACATCTGGATCAAGCCCATGCGGGAGGAGGGCACCATTGTGCTCGGCGGCACAGAGTACGAGGTCGACAAGCACGGAGTGACGAGCGGATACTGGGCAGTGCGCATCGGAGACGAGTTCTTTGTCGATGCGCAAAAGGTCAGCGCCTTCAAGCGCACGTTCGAGATCGGCACCCCGGAAATCGACCTGGTCATCAAGGCACAGTCGACGTTTCGCAGGGCCTACGAAATGGAGCAAAACGGGCTTCTGGTCGGCACGATCAAGCCGAGACACGCATTCTCCCGGAAGGCGGTGCTAACGTGCGAGGACCACATCCCCGAGTTGGTGCAGCTGACCTGCTTCTGGTTTGCCGCTCTGATGTGGAGGAGGCAGGCGCGCAATTCCTCGTAGGGCTTCGTGCTATATGGGTAGCACGTTTCGGGTTTGATCGTGCTATCAGAGCAGGACGCCTTACCGTCTCCGGAGCCCCGCCACAACCGTCGCAAAGCCATCGATCTCGAAATGATCGATGCGGATCGTGTGTCGCCCGCCCAGCTCCAACTCGATCAGCTCCTGCTTCGGCGGATGCCACGTCCAGTCTTCGTGCACCAGCTCATCGTCCACCCAGACCCGCACCCCGTCGTCTGATGTGAGGTCGAGGATGTACCGCCCGGGAGGCACCTCCACGGTACCCACGGACCGCGTCGCGAAGTAGTTGTCCGACACGCCGCGAGCAGGGGAGCGATACCAGCCGAATCCCAGGTCCTCGGTCTCCAGCGAATGCAGAGGAGGTCCCTCGAGCACAGCCGCGAACGCCTCTGGCTGTTCGCGCGGATCGCTGACGCCGGCTTCCCATTGCCAGAAGTCCACAGTCCAGGCAATGGGCGCAAACCAGTAGCGGTACTCGAATGCAACGGGCTTCCCGGCTTCGAACCTCCGGCCGAACCGATCCACTACTTCGCCGCCGGAGAACGCGGCCACGATGCGCATGTCCACAGTCGGAGCCTGCGACCGCCAGACGCGCACGGAGTCACCGACCGCCCCTGACATCGCCGAAACTGAGTCCACGCCCGTCAACGAAGTGAACTCCCAAGAGCCCGGAGGACCGACCACTTCAAACCACTGCTTGGAGCTTCGCCGTGCACTCCGTGGCCACAGCGCCGGGCTTCGGAAATCATGCGGCCCCCACTCGTCGACCAGGATGTATTCCCGACCCCGCGGATGAGAGCGGTCCACCCCGGCGCCAAAGCGCAACGCCTCCCCAAGCCGCTCGCCGGTCGAGATGGGCATGACCGCATCGCCCGAGAATTCGTTCCCATGCGTGAGTGCCCCGGTCACGCCCTCCAGGACCCAGTCACCTGTTGCCTCGAACGCGTTGCGCTGCACGCGCAGACCGGTGGCCCCGTTGATCACAATGGGTCGATCGACGCCCCGGAATTCGTTTCGCTCCACGTCGAAGTCCCGACTGCGCACGTCCCGCTCGCGCGAGTAGCCCCAGTCTGCCGGCTGCGAGTCCCGCTCCCACAGCCGCACGCCCATGTCTCCGCCGAGGAAGGCGTTGCGCTCGATCCGCACGTCCTGGCCATGCTCGATGGCGATGTGCTCGTCATTGTCAACAAAGGTGTTTCCGCTTATCACGGTATCCCACGAGTACCCGCCCCAGATGCCGTGCCAGCACCCCTCGATATAGTTCTCCTCGACGCGGTTGCTGGAGAACGTGATCTCGATTCCGTTGGTGGGCGCGAAACTGAAATCGTTGCGCCAGATCAGGTTGCCGTTGGCTCCGCCTTGCCCGGTATCCATGGTGGTCTGGCCGGCCCAGAGGAAGAACCCATCGCCCGAGTGGGTGGCCGAGTTGTAGCTGAACTCGTTGTCGTTGCACTGCTCGTATACCAGAATTGCCGCCGAATCCTGTCCCCGGTTGTACACGCCGTGGCTGTATCCGCGCACGTTGAAGTCCAGCGTGTTGTGCACCACACGGTTGCGGCTGGACCGATACATGCCGATGCCCAGTGACGAATTGAACGTGATCGTATTGTCGCGGAAGATGCCGTCGTTCACCTCGGTGAGCATCAGGCCGTTCTGGCCGCCCGTCACTGTGACGCGCTCGACCCGGCAGCCGTCGCAGCCGCGCAGGTAAACCGCCGCGCCGTACCGCAGCCACTCGTCCTCCTCGTTGTGGTGGTAGCTCATCCAGTCGTCGATGTGCTCCCGTTCGATGGTGGACTTGAGCCGCTGCCGCCAGTTGTAGCTGAAGTCGGAGTCGGTGATCGTCAGTCCGGGCGTGTCGAGCGCCCTCAGAGCCACCTTGTAACCGCGCGCCGTGGCGCCGATCACCGTGACGTCATTCGAACCGGGCAGCACAAAAATGCCCGTGCCCTCAAAGCGATCCGGGTTCTCGACGTCGGTCGATCCCACCAGCACGGCGCCCGTGAAATCCACCGTGATGCCGCTTCCCTGAACGCGCACCGCACCCAGCGAGTCTCCGGGCAGGTGGTAAGTGCCGGGCTCGATCCGCACGGACTCCGTGATGACCAGGCCTGGGGTAAGGGCGATGGGGTCCTGCGCCAGCGCGGGGGTCGCGGCAAGCAGGAGCACGAAGTGGACCGGTCGCATTGGGCTCATGAGAGGGTGGTTTCCCCGATCACTTCACCGGGTCGGAAGCGCTTCCGAATTAAGTTGCAGGGCAACCTAGAGCAGTATGACGAAAAAGAAGACCGAATACCACCACCGCCGAATCGGAGACCATGATCTGCGGCCGGAGAGCCTAATGATGAGCTACGGCTACCGCCCGGAGTGGTCCGAAGGTGCGGTCAAGCCGCCCATCTTCCAGACGTCGACGTTCGCGTTCCGGTCTGCGGAGGAGGGCAAGGAATTTTTCGAACTGGCGTACGGGTTGCGTGAGCCGCGCGCTGACGAAACCGCTGGCGCCATCTATTCCAGGCTGAACAATCCGGGTCTGGAGATTCTTGAAGACAGGCTGACCCTTTGGGACGGCGCGGAGGCAGCCTCTGCCTATGAAAGCGGCATGGCGGCCATCACAACCATGTGTCTGACTTTTCTCCGACCCGGAGACACGCTGGTCTTCAATGAGCCGATCTATGGCGGTACGGAGTACCTCTTCCACAAGATCTTGCCTCAGTTCGGCATTAGGATTGCCCGCTGGAATGCGTCCAGCGGCAGGGAGGGGCTGGAGGCCGTCATGGTACAGCCCGGCGTGGCGGAATCAGTACGGATGATCTACCTCGAGTCCCCCGCCAACCCGACGCTGGATCTGGTGGACATCCGCCATTGCGCAGACATGGCGGCCGCGGCTGGCCGGGAGCGCAAGGTGCTCGTAGCCGTCGACAACACCTTCCTCGGGCCGCTATGGCAGCATCCTCTCAAGCATGGCGCGGACTTGGTTATCTATTCTCTGACGAAGTTCGTAGGTGGGCACTCCGACGTGATTGCTGGCGCCTGCCTGGGCAGCGAGGAACTGATCAGCCAACTGAAGGGCTTTCGCACGATTACCGGCAGCATGGCGGATCCCTGGACATCCTGGTTGCTCTTGCGAAGCCTCGAGACGCTGAAGCTGCGCATGACTTCGCAGATGAAGAACGCCGGATATGTGGCGGACTTTCTGGAGGGGCACCCCAAGGTGTCCACGGTCCGATATCTCGGGTTGATGACAGCGGAGCATCCCGACTTTGAACTGTTTCGACGCCAGTGCCTTTCCCCGGGCAGCATGATTGCGTTCGAGGTTGAAGGCGGTCGGGAGGCCGCGTTCCGGCTCCTCAACGCCCTGCAACTAGTCAAGCTGGCCGTCAGCCTTGGGGGGACCGAATCTCTCGCAGAGCACCCGGGCACGATGACGCATTCGGATGTGCCACCGGAGGAGCAGCGCAACATGGGCATCACCGACGGCTTGATCCGTCTCTCGGTGGGCATCGAGCACCCGGAGGATGTCATCGCCGATCTGCGGCAGGCGCTTGAGCAGGCTTGAGTCCTGGACACCCTGACCGGAAGCGCTTTCGGGCAACCCAGCACGACCTCGCCTACACAGTCGCGCCCCCCATCGCCCGCCGAATCGAATAATGCGTTAACGGGCCGAAAAAGCCATTCCAGCGGCCTAGTTTCGCTTGTCTGAGGCTACTTCTGTGGCCTCCCGACGGCTGTCCGATCCTGGACTGCCCGAGCCTCCCGGTTCTGCACTGGCGGGACCCACTCAGATCACTGCAATTCTTCCCTTTTCGAGTATCCATGGATGCTTCCCTAGTTACCTATCTCGTACCCGCTGCCGGCCTGGTGGCGCTTGCGTACGCCTTCATGCGTGCCCAGTGGGTCGGGAAACAGGACGTCGGCACCGACGCCATGGCCGAGATCGCGCAGGCCATCGCTGACGGCGCCCGCGCATTTCTCCGCCAGGAGTACCGCGTGCTGTTCATCTTCGTGGTCGTTGTTGCGGCCCTGCTGGCCTTTGCCAACGCCGGCCTCGAGAATTCATCCTGGATGATCGCCGTCTCCTTTGTGGTCGGTGCGCTCTGCTCCGGACTGGCCGGCTTCATCGGCATGACCGTAGCCACCAAAGCCAACGTGCGCACCACGCAGGCCGCCACCACCGGCCTCGGACCCGCCCTCAACGTCGCCTTCTCCGGCGGCCTGGTGATGGGCCTCGCGGTGGTCGGTCTCGGCGTGATCGGCCTCGGTGGCCTTTTTCTGGCCTACACCGGGATGACCGACTGGAGCATTGTGAAGGTCATTTCCGTGATCTCCGGCTTCTCACTCGGCGCTTCCTCAATCGCACTCTTCGCACGCGTCGGCGGCGGTATCTACACGAAAGCAGCCGATGTGGGCGCTGACCTGGCCGGCAAGGTTTACGAAGGCATTCCTGAGGACGACCCGCGCAACCCCGCCACGATCGCCGACAACGTCGGTGACAACGTGGGTGACGTCGCCGGCATGGGCGCCGACCTGTTCGAGTCGTACGTCGGCTCCATCATCGGTACCATGGTGCTCGGCGCCGCTTTCCTGGGTGTCATGGCCGATGCGCCCTTCGGCGAACTCTCGGCCATTCTGCTGCCGCTGGCGCTTGCGGGCGTCGGCATCCTTGTTTCGATTGCCGGTTCGTTCTTCGTCAAGGTGAAAGAAGGCGGCAACCCGCAGGCGGCCCTGAACATCGGTGAGTTTGGTGCGGCCGGCCTCATGGCCGTGCTGTCGTACTTCATCATCACCAGCATGCTGCCCGAGACCTGGAGCGTCGGCGGATTCGACTACAGCGCAGTCGGCGTCTTCTGGGCGGTGGTTATCGGTCTGGTTGCCGGTACGGCCATCGGTCTCATCACCGAGCACTACACCGCCACGGGCAAAGGCCCGGTCAACGGCATCGCCAAGCAGTCTCTGACGGGCTCGGCCACCAACATCATTGCCGGCCTCGGCGTGGGCATGTACTCGACCGGACTTCCGGCCGTCGTGCTGGCCCTCGGCATCATCTTCGCCTTCCAGTTTGCCGGCCTCTACGGCATCGCCATCGCCGCCGTCGGCATGCTGTCGGTGACAGGCATCCAGCTGGCGGTCGACGCCTACGGCCCGATCTCCGACAACGCCGGAGGCATTGCCGAGATGTCCGAGCTGCCCCCGGAAGTGCGTGACCGCACTGACAAGCTCGATGCCGTCGGCAACACTACGGCCGCCATTGGCAAGGGCTTCGCCATCGGTTCCGCCGCTTTGACGGCCCTCGGTCTGTTTGCTGCGTTCATGCAGCAGGCAGGCGTGGAGAATATCGACGTGGCCAACCCGACCATCCTGGCCGGCCTGCTACTTGGGGCCATGCTGCCCTACGTGTTCAGCGCGATGGCCATGGGCGCCGTGGGCCGCGCTGCCGCCGACATGATCAAGGAGGTCGGTCGTCAGTTCGCCGAGATCCCCGGTCTGCGTGAGGGAACGGCCAAGCCGGACGCAACCCGCTGTGTGGAGATCTCCACCAAGGCCGCCATTCGCGAAATGATCGCGCCGGGGCTTCTGGCCGTGATCGTTCCGGTCGTCATCGGCTTCATTGACAAGAGCATGCTGGGTGGTCTCCTGGCTGGAGTGACGGTGTCGGGCGTGCTCTTCGCCATCTTCCAGTCCAACTCCGGAGGCGCCTGGGACAACGCCAAGAAGACGATCGAGAGTGGCCTTTCGGTGGACGGCGTGTCCTACGGAAAGGGCTCTGACGCCCACAAGGCTTCCGTGGTTGGCGACACCGTCGGTGACCCGCTGAAGGACACCTCCGGTCCGAGCCTCAACATCCTGATCAAGCTGATTGCCGTCGTGGCTCTCGTGATTGCGCCGCTGATTGCGTAGATCGCCCTGATTCTGATCGGCCGTCCTTCCGGAGCCGGAGGGGCGGCCGATCTGTGTTTCCGAACCACGCCCGCACTGGGCCGTACCTTTTCTCTGCCGAACCACTTCTGCCACTCCGCCATGGCCAAAATTGATGTCACGATGCCCAAGATGGGCGAGTCGATTACGGAAGGGACTGTAATCGTCTGGCTCAAGAAGCCGGGTGAAGCCGTCGAACTCGACGAGCCGCTCCTGGAAATCGGCACGGACAAGGTGGATACCGAGGTGCCATCTCCGGCCGCAGGTGTGCTGGCAGAAATCCTGGTGGAGGAGGGGGAGACCGTCGAGGTCAACTCGGTGATTGCCCGCCTGGAGACCGATGCGGAGGCAGCCGTTTCCGACGCTCCTTCGGAAGCGCCTCCAGCCGCAGCCGCAGAACCCGAACCGGCCGCAGCCGCTCCTGCCGCCGAGCCCGCCGCGGCCCCGTCTTCGGGCGGAGCCGCCGTGGCCACGATGGCCGCAGGCGAACCGGTGCAGGTGGTCATGCCCAAGATGGGCGAGTCTATCATGGAAGGCACCATCATCACGTGGGCCAAGCAGCCGGGCGATTCCATCGAGCTGGACGAGACCCTGCTCGAGATAGCCACCGACAAGGTGGATACGGAAGTCCCGTCTCCGGCAGCCGGAGTCGTGGTCCAGCTTCTCCACGAGGAAGGCGCGACCGTCGAGGTCGGTGCTCCGATTGCCATAATCGCTACGGGCGATGGGGCCGCAGTCGCACCAGCCGCTCCCCAGGCCCCCGCCGCACCGGCACAGGCTCCGGCGACGCCCGCGCCCACCCCTGCACCCAGCGGAGACGGCACGGCAGGTCCGATTCCTCGTCACGACGACGAGGGCAGTTTCTACACGCCCCTGGTGCGTTCAATCGCCGAGAAAGAGGGTGTCAGCCTGGCCCAGCTCAAGACCATCCAGGGATCCGGCAGGGACGGCAGAGTGACCAAGGCGGATCTGATGGGCTACCTGAGGAACCGTTCGACCACGCCGGCTCCGACTCCGGCCGCTCCCGCAGCGGCCCCGGCAGCCCCGACCCCGTCCCGTCCCGCTCCGGCCCCCGTCGTGGCTACCGGAGACGGTCGCGTGGAAATCATCAAGATGGACCGCATGCGGCAGATCATTGCCGACCACATGACGCGGTCCAAGGCCACCAGCGCACACGTTACCTCGTTCGCTGAGATCGATGTGACCAATCTCGTCCGTCTGCGCGAGTCCGAGAAAGCCGGCTTCATGCAGCGGGAGGGGGTCAAGCTGACCTACACGCCGTTCTTTGTGCATGCGGCCATTGACGCGCTCAAGGACCACCCTCTGATGAACGGCTCCGTGCAGGAGAAGGAGATCGTCGTCAAGAAGGATTTCCATATCGGCATCGCGGTTGCCATCGCCAAGACCGGCCTCGTGGTGCCTGTCATTCGCTACGCGGGGCAGAAGAACATCGCCGGACTGGCGCACGCGGCGGCCGACCTTGCGGCTCGCGCGCGCAGCAAGCAGCTGCAGCCCGAGGAATTGCAGGGCGGCACCTTCACAGTGACCAACGTGGGTTCGCTGGGGTCTATTATGGGTACGCCGATCATCAACCAGCCCCAGGTGGCCATCCTGGCGCCCGGTGCGATCACGAAGCGTCCGGTGGTCATCGAGGACCCGAACATCGGCGACGTTATCGGTATCCGGCACATGATGTACGTGTCGCTGTCGTATGATCACCGCATCATCGACGGCGCGATGGCCGCGTCCTTCCTGCAGCGCTACCGCGAAGCACTGGAAGGCTTCTCCCCCGGCTACGAGCTCTAGGCGCGCCCGTCCTGTATGAAGCACCAAGGAACCATTATGGCCCGCTGTTTGAAAAGGTTTTCAGGTTTTCTGGCGCTCATCTTCCTGACGGCCACCGCGACCAGCGCCCAGTTCCACCGCGTGGAGGGCACCCGAATCCTCGGTCCCGACGGTCAGCCCTCCATGATCAAGGGCGTCGGGGTGGGCGGGTGGCTCATGCCAGAGGGCTACATGATGCACATGGGTGGCTCCTGGACGGAGATGCAGGAAAAGGTCGAGGAGCTGATCGGTGCTGCGGAGGGAGAGCGACTCTGGGAGGCGTACCGAGCGGAGTTCCTTGCTGAGAAGGACGTTGCAGCCATCAAGGACTGGGGGTTTGACCACATTCGCCTTCCGTTCCACTATGAGTTCTTTATGGACCTTCAGGGCAATTTCCTGGAGGAGGGGTTCACAATCCTCGACACCTTCCTCGGGTGGTGCGAGACCTATGACATCCCGGTCATTCTCGACCTGCACGCCGCGCCAGGCGCCCAGTCGGACGGCGCCATTGCAGACAGCGACGGGGTGGCCCGCCTGTGGACCGAACCGGATCCGTACCAGGACCTGACCGTCGCCCTCTGGGAAGAGTTTGCGCGGCGCTACAAGGACGACACCCGCATCATCGGATATGACCTGATCAACGAGCCGGTCACTCCGAATTCGATTCCGGACGGCGCTCAGGCCTTGCGTGACCTTTACGAGCGCATCACCTCCGCCATCCGCGCCCATGACACGAACCACATTCTGTTCATAGAGGGCAACTACTTCGCCACCACGTTCGACAAGCTCTATCCGCCGTGGGACGACCAGATGGTGTACGCCTTCCACAAGTACTGGAATCCGGCCACGCAGGGCACCATCAACTATCTGATAGACATCCGGGAGACCTATCAGCGGCCGCTGTGGCTGGGGGAGACGGGGGAGAACTCGAATCCCTGGTTCTACGATATGGTCAAGCTGATGGCGGACAACGACATCGGATGGAATTTCTGGACCCACAAGAAACTGCGTAGCACCACATCGCCGGTGTCGGCGCCGATGCCGGAAGGCTTCCAGCGGCTGGTGGACTACTGGAATGGACAGGCCGCAAGACCCTCTCCGCAGGCGGCCCACGCGGCCTTGTTCGAGATGGTGGCCAACCTCGATCTGGATTCTACGCGCGTGAATCAGGGGGTCATGGCCTCTCTGTTCAACCCGGAGTTCGGCACCATGCGCCAGCCCATGGCCGATCACCGGATTCCGGGCTCGATCGATGCCGTGGACTATGATTTGGGCAATGCTGGCGTGACCTACCGGGATACCGGAATCGCCGCGATATCCGGCTCGCCCGGCGGCGGAAACAACGGTACCTATTTGCGCAATGACGGTGTGGACATCGAGCCGTCAACGGACCCCTTGGGCGGGCCTTTCAACGTCGGCTGGATCGAACCTCTCGAGTGGCTTGAGTTCTCTGTAACCGTCGACAGCACGTCGGTCTATGACATCGATGTGCGCATCGCCAGCCTGTCCAGCGGCGGAAGCATGATCCTCTATCTGGACGGCGAGCGTCTCGGCTCGTTGACCATGCCGGGCACCGGTGGCTGGCAGAACTGGCGCACCGTCACCATACCCGGTGTTGCGCTGGAGAAGGGGACAGGAGTTCTCCGCATGACGGTGGGCCGTACAGGCGGTTACAACGTCAACCGCATGACCTTTCGGTTTGCCGGCGGCACGTCCGTGACCGGCGAAATGCCTCCGGAGATCGCGGAACTGAGACCGGTTTTCCCGAATCCGGTCTCCGGCTCGGCGGCAGCCACGTTTGTCTCCGCCGGCTCGGACCCCATCGTCATGGAGATCCTGGACATGCTCGGGCGCCGCGTGCGGCGATCAACAACCACACCGGTGGTGGGCGAAAACCGGCTCGACATCGTGTCAAACGACCTGCCACCGGGTGCCTATCTGCTGCGTGTCATCCAGGGCGAACGCACGTGGAGCCGCACGTTCATCAATAGGTGAAGTGCTTGATCTGCTCGCCCATGTGATCGATGTCCGACATGGACTCGATGCCGATATCCAGGTGCACCTGGGCCCACATGGCAGTCACCTCGGCGTCTGATTTTTCGGTCTTCACCCCCTCGGGTGTGATCGGCACGTCCGAGACCAGAAGCAGCGCGCCGCGGCTGATGTTGTTGTGGTGCCCCACCACGAAGATGGTCGCCGTCTCCATGTCGATCGCCAGCGTGCGCATCACCTTCAGCTTCTCAAGGAACAGCTCATCGTGCTCCCAGAGCCTGCGATTGGTGGTGTAGACCACTCCGGTGCGGTACTCCAGATTGCGCGAGACAATCTTTTCGGAGACAAATTTGTGCAGTTTGAAGGACGGCAGCGCAGGCACCTGCGGCAGCATGTAGTCGTCACTCGTGCCCTCGCCGCGGATGGCCGCGATGGGCAGAATGAAGTGCCCGATCTCCGTGGAGTGCTTCAGGCCACCGCACTTGCCCAGAAAGAGCACGCCCTCCGGCTCTCTGGCTGCAAGGAGGTCCATGACGGTCGCCGCGTTCGGGGAGCCGATGCCGAAGTTGATGATGGACAGGCCGTCGTTGTTCGTAGCGGCCTGCATCGGTCGACCTCGACCGTAAACGTTGCAGCCGAACTTCTCGGCGAACATCTCCACATAGTTGTGGAAATTCGTCAGCAGCACGTAGTCGCCGAACTCATCGATCGGCATGCCCGTGTAGCGAGGTAGCCAGTCCCGGGCAATCTCAAGTCGTTCTTTCATGCGCCAAGATACCGCCCGACACGCGGGTTAGATTCACGGCCACATGACGGACGTCCATCTCCAACGATTCCTCGCACGCCTCGACCGCCGCAGCGAACGGCTGGAGGCCCGCAGCAAGCGGCTGTCCTGGCTGCGTGTAGGCATTTTTTCAGTCTCGGCACTGGGCACCATTCTTTGGTGGGAAACAGACGGGCGATGGGCTCCTGCCGTCCTCGGCCTCGTGGTATTTCTGGCCGTGGTGCGTGTGCATGAGGAACTGGCTCGTGGCATCCTGCGAACCGCAACGCTTCGCCGCATCAAGGCGATGAGGATTGCCCGCCGGGCTCGGGACTGGGAGGCGCTTCCGCCTGCGTTTGGCGTTGATGCGGGGGAGACTCACGCGTTTTCGGCCGACCTCGACATAATGGGTGCTCGGGGACTGCACAGACTGCTGGACACGTCCTTCTCAACGGGCGGCGCGCGCAAGCTCGCCTCCTGGCTGCTGGAGACCGGCAGCGGCCCGGCGGCGGATCGTCAGCTTTTGGTCCGCGATCTGGTGCCGCGACCTGCGTTCTGTGACCGTATTGCCCTGGAATCGACCGTCTTCAGCGGACCGTCCGCCAGGCGCTTTGACGGCGACGTTCTCTTGAGCTGGCTTGGAGCCAGCCCCGACGCGCGGATGATGCGGCGCATTCTGGCCGTTCTGTGGGCACTGGCTGCCGTCAACGTGCTCCTCGTTGCACTGCACATCGCCGGACTGACCGGTCCACTTTGGGCGTTCTCTCTGGTCGTCTATGCTGCCGTCTACCTCATGAACGGGCGCTACTACAATCACCTGTTCGATGAGGCCGAGCGGCTACACTATGAGCTCGAGAAGCTGCGGCCCGTGCTGCGGTTGCTGGAATCCCGCCGATTCCCCAGGGCGCAGGCTCTGGAGAACCTGCTTCAGGGAATTCGTCGGGATCGCCCATCGCGAGAGCTCAGGCGGGTGATGTGGCTGGCCGTGGCCGCCAGTGCCCAGAAGAGCGAAATCCTGCGACTGGTGTTCAACGTGCTTGTGCCCTGGGACCTGCACTTTGCCTCCCGACTCGAGCGCCTCAAGGATGCTCTCCGGGAGGAGCTTCCGGCCTGGTTGACGACCGTGTTCACACTGGAGGCAGCCGGATCGCTGGCGACCTACGCGGCTCTCAACCCCGATGCGAGCTTTCCGGACCTGCTGGCGGACGGGCCCGGACTCGAGGCAACAGGGCTTGGCCATCCGCTGGTGCCCAGGGAGGATCTCGTTCGGAACGACCTTGAGCTGACTGACCCTGGCACGCTGGCCATCGTCACCGGCTCCAACATGTCCGGCAAGAGCACCTATCTGCGTTCGGTGGGTCTTGCCGTTGTGATGGCCCGTGCCGGGGGTCCGGTCGATGCGCTCTCGCTGCGCCTGTCCGACCTGCGCGTCTTCACGAGTATGGGTGTGACGGATTCGGTCACCGACGGCATCTCGTTTTTCTACGCCGAGGTGCGTCGGCTGGCCCGGCTGATGGAGGCCGTCCGAGGGGCCGAGCCAGGAAGAGTGCTGGTGCTCATCGACGAGATCTTCCGTGGCACAAACAACAGAGAGCGTCTGCTTGGCAGCAGGGCCTTGATTGAGGAAGTGATTCGCCGCGGTGCGCTGGGCCTGGTCGCCACCCACGACCTTGATCTTGTGCGCCTGACCGAGCAGCACCCCTCGGCACGCAACCTGCACTTTCGCGAGGACGTGTCGGGCGGCCGCATGGTGTTCGACTACCTGCTTCGAACTGGCCCGTGTCCCACGACGAACGCGCTCAAGATCATGGCGATGGAGGGTCTTCCCGTGGTAGATTGAGGCATGGCGACGTATCACACCGAAACGGCTTCATCCGGACGCGCCAAGTGTCGAGGCTGCGAACGGCTCATCGGGAAGGGTGAGATCCGATTTGGGGAGACCATGATGAACCCGCGCGCGGATCGTGAGACCACCTTCTGGTATCACCCGCTCTGTGCGGCCTACAAACGGCCCGAGGCCATCACCGTGTTTCTTGGCGAGGGCGGCGAGTTGGATGATGCCGAATCGCTGCGGAGGCTTGCGGCGACCGGGGAGGCGCATCCCCGCATCGCCAGGCTGCACCGCGCCCACGTGTCGCCGTCTGCGCGAGCCACCTGTCGAGCGTGCCGCGAGCTGATCGAAAAGGACGACTGGCGCGTCTCGGTAGTGTTTTTCGAGGACGGCTACCTGAATCCCGCCGGCTACATTCATGCTGGTTGTGTGGAGGCCTACGCCGATACAACCGATACGGCCATCGAGCGCATCCGGCACTTCAACCTGGACCTCAGCGAGGCCGAACTCGCAGAGTTGGGGGGACTGATTGAAGCCTGATCCAGGGCGAAGAGCCTATCGCCCGAACAGTGGTTTGCGGGGTTTGACGCGTTCCCGCACGAACTGAGTGTGCCACTTCTTCTTGTTGAAGCTCCAGATGACGCCGCCCGCGAGCATCACGCCGCCTGTGGCCCAGCCGACCAGGTGAAAGAACTGGAATCCCGGAATGCGGGTGATGATTTCTGAGGCGAACGCGGCGTAGAGGCCAAAAACCGACCAGTACATGAAGGCGAAGTGGGAGACGACCCACTTCGGGCTCTTGCGTCGAAACACGGGGACCATGCCGCCGACCAGCGTTACCGTGCTGATCACCGCCGCGTAGTGGAACACGCCCCAGCCGTCGAACAGGCGGTAGATCATGAACGCGGTCACCAGCATGACGACCATCGAGGCCACGTAGGCATAGCCTACCTGCCGATGCCGCATGGTGCCCTTGCGCATGAACAACACGGAGGTGCCGGCGACCAGCGCAACGACCGCCGCGATAAGGTGAATCACTCCGATGGGGTCGTGGACGATGGCTGACATGGGCTGGGGGGCTGAGGGTGCGTGTCCGTACGGGGCGCGGGACGGCAGGATGCGCCGCTGGTCGAGTGAGGGGTGGGGGGGGGCTGCGAGGTGGCGAGTCGGGCCGGCTCCGCGCTGCGGCTCCCCGGGCCGGCGCTTCGACGGGCGTGCCGGGGCGGCTCTGCGGGCCGGCGCTTCGACGGGCGTGCCGGGGCGGCTCCGCGGGCCGGCGCTTCGACGGGCGTGCCGGGGCGGCTCCGCGGGCCGGCGCTTCTTACCCTCGCGGCCCCAAACGTGGAATAGCCGACCGCCATTCCATCTTCGGGCGCCCTGAGAGCGCCAGACATGGAATATCGAGGCTGACTCCACATGTGGCCCGTTGGAAACGGATGATAGGTGGACTATGGCCGCCGTATTCCACCTGGCGGCCCGGTGTGGCGAGGGGTGGGCTGCCTTCGCCGGGGCCGGGGGCCGCCCCGCCACCGCGGGTCCGAGCGCCGCCTCCGCCGAGCGCCGCCCCGCCGCGGGCCCGAGCGCCGCCGAGCCCGCCTCCAGGGCCCGAGGCCAAGCACCACCCCTCCTTTCCTACAACCGTTATTGACAATCGCCGTCACCGCCGCTTTTTTGGGGGTGTGAGGCGCAGGTCCGTTATGCGCCATGCCGTCAGCACACCAGAACGCCCGTGGCAACAGAACAATCGTCCTCCCTGGAAGAGGCCCTTGGACTCAGCCTTTCTCTACCGGAACTGCGCCTTCGCGTACAGGACTTCCTGCGTGAGTACCTGAAGGATCGCAGCCCGGAAACGGTAGGTACCTACCGACGGTCCCTGAACGAATTCGAGCGCTGGTTCGTGCGTGAGAAAGGTCGATTTCGCTTTCGACAGGACGACGTAGAGGCGTACAAGACCTACCTGATGGAGGAGCGGGAGCTGCATCAGGTTTCTGTCTCCACCTACCTGACAGCCGTCCGGCGCTTCTGTCAGTACTTGGTCGATGTGGGGCTGCTCAGTGAGAACCCTGCGCAAGGCGTGAAGGGCAACCGACGTCCTGCCACGCACTCGCGCAAGGTGCTGACGCAAGAGGAGGTAGATACGCTGCTGACCGTGCTATCCACTGACGATGAGATTGCTCGCCGGGATCGGGCGATCGTCTTCTCCATGCTCTTTGCAGGGCTCTCCGAGATCGAGATCGTGCGCGCCGACGTTCAGGATCTGGAGCAGACACTCATGGGCTGGTATCTGCGGGTGCAGGGCAAGGGCCGCACGGCCAAAGACCAGCATGTGCCCATCGACCCCCCAGTGATGGACGCCATCCGGCTGTATCTGGATGCCCGGGGCCGCATTCGTCCGGAGATGCCGTTATTTGTGAGCCACGGGCACCGCAGTCAGGGGGATCGACTCAATACCCGATCGATCCGCAGTCGCATCAACGAGCTGTTGAAGGAGTCGGGAGTCAAGAAGCCCGGCATCACCCCCCACAGCCTGACTCATACCGCGGCGCTAATCTGGCTGAATGACGGCATGGACATCGACGAGGTGAAAGAGCGCATGCGCCACGGCACTCTCGATACCACCATGATCTACTACCGCCAGCAGGGGTTGCTCACGGGGTCAGCCGAGAAACCTGCCTAAAGCCTGGTTGTCACCGCAAAACGGTGCATGCCTCCGAAGCTGGACCATGAGTTGTAGCCGTAGTCCACGGCCACCCACTTCACAACAATACCGGTGCCGAAGGACACGCCGGCGAGGTCCAGTCGACTCTTCACCTTGAGCGCGTTGTGGCGGCGGTGATCGTAACCGAACCGAATCTCGAAGTGCTCGCTGAACTGGAAGGCGCCTCCCAGTTTCAGGTGGTACAGGAGATTGTCGAGCACGGTGTCGTCGTCGTCGGTGCCAGAGAAATCGGTCAGGTCCCAGGCAGTCACCGAGAACAAGAACGGCAGGTGGAGGAGTCGTTTACTGATGCCCAGGCGCAGGTCAACCGGCAGGCGGTTCGATTCTTCTCCAATGGACGAAATCACCGCGCCGAGGCTGTGTATGCTGGCACTGAGGCCCAGCCTCGAATCCGGGTTGTATCGGAAGATTCCGGCGTCCAGGGCCAGGGCGTTCGCGGCCTGACCGTCGATGCTGCTCCTCAGCCAATGCACGTTGGCACCATACCGGGTCGTGGGATTGAGTACGCGCGACAGGCCGGCCGAAAGAGCAAACTCTCCCGCGGAAAACGTGCCCTGCTTCTCGCCGAGAGCGTCGGCGCGGTCGATCTCCCCCCAGCCCAGGAAGCGGAGCCCGGCCCCCACTGAACCGATGCCTTCCAGATGTCGGCTGTAGGCGACGGTGCCCGTTTGCAGCGCAGACACGTGATTGAGCAGGGACAGGCCCAACTGCCCGTGGGCCTCCGCCCGCAAGTGTGCGGGATTCTCCAGGAAGCTCAAGACGCCCTGGCTCGGCAATGCCGAGGACGACCCCGCGAACCCGGCTCCCCGAGCCGACGCGTCGAGCGTGGTCAGCGAGAACACGGTCGCGTCCACGGGCTGCCCCGAAGCGGGCAGAACCAGGAAAAACGCCAGAATGCAGGGGAGAAATCGCGTCACGCGCGCGGGGTGGTTTGTTGGGCCGCCGCTCATACTGGACCCCGAGGGCTGGGTTCTCGCGTTGGCCCTACCGGTGGTGTCGGCCGCCGCCACGCCCGCCTTAACCGCAGCTACTGCACGCCAAACCGCACGGCACGCTCCCGCCGCTGCCCGCTCACGACGTCCGTAATCACCACCCGAATCTCCACCTCACTTGCACCTCTCAGGTCGCCGAGGTCCACAGCAAGCAACTCGGAAGCGCGGGACGAACTGCCGGTACCCTCGCTGCTCGAGGAGGTGCTTTGTTGACGTCGTCCATCCGGGTCCCGGGTGACGATGACCTCCGTCGTGTATCGGGTCTGGTCGTCGTCACCGAATCGCAGATGATAGACTTCAAAAACCAGCCCGATGGGCACGCCGGCCATCAGCGAGGGTCCGGCGTAGGGCGTCGCGAGCCCATCGCCCGAGAACAGCGCGTCCAGCGCAACAACCGGTTTCAGGTCGCTCATCTCCAGCGAGGCCGGGTCCGCCGACAGGGGATCCAGCAATCCGAATTCGTGCACCGCGGTGCGCAGGTACTCCCGGCGCTCGGGGCCGTCCGGACTCTCCAGCGGCAGGAACTGGTCCCACTGCATCGCAACGGCGAACGGCTCCCGGCTTCCGGTGATGTCAAGGACCTGAGTCGCCCTCAGGTCCAGTGAGTCCATGTCGGCCGCGAGGTAGCTGACCGGTGTGGCTTCCCGGCGGCTGTGCCCGGCATTCTGAACGGTGGCGACGAGGTCCATCAGGTAGCGCTCCGGCGGCTGCTCGTCCTCCTCCAGGGCTCGCCGCAACTGCCGTCGCCCCGGTGTGAGCGTGCCCGGAAGGTGATTCCAGAAGACTTCCGTTCTGGTAGAGCCGTCTTCATCCAGGAAACGGGCATACCTGGGAAAAACTTCAAAGCGCTCGATGGCTGATGCCACCCGCGAGTACGTGCGCGGCGCATCTTCTTCCCGTCGGGCCTGCGCCTCGCGCGCCATCTCCCTGAATCTTGTTTGGGCTGCCGTCACGAAAGAGAGGGACGATGCGCTCAGCGTGCCGCCGCCCAACTGCGTGGCCCGCACATCCGACTCGTACGATTCCAGCTCCAGGAGGTGACTCTCAAAGTCGGGGTGCACTGCGGCGAGGGTGGTGTAGAGGCCCTGCCATACATTGTACAGGGCTTCAGCAAGTGCCTGGTTGGCCGGCATGTTGTTGCCGGTGGGATTGGCAATGGTGCGCACGTTGGAGTGGCCCTCACCCACACGTCGGTAGGCCGTCTGGAGCGCCTCGGGTACCAGATCCTCGGCCGAACCCTCCTGAAATCGGCCTCCACGGAGCACGAATACGTGGTACACCAGATCGTCCACGTGCCGGAACGTCCATACCTCGTTCGTCGGAGGCACGACCGGGCCGGGCAGGGCGTAGGAGTTTTCCCTTAGCACCTGCAGCGCGCGATTGACGTTGACCGGCACCCGCACGCTGTTGTCGGGAGCGCCAAATCGCACGTAGGCTTTGCCACGGTCGTCGAAGCCCAGCAAGTCCCCGCGGAATCGATAGTTGTCCTCAGCATGCGCTACTCGCGCCAGATGCTCGGCCAGTCGCTCATTCAGGGTAGTGGCAGGCAGGGGGTCCTGGGCACGCCACCACGCGGCCAGGACTTCACCGGTGCCCCGCGCGACCTCAAACCGCCTGTTCAGGTTGCCCGGTGGCCGCGTATGCAGTGTATCGGCGTCCGCCGGCGACCAAAGCAGAAGCGACTGGGCCACGTGTCGCAAGGCCAGCTGTCGGTGCTCGGCAGCCAGATCCATGTGCTCTAGAAGCCTCAGAAAGGCATCGCTGCCCACCTCGTACAGGTCCACGTCCTGACGCACAAAGATGTTACGCGTCAGCGCGTCCGCGGTC
The DNA here is from genome assembly GCA_017643395.1 of Rhodothermales bacterium. Taxonomy (NCBI): domain Bacteria; kingdom Pseudomonadati; phylum Rhodothermota; class Rhodothermia; order Rhodothermales; species Rhodothermales bacterium. The sequence continues at coordinate 40,787 of JAEPNP010000005.1, read as the reverse complement.
GGAATGTGGAACTGCTCCTGATCGATCAGCGCGGCAAGCGTTCGTACCCAGACCCAGGCCGCCGAGTCCGCTTTCTGCTCGGCCTGATAGGCGAGTCCGAGCACATGGCCGAGTTCTCCACCCTGGTAGCCGGGATTGTCGCGGTGAACGCGAAGCAGATCCGCAATTCCGGCCTGCCGGTCTCCCTGCTCGATCAGGGCGCGGCCTTGCGTCAGCAGCCGTTCCAGCTCGGCTGCGTCCACCATGGGTGCCTCACCCGGAGGCGCACGCGGATCGCGCGCGCCGGAAGGCCGGTAGTCGGCCGGGAGCAGTTCTGCCACGCGCTCAAAGAACCAGTACCCGAACCGTGTCATGGCAAACGACTCCTGCAGAATGCCGTCGGTCGTGAACGTCACGTTGGGCTGCGTGAGTGAAATCCAGCTTACCTGGGCGTCCTCGTCGGCGCGCAGACCGCGGTCCATGAACTCGCGAAACTGCTCGTAGGGACCGTCCGGCACCTCCCGGAAGTAGAGCACCTTGAGGAACCCGGGGAACGAGAGCTTGCGCTCAAAGGGAAGTTCGCCGGCCACCAGAATCTGATGGGGCGATACACCCCGGACCCTGTTTCCCGGACGTCCTCCAGGCACGCCGCGAAACCCCGATCCACCCTGCATGCTCTCCTCCAGCAGCATGAATCCTTCTTCGTGAAGCCGGTCGGCGGCCAGGGCGGTAAGGAAATGTCGGCGCGAGCCCAGGTAGGCGCGCTCCCGGTTGCGCTGCCAGGCCCGGGCCTGACGATCGTCGCGTGCATCCAGCTCGCGGAATGAAGGCTTGCCGCTATACTGCACTGCGCGGCGGTCTTCGTGCAGTCGGAACTCGTCGAGCACGAAGCGGAGTTCGTATCCCAGCGCCATGTTCTCGATGAGCAGGGGCTCTGTGGCCGAAGCAGAGAAGACGCCCGATCTCGGATTCACCTCAAACCGCAACACCTCCGGATTGAGGATTACACAGTCGTCGGCAAACAGGGACACGCCCAGGAAGTACTTCTCGAAGCGTGCAAGATTTCTGCGCCGGGCACGCGGGGTCTCTGCGACCACCTCGATCTCACCCAGGGATCGCGGCGTCAATACGACGGTCAGTTCAAACGCGTCCGTCGTCGTGATTCGGACAGAGCGCGCTTCCGTTTCGTATCCAACGTGGCTGACAACCAGTTCGTGTGTGCCCGAAGGCACATCGGCGATGTCGAACGATCCGTCGTCACGGGTAACGTCGCCCAGGCGCGTGCCGGTCAGGAATACATGCGCGCCGGGCACGGGCCCAGCGGTATCCGCACGGGTAACCGTGCCCGTGACGTGAGCCTGCCGGGCTGAGACCCTGTGCGTCAGGATCGTCGAAAACAGCAGCAGAAATAGGCAGGCGCGGAGCGGCACGTTCAGGCAGGAGGGGCGAGCGACTGATCACCAGTGGGCGGCGGCGGGTCGCCGTCCCCGCCGTCGGGGCCGACAAAATCACAGCCGCCGACCATCATCAGAACCACAAGCCCCAGAAACAAAACCAGTCGTTTCATGCGAGTCATACCTCGGTTGGTTCGTCGAGCGGGATGTCCGAGTTGAGGTAGTAATACAGGAACTGGACCACCGAATCTGCGGAGGCGGCCCGGTCCAGACGGTTCTCCCCATCGACCCATGCGCGGACCCTCAGACCCGAGCGGGGGCTCCCTATGAGTACACGAGCCAGAAAGCGCTGCGCAATCGCAATATCGTAGAGCTCGTCGTACGGGGTGTTTACCACAATCGTGTCGGCGTCCAGGACGCGTACGAGAGTCGTGTCCTGCAGGTAGATGCCCTCATCGGAAAAGACGGGCTGTCGCTGTGCAAGGAAATTGGTGGTCGTAACCAGCCTGAGTTGCTGGCCGTCGGCACCGTCAATCAGGATGCGCACCTCGGCTGGACCGTCACTGCCGAGCAGGTTGCAGCCCGAGACGGTGCACAGGAGCATTCCGATCAGGACAAATCGAGCCATGGAGGTTCAATCAGTTTAGAGGCGCCTCATGAGACCCCGGGGGCCAAAACCCAAGAGAGGGCCGCCCCGAACAACGGGGCGACCCTCCCGGGAGGTTCCGGCACGGATCAGCCAACCAGTGGGTTGGACTCGATTTCCGATTTGGTGATGGGCAGGAACGTACCCGGAGAAGTGACTGCAGACGTGGATGACTGCCATTCCGGGCTGCGCATGCCAAAGCGGTACAGATCCGCAAGGCGACGCCCCTGGATGAACAGGTTCACGGCGCGCGAATTGATCAACAGCTCGCGCGAGTCGACCTGGCCGCTGTAGTCGGGCAGGCCGTCCAGCGAACGCAGGTTGTTGATTGCGCTCGTGAACTGGCCGCCATTTCCGGAAGCCAGGCCGCCCTCGGCGATGATCAGGTGCATCTCGCGAGCAGAGACGACCGGGATGTCGGCATACTCGCGGTCCGAGACGAATGCATTGATCACGGAGGCCAGGTGCGGATGCACATCGCCCGTAATCAGGTCCGCATAGGTCACCTCCTCCACCTTGTTGCCCGCGGCGATGCGCTTGACAAAGGTGTCTCCGAAGGTGAACTCAAGCCGATTGTTGATCTGGCCGGCCATGTAGTTGCTCAGCTGGAAACCTGCGTCGGTCACCATGCTGAAGCTCCAGTCCGGTCCCATGTCGGCAAGCGCAGCCTGCGCCTCGGCCACCCCGGCATTCACGAGCGGGCTGCCCGTGTTGACCGGATTGACCTTGCCCCAGACGGCCTTGCTGAAGGCGATGCGGGCCTTCATGGCCTTGAGCGCGATGCCGATATCGCCGCCCACGTTCAGGGCGATGCCCTTGTTGGCGGCATCCAGCGCCGTGTCGTACAGCTGCGACATGTTGCCCGGGCCGATGGCCGGACCCGCCTCGGTGCGATCCGAGATGGTGAAGTCGTCGAAGACGTCCGCAATCGTCGTGTAGATGATGGCGTTGTACAGGTAGATCCGGGCCATGGACTCGCCGGAATTGCCGAACTCCTCAAGGCGATTCTTGAAGTTGTCCGTCATCCAGCGGGCTTCACCCACGAACGGATAGGCCTGGTCCGAGAACTCGTTGCCCGAGAACTCGATGGCCCCATCGTCCAGCTGGCCCCACGCATCGCGCGAGCCCACCCAGGTGCATTCGTCCGTGGCGACCGAGTACGGAGCCAGCACGAATCCGAGCGCGCGGGTGACCGCGGCTTCGGCGCCGTTTGCCATGGGCTCGGCCGCAGCCGGGTTGCCCAGGTCCTCTTCAATCAGGTTGTTCGGGTTCTCAACGTCCAGGACTCCGCATCCCGTGAACCCGACCACCAGTAGCGCGACCAGGAAGGTCGCGAAGTTTCTTTGTGTAGTCATGATCGTTCTCAATTGGGTTCGGGCTAGAAGCCCATGCGCATCGTGAACACCACCCGACGCGGGATGGCCCAACCAAAGGCCTCCACGCCGTCCAGGTAGTTGTCGGACAGCGAGTTTCCGCCGCCACGACCGATGGCGTTGAGCTCAGGATCCACCCCATCGTACTTGGTCCACATGGCCAGATTGCGTCCGGCGAGCGTGAACTGCAGGCTGCGCAGGCGCAGACGCTCGGCCTGCACGCGCGGCACGCGGTACGTCAGGCTGATTTCCCGCCAGCGCAGGAAGTCCGCCTTCTTGATGGTGTTGAGCCCTGAGAACGGAGAGAGCGCGAGCTGGCTGTAGAGCCAATCGTTCAGCGCGTCCAGGCGCACCTGGGCGTTGTTCTGCGGGTTGCCGTTGGCGTCGATGCCGCCGGTCATGTAGTCCCGCTCCACGCGCGCCGCATCTGGTGTGTTGCGGCCGATGGACCGGTTGGACTGGCGGAATGCTCCCGTCAGGTTGTTCACGTAGTAGTTGCCCGCCTTGTACTCAAAGAGGGTCGACACCGTGAAGTTGCGCATGAACTTGACCGTGCCACCGAAGGAGCCGGCGAAGTCAGGCGTCGGCTTGCCCAGGTAGTGGGTCAGGTTGCCCGAAAGCAGGTCATCCGGATTCGGGTCATCTGCCAACAGAACGAGCGTGGTGTTGGAGGGCAGCGTCATGAGATCCGTGCCGCCCAGGAGCGCAAGCAACTGCGCTTCCGTGTCCGGGCTGCCGTCGCCGTTCAGGTCCACTGGAAGCGAACCGGAGGGCACGTCCAGGAGCTTCGCACCGAAGTGCGTGCCTGGGGCGTACCCTTCGACAAGGTAGTTGCGATACCGCGGGTAGCTGCCGCCGACTTTGATCGGAGGTGCACCGCCCATGTCGGAGATCTGCTCCCACAGGTAGGCCGTGTTGGCAAACAGGTTGACCGACGTGTTCGCGCGGTTGTAGACCAGCGCATTGACGCCGATCTCGACACCCTGTCCCTTCAACTCGCCGATGTTGTCCAGCTGCCGGGAGCGGAAACCACCGGAGACCGGGAATTGACGGTCGATGAGCGCGTCTTTCACCACACGGTTCCAGTACGTCGCCTCGAAGCCAAGGCGGTCCGACATCAGTCCGGACTCAACGCCAAACTCCCATTCGGTGGAAATCTCCGGCTTGAGATTCGGATTACCGAGGTTGTCCGGAGCCACGCCAGGGCCGTTGGACGACGACAGGGACGTGTAGGTGGTCAGGGCGTCAAAAGCGCCTGGCTGCAGACCGGACTGACCCAGTGCCGCGCGGAAGCGCAGCGAAGAGATCGGGCCGATGGGCTGCCAGAAGGGCGCATCGCTCGGAATGAAGGACGCCGAGATCTTCGGATAGAACACCGTCGAGAAGTCGGAGCCGAACGCTGACGAAGCGTCCAGACGACCGCCGGCCGTTACGTACAGGAAGTTGCGGAAGCCGATCTGCTCCTGGAAGAAGACGCCGACGTTGGCGACTTCCAGGAAGGCCTCAAAGACATCCTCGTTGGCGGCCGCACCGGTCACGTTGAACCCCGGGCCGGGGAATGCGACGCCGCTGCCCTGCAGGATGTCCGTATTGGTGATGAAGCCCTGCGATCCGAACAGCAGCGTGCTTTCGATGTCGTCCGTGATCTGATTCAGCAGGGTGCCCTTCACATCGTAGGTCACCTCGAGCCGGTTGGTATTCCGGTAGTCACGTGAGCCGTCCGGCTCGGAGCCGGAGAACCCGTCGATGTTCCATCCGAAAGCACGTACGTCGGTGTCCTTCTGACTGGTGAAGTCCACGCCGATCGTGCCGTCGATGGTCAGCGCATCCAGTGGGCGGTAGTTGGTGCCCACACTGCCGACATACCGCTTGACGCTCTGCTCGAGCACCTGCTGCATGGCCTCATTGACCGTCGAGAAGGCAATGGTGCCGGTCTCGTTGTTGTACCGGACCAGTTCAGGCTTGGAGAACTGGGCAAGCGAAGGCACTCCGTAGATGTTGTTGTTGGAGTCCATCGTCTGCAGATAGCCCTGCGTGTAGTTGGACGTGATCCGGAACTGCAGCTTGTCGGTCGGGAAGATGTTGAGACTGGCCGTGGCCTGGGCCCGCTGCGCGATGTCCTCCACCACCGTCGAGACGCCCTGGGGATACCGGCGATCGTTGCCGCCGAATCCGCCGTCCTCATCAAACCACCGAGCGCTCGCGAAGTAGGTGATACCCGGAGAGCCGCCGGAGACCGAGGCCGAGTAGGTCTGGCCATATCCGGTTTCATAGAGGTCCTCCATGAACTCGCGCTCCACCAGCTGATACGGCTTGAGGCCGCCCACGCCGAGCCATTTGGACATGGTGTCCGCCTGGGCCTGGTTGCGTGCAAAACCTGTGTTCGCATCGTACACCTTGGGATAGGCGATGCCGGTCTGCTGGATCTGCATCGTAAACCGCGGTGGGCCCACGTTGCCACGTTTGGTGAAGACCTGGATCACACCGTTGGAAGCCTCGGATCCATACAGCGTAGCCGCAGCAGCACCTTTCAGGATTTCCACCCGATCGATGGACTCCGGATTGATGTCGTCGAGTCGAGAGGGAGATCCACCCCCATTGAAGGTCAGGCCGCCGTCGTTGTTGGCCCGTACGCCGTCGATGTACAGAATCGGTTCGTTGCTCTGCGAGAGCGACGCCGATCCCCGAATGCGAATCCGCGCGCCTTCACCGGTCTGTCCGCCGGAAGGCAGTCCCACGAGGCCGGGCTCGCGGCCCTGCAGCACGTCTGAGAAGGTGGCAATCGGAGCGGTCTCCAGCGTCGAAGCGTCAATGGTGGCAATCGAGTTGCCAAGCTTGCGCTTCTCTACGGGTCCTCCGGCTCCGGTCACCACCACCTCATCGAGGTTGATGGCGGACATGTCCAGCCGCACATCCAGCTCAACGGTCTGGCCGTCGGCAACAGATGTCTGGAAGGTCTGGGTGCGGAAGCCTATAAATCGTGCTTCCACGGTGTGATCTCCGGCTGGGACATTCGAAATCGAATAGTTGCCGTCGAAGTCGGTGACGGCGCCGATTCCCAGCGCGGGGATGACCACCTGCGCGCCGATTAGCGGCTCGTCTGAGGTGGCGTCTGTGACGGTGCCCTCAATGGTTCCCTGGGCAGCGACCTGAAGCGGAAGCATCAATAAGGAAACCACGAAGGCTGCTCGAAGGGCTCGAAGCATAGTGGGTGCCTGTGGTTGGGGGAAAAGGGAGAGTCGATGGGGTTTGTGGGGACCCCGAAAGGGGTTGTGTGGACCCCTTAATCAAAAAAACATAATCGCTTCCTCGGCACAGGTCAAACGTGGGTGTCGGGACAGCGCCCCGGCAGCCCGATCCCGGCCGTGGCAGGGGGAACGATCAGCAGCCTGACAGCGTGTCAGATTGGCTGTGTCTGGCACGCGAATTGTGCAGGCGCGCACCGGCCCGAACGGGCTCTGTTTCAGACATTTTGCACGCAGGCGCGGCTTGCGTACCTCCACATACGCTGCCTTGGCAGCGCATCCGCGGCTGACCCGCGGACACCTCTATGTTCGATACGATAAAGAAGTTATTCGGCGACAAGAACGAACGGGCGCTCAAGAAGCTGTGGCCCCGGGTTGATGCGATCAACGCCGAGTACGAGAAGCTGCAATCCCTCACCGATGAAGAGCTCCAGGCCAAGACGCCGGAGTTTCGGCAACGCATCGCCGATTCGCTTGCCGACATCGAAAAGGACATGCGGGATATCCAGGCCCAGCTGAAGGCCGGCGTGACGCCCGACAACGAGGTGGGCGGAGACGGGCTGCCCGGCGCCATGCGGGAAATGACGCTCGAGGAGCGGCAGGCCCTCTACGAGGAGTACGACGACCTCGAAGACGAATGGCACCGCACGGTCGAGCAGACCCTCGACGAGATCCTGCCGGAGGCCTTCGCCGTTGCCAAGGACGCCTGTCGCCGCATGGTGGGCAGGGAGTGGATTGCAGGTGGTGCGAAGATCCACTGGGAAATGATCCCCTACGATGTCCAGATGCTGGGCGGCATGGCACTGCACAACGGGGACATCGCCGAAATGAAGACGGGTGAGGGCAAGACCCTCGTCGCTGTGGCTCCGGTGTACCTGAACGCCCTCGTCGGTCGCGGTGTGCATCTCGTGACGGTCAACCCGTACCTGGCCCAGCGTGACTCCGAGTGGATGGGCAAGGTCTACGAGTTCCTGGGGCTGACCGTGGACGTCATCGACCGCCACGAGCCGCATTCTCCGGGGCGCAAAGCCGCCTACGAGGCAGACATCACCTACGGGACCAACAACGAGTTCGGTTTCGACTATCTGCGCGACAACTCGTTCGTGGTAGATCCGGAGCAGTTGATGCAGCGCAACCACCACTTTGCCATTGTGGATGAGGTGGACTCCGTGCTCATCGATGAGGCCCGTACGCCACTCATCATCTCGGGTCCGGTGCCGCAGAGCGACGAAAGCCAGTTCGAGGAGCTGAAGCCGGGCGTTGAGAAGCTGGTCTATTCGCAGCAGAAGCTGGTGGCCAATCTGGTGGGCGATGCGGAAAAAGCGCTGGCCCGACGGGATGATTGGCTGAGCAAGGACGAAAACAAAAAGGCTGCCGAGGCGGAGGAGGAGGCCGGCCTGGCCCTGCTCCGTGCCTACCGCGGCTACCCGCGCAGCAAACGCCTGCGCAAGCTTCTTCAGGAGCCCGGCGTGGAGGCCCTCAGGCAGAAGACCGAGTTCTTCTATCTGCAGGACAACGCCAAGAACATGCCGTTCGTGGATGACGAGCTGTTCTTTGCCTACGACGAGAAGCAGCGCGCCATCGAGATGACCGAAAAAGGTCGCTCGTTCATTGCCAAGTCGGCCAACCAGGATACGGACCTCTTCATCCTGCCCGACCTGGGCGAGGAGGTGGCGCGCTTTGAGAAGGAGCATGAGGACGGCCTGCTCGACCTCGATGAGAAATTGGACGCCGACGCTTCCCTGACCGAGGAAAAGCGCGAAGCCAAGCGGGAAAACGACCGCCGGGTGCTGCGCAACGAACTCGAGGACAAGAAGCGCAACCTGTACACCACGTACTCAGAGCGCGCGGCCCGCCTGCATGCCATCGAGCAGCTCCAGAAGGCCTACATCCTCTTCGAAAAGGATGCCGAGTACATTGTCCAGGATGGTCGCATCATGATCGTGGACGAGCACACGGGACGTGTACTCGAAGGGCGGCGGTACTCGGACGGTCTGCACCAGGCCATCGAGGCCAAGGAAGGGGTGAAGATCCAGGCGTCCACGCAGACGTACGCCACTATTACCCTGCAGAACTACTTCCGCATGTACCACAAGCTGGCCGGTATGACCGGTACGGCGGAGACGGAAGCGGAGGAGTTCTTCAAGACCTACAAGATGGACGTGGTGGTGGTGCCCACCAACAAGCCCATCGCCCGTCAGGACCTGGACGACCTCGTCTTCCGCACCAAGCGCGAGAAGTACAACGCGGTCATCGACAAAATCCGCGAGTACCACGAAAAAGGACAGCCGGTGCTGGTCGGCACCACGACCGTGGAGGTCTCGGAGACGCTGTCCCGCATGCTGACGCGAGGCGGCATCAAGCACAACGTGCTGAACGCCAAGCGTGACCGCGCCAAGGAGGAATCCCTGATTGTGGCCGAAGCCGGCCAGAAAGGCGCGGTGACCATCGCCACGAACATGGCCGGTCGCGGTACCGACATCAAGCTGGCACCCGGTGTGCTAGAGTTGGGTGGTCTGGCCATTGTGGGTACGGAGCGTCATGAATCCCGCCGCATCGACCTGCAGCTGCGTGGTCGAAGCGGTCGTCAGGGGGATCCCGGCGAGAGCCAGTTCTATATCTCGCTGGACGACAACCTGATGCGCCTCTTCGCCAGCGACCGTGTGGCGAAGGTGATGGACAAGCTCAACATGGCCGAGGGCGAGGTGATTACCCACCCGTGGGTCAACAAGTCCATCGAGCGTGCCCAGAAGAAGGTGGAGCAGAACAACTTCGCCATTCGAAAGCGGCAGCTTGAGTACGACGATGTGCTCAACGCCCAGCGGCATGTGATTTATGACCGGCGCATTCACGCCCTCAAAGGGGAGCGGCTGCGTGGCGATATCCTGGACGCGCTGCGCCAGAGCATCGACCGCGTGGTGGAGATGCACCACGGAGACGGCAATCTGGACGAGTTGCGCGAGGACATGCTGCGCAAGTTCGCCGTGGACTTCGAGTTGGATCGGGAGGCGTTCTACGCCCTGGGCGAGGACGGCGTGGCTGAGCGGGCCTACCAGGCGGCCGTCGACTTCTACAAGCGCAAACGTGACGCGCTTGCTCGACCGTTTGCAGAGTCGATGCGGCAAATCCTGGAGTCGGACCAGGAGAAAAAGCCGGAGAAGGTCTACGTGGACTTCACCGACGGTCGCAAGGCGTTGCGGGCCACGCTGGCTATCCAGGATGCCGTGGAATCGGACGGACAGGAAGTGAACGATGCGCTGGAGCGCGTCACCGTGCTCTCGATGATCGACACGGCCTGGACGGAGCACCTGCGCAAGCTGGACGAGCTCAAAGAAGGCATCGGACTGCGAGCGTACGGTCAGCGCGATCCGGTGATCGAATACAAAATGGATGCCTTCCGCCTGTTCAAGGAACTGGTGGAGCAGGTGGATGAGGACGTGGTGTCCTTCGTGATGCGTTCGGGGCCGATGGTGTCCAGGCAGACCGAAGGTCGTGCGCCCAAACGCCAGCAGACGCGCCGTCTCGATCCGCGGCGGGCCCGCTCGACGCACGAAAGTGCCCAGCCCAACTATGGCGTCTCCGGCTCCGGTGGCGGACAGCAGCAGCGTCAGGACCCGACGGCCAAATCGGCGCCGGTGGTGGTGGAGGAGCGCGTTGGTCGAAATGATCCGTGCCCGTGCGGCTCCGGCAAGAAGTACAAGCACTGCCACGGACGATGAGGGGCCTCATTCTGGCCGCCGTGCTCGTGGCCGGCTGCGGCGGCGCACGCCTGGAGGTCACCAACGACCAGGAGGCTGAGCAGTGGGTCCAGCTCTTCAACGGGCAGGATCTCACCGGCTGGACCCCCAAGATTCGCGGAGAAGCTGTCGGCCAGGACTCGTCCAACACCTTCCGGGTGGAGGACGGCGTCATCAAGGTGGCCTACGACGGTTACGGCGCGTTCGATGAGCGATTCGGTCATCTGTTTTACGAGACGCCGTACTCCCACTACCGTCTGAACATCCTGTACCGATTCACCGGGGACCAGGCCGAGGGCGGGCCCGGCTGGGCATTCCGCAATTCAGGCGTGATGGTTCATAGCCAGTCCGCCTCTTCGATGGGCCTGGACCAGGACTTCCCGATCTCCATCGAGGTCCAGTTCCTGGGCGGAAACGGGGTGGATGAACGCCCCACCGCCAACCTGTGTACGCCAGGCACGCACGTTGAGATGGACGGCGAACTGGTCACTGACCACTGCATCAATGCCCAAAGCCCGACCTTTCACGGCGACGACTGGGTGGAGGTAGAGGTGGTGGTCCTGGGTGATTCGCTCATTGCCCACGCCGTGGAGGGGGAGCCGGTCCTGGGCTACTACCGTCCGCAAGTCGGCGGCGGTGTAGTGGACGGATTCGACCCTGCCGAAAAGCGGGACGGCGAGCTGCTGGGTGCTGGCTACATCGCGCTGCAGAGCGAAAGCCACCCGGTTGAATTCCGGCGGGTGGAGCTGCTCAATCTCTCCGGTTGCATGGATCCCGGGGCGGCAAATTTTCGGTGGTGGTATGAGCACGACAACCGCGCCGCGTGCGTCTACGACGACTAACTTGTTGCACTTCCGGAGGTGAGCGCCTCCAGTTGTAGAACACTCCACCGACTGCGTGCTGAGATCCCTTTCCATTCGTGACTATGCGCTGATCGAGCGCCTGGAGGTCGAGTTTCAGCCCGGCCTGAACGTGGTCACAGGAGAAACGGGCGCCGGAAAATCGATTGTGGTGGGCGCGCTGAAGATGATTCTGGGAGAGCGTGCCTCCACGGAAGTCGTGCGCACCGGGGCCCGAAAGGCGATCGTAGAAGGCGTATTCGAGGGTGTGGACGAGCCGCGGGTACGGCCGCTCCTGGAAGAGGCCGGTCTGGACTGGTTGCCGGAACTCATCCTGCGGCGGGAGATCACCGGATCGCAAAGTCGTGCGTTCATCAACGACTCGCCGGCCACGGTGCACGTGCTCAAGCAGGTAGCCACCCATCTGGTGGATCTGCATGGGCAGCACGATCACCAGTCGCTGCTCCGGGTGGAGACACACGTGGGCATGCTGGACGGGTACGGGGGCCTGGCCGCCCTGGTGCAGGCGTACTCGGAGGCGTTGGAGACTGTACGTGCGCTCGTGCGCAAGCGGGACGACCTCGCCGCGCGCGAAGCGGAGCTGGCCCGTCAGCGTGAGCTCTGGGAGTTCCAGATTGAAGAGATCGATCGCACCTCACCAGTCGACGGCGAAGAAGAGCGGCTGGAGGCCGAGCGGCGCGTGCTCGAAAACGCGGAACGTCTACACGAGTCCACGAACTCCCTGTTCGAGGTACTCTACGAGTCCGAGTCGGCCGTGTATGACCGTTTGACCGTGGCGCGCAACGAAATGCGCGACCTGGCCCGCATCGACCCGGAGTTCGCACCGTCGCTTTCCGAGCTTGAGTCCGCGCAAATCGCCATCTCCGAGATCGCCTCGTTTCTGCAGGATTACAATGCGCGCATCGAATTCAATCCGGAGCGCCTTGAGGCCATCCGGGAGCGCATCGGTGAACTGGATCGTCTGAAGCGCCGCTACGGCGGTTCCCTGGAAGCGGTGCTGGCCTACAGAGCCGAAATCGGCGAGCAGGTGGATCTGGCCCGGGATTTTTCAGGCGCGCTGACCCGTCTGGCCGATGAGATTGCGGCTGCCTCCCGTACGCTGGGAGAGGCGGCAGAACGGCTGTCGACCAAGCGACGCGAGATCGCCGCTCGGGTTGAGGAAGCCGTGGTAAGCGAGTTGCACGGACTGGGCATGCCGCGGAGCCGCTTTGAGGTGGCGTTCGAGCAGGATGTGTCGCACGATGGACTGGCCGTCATGCCCGACGGTCGGCGCCTGGTGGCCCACCCGGACGGCACCGACCGCGTGGAGTTCTTCATCTCGACCAACCCCGGAGAACCCCCGCGGGCCCTGGCGCGCATCGCCTCCGGCGGAGAAATCAGTCGCATCATGCTGGCCATGAAGTCCATCCTGGCCAAGAGTGACCGGCTGCCGATGCTGGTGTTTGACGAGATCGATGTGGGTGTCTCCGGCAGTGTGGCCCAGTCGGTGGGCGCCCGCATGCGGGACCTGGCCCGCTACCACCAGATCATCACGATTACCCACCTGCCCCAGGTGGCCGCCCAGGGTGAGGCCCACTTCAGGGTCGCCAAGGATGTAGTGGGGGACCGCACGCGGACCGGCATGCGCTTGTTGTCGGAAGATGAACGCGTAGCCGAAGTGGCGGCCCTCATGAGCGGGGCCCAGGTCACCGATGCCGCCATTGAGAGTGCCCGCGAACTGATTATTCAGACTGTTTGACCGGCCCGGCGGGGCCACAATCCAGGATTCATGACCCCTCCGGTTCTCAAGTTTGGTACGGACGGCTGGCGCGCCGTCATCGGCGATACCTACACGTTCGCCAACGTGGCGCGGGTGGCTGCCGCCACCGCGCAGTGGTTGCACGACACCTGTGACGGCACGCCCAGGGTGGTCTTGGGGCACGACACGCGCTTTGAAGGACGCGCGTTCGCAGAACATGCGGCCGGCGTGCTGGCAGCCCTGGGCATAGAGGTCGTATTTGCAACCGAGTTCACGGCAACACCCGCCATCAGCTGGGCGACGAAGGCCTATGGGTGCGATGCCGGGGTGGTCCTGACGGCCAGTCACAATCCACCCGCCTGGAACGGGTTCAAGATCAAGGCCGCCAACGGAGGACCGGCCGTGCCGGCGCAGATTGCCGAGGTCGAACGCCGCATCCCCGAGGAGGTGGCCGTGCAGCCGGTATCCCTGGACGACGCGCGCATCACGCAGCGGGACGTCAAGGGGGACTATCTGAAGATGTTGGGCGAGGTGATCGATGTGCAGGCCATACGCGGGTCGGGCATCACCGTGGTGCACGACGCGATGTTCGGCGCCGGTCAGGGACTGCTCTCAGCGGTGCTCGGCGCGGACGCGGTGGTAGAACTGCGCAGCGAGTTCAATCCGGGATTCCAGGGCGTGCCTCCGGAGCCCATCGAACGGAATCTGGCCGATCTGCCTGCCGCGGTGTTTGATGCAGGTGCCGCCGCGGCCGTGGCCAACGACGGCGACGCAGACCGAATTGGCATGGTGGATGACCGCGGCCGGTTCGTGGATTCACATCGCCTGCTGGCGCTGCTCCTGTGGTATCTCCATGAGGAGCGTGGACTTCAGGGCAGCGTGGTCAAGACCTTCTCGACAACCGACATGCTCGATCGCATGTGTGAGCACTACGGCCTCACGCTGCATACCACGCCGATCGGCTTCAAGTATGTGTGTGAGTACTTCATCCGCGAGGACGTCGTCGTGGGAGGGGAGGAGAGCGGAGGGATTGCCGTCAAGGGGCACCTCCCGGAGCGGGACGGCATTTATGTGGGCCTGCTGGTTCTGGAGATGATCGTGAAGTCCGGCCGTTCCCTTTCGGATCTGGTCGATATGCTCTTCGATCGTTTCGGGCATCACGCCTACTTCCGCATCGACGCGCATACGTCAGAGGATCGCAAGGCCGCGGCCCTGGACCGACTGGGCAAGGGCGGCGGGCTGAAAGAGATTGCCGGTCAGCCCGTGCGCGGACTCGAGGATCTGGACGGGTACAAGCACCGCACGGACACGGGGTGGCTGCTGGTCCGGCCGTCCGGGACCGAGCCTGTTCTGCGTGTGTACGCCGAGGCGCCTACGCCGGAGAGTGCGGAGGCCATGGTGCGGGACGCCGTTGCACAGCTGGGGGTATAGCGCAGGCCTCAGCCGCGGGGCAGAACCGGCTCCGCAACCGCTGCGAGTTCGGCCAGCATCATGGCCGTGGCACCCCAGATTACGTACTCGTCGTGTCGGAACGCGGGCACCTGGCGGCTGAGGCGGGGCATGTCCACGAGCTCACGGGGTCCGTCGACAAACCGCGCCAGCGGCACGGAGAAGGCCGAGGCCACCTCGCCGGGTTCAAGTCGCAGCGGGGGCAGGGCTTCTATCCAGCCGACAAACGGGTAGACGCAGAAGCCGCTCGGCGGCACAAAGAGCGGCGTCAGGGCCCCGAGTGGCGCAATGGTCTCTGGTCGCACGCCGATCTCCTCCCAGGTCTCGCGGAGTGCAGCATCCCGTCTCGATTCCTCTCCCTCCCGGCGGCCCCCCGGAAATGCCACCTGGCCGGCATGTTTCTTCAGGTGTCCTGGCCGTTCGATCAGCACCACACACGGTCCCCCTTCAGACGCGTGCAGCAGGGCGAGCACACCGGCTTCCCGGCACGGGTTGTTGTCCAGGTCATCAATTCGAGGCCTCCCGCGGGGAGACATGACAAGCTGGGCATCGGGTCCGGGCAGCCGCTGAGACAGTCGGTCCTGGAGCAGGTCCGGGAAATGCATCAGAGCGTATCGCCCGCCAACTCGTACCGTGCTTCACTCTCCACCAGCACGGTGTACGTGCGGGTCCTGCGCCGGAACTGGAAGGAACCGTCAGATCGGCTCCACACGGGGAGGTCCGCGCTGCCCTCTCTGCGGAATCCCACCTCGACCGCGAGGGTGCCGCGATCTCCGGCGCGCACGACGCCGCGAAGGTGCACCAGGCGCCCCGATGCCGCGTCGAAATCCCACGTAATGTGGTCGACGGTGGTGTCCTCCTTTGCAACAGTGTGAATCCGAACTACCTGGATGCCCTCGTACGTCTCCATGGAGGGATCGCCGATGGGCTCCAGCAGGTCGACCAGAGTGTGGGGCGCCAGCAGCGCGTCGGCCGCGCGCTCAAGATCCGACCGTATCGGTCGCCTCGGGCGCCGTTGCGGATCCTCACCGCTGTTCAGGTCGATGTCTCGATCCCCGACGCGCATGGCTTCCATCCTGCGCTCTGCGCGTCCTTGCATGACCTGCAGTCGCATTCCGGACACGATGCGCCATGTACGTTTGCCGCGGGCCGTCTCCGTGATCAACTCCGAGGTCTCGCGCATGGGGAGCGCACCCACCGACTGTGCCGCCGCCGTCTGGCCCGTTCGCCAGGCGACGAGCGTGTTTTCCATGGTCTGTCCGTCAACCGGACGAACCGTTCCAACGACGAATGCACACACAACCGCCATACCAAGCCGGCGGCCGCCTGTCGTATACTTTCGTCGCGGAGTCATGGAGTAAAGATCGGCATCCCGCGCCCCGTTTGTACCGGTAGACGCAAGGTCATGGCAGACATTCTGTTGGTGGAAGATGACGCAGAACTGGCTGAATTGGTTCTGCGAAGACTTGAAGACGCGAGCTATCGCGTGCGTCACGCGGCCGATGGACAGTCTGCCCTCGACCTGGTGGCAGATTCCCTTCCCGACGTGGTGCTGCTGGACCTGATGTTGCCGAGAGTGGACGGACTGGAGGTGTGCCGCAGGCTGCGAGCCGCCCATCCGGCGCTCTACATCATTATGCTCACCGCCAAGTCCAGTGAGATCGACCGCGTCGTGGGGCTGGAGGTGGGAGCGGATGACTACGTCACGAAACCGTTCAGCCTGGAAGAGCTGGTCGCCCGGATTCGCGCCGCCATGCGCCGGGTGGCGGTGACCACCGAGAGCGGGACGTCCGAGAAGGCCATTCGTATCGGGGAGCTGGAACTGGATCCGATGCGCCGTGAGGTCAGAGTGGGCGGAACCCTGGTGCACCTGACCGTCCGGGAGTTCGACCTGCTGCACTTTCTGGCGCGCCAGCCCGACAGGCCGTTCACGCGGCTACAGCTGCTGGCAGATGTGTGGGACATCCACTACGAGGGCTATGACCGCACGGTAGATTCGCATGTGCAGCGCCTGAGGGCCAAAATCGAGGAGGATCCAGCCCGTCCACGGTATGTGCGCACGGTGTGGGGTGTGGGCTACAAGTTGTCCAGGGAGGACGCTCGCTGATGGAGCCGCCGGAGACCTTGTCCGGCACGGGCACATCGCCGCCGGAGACCTTGTCCGGCACGGGCACATCGCCGCCGGCCAGCGGCCTTACTGAGCCGGGCACGCGACCCCGGGAGGAATCGCCCGGGCTGGGCTGGCGAGGCTCGGTGTTCTGGCGGGTGGCCGCCGTCCTGGTATTTGTGCAGCTGGCCGCGGTGGCAGTGTCGTTCGGGCTATCGGCTTTTGCCGCGAACGACAGCGCGCTGGACCTGGCGGCAGAGGGCGTGCGCTTGCGGCTGGATGCAGTGGCCGAGGAGCTGGAGCTGCGGGCAGACTGGGACGGCAGCGGCCTGGCCGATTTGCCCGGTCCGCTGGTTCTGGATCTGTCGTCGCGGTTTCCTGACCCCCTGATCGTGACCGATGCCAACGGTCTGCCGTTGCTGATCGCACGCCCGGACGGCACCTACGAGACGGGCGCTCTGGATATCACGATGCCGGACGACCTCGCCGCGACGCTCGACTCCGGAGTTATCGTCACCTCCCGCCAGGAGGGTTGGATGGCAGCACCCGTGTACGACGATGTCGGTTTTCTGGCCGGTGGACTCGTCATCGAGCCCATCGCCAATTCCCTGGACCGGGAGCTCGAACCGGCCCGAGCGGCGCTTCTCCAGGCCCTTCTGATTTCGGCGGGGGTGGTGCTGCTCCTTGCCCTGGCGCTTGCCGCGACGGTAACGCTGCGCCTGGTGCGTCCCCTGCGGTTTATGACCCGCCAGGTGGAGGCCATCGGCGAGGGTGATTATTCGAGACGGGTCGATTACCAGGGCACCGATGAGTTTGGCGTGCTGGCGGAGACCATCAACGACATGGCCGACCACGTTTCCCACAGCATCGAGCGGCTCCGCGAGACCGACCGCATGCGCCGCGAACTGGTGGCCAACGTGGGTCATGACCTGCGCACTCCGCTCACGGCCATGGCCGGACGTGTGGATGAGGCGGGACGCATGTTTTCCGAGGGGCGTGAAGAGGAGGCGCTGCAACAGCTGGAAGGCGCGCGCAGACAGGCGGCCTATCTGTCGCGCCTGGTGGAAGACCTGTTTGAACTCAGTGTGCTGGATTCTCCAAGTCCTCCACTCAGGAGAGAGCCTATTCCTGTTGCGGAGTTGGTTTACGAGGCTGCCGAGCAGTACCGCGACCCGCTAGCAGCGCGGGGCGTGGGTCTGGGCGTTGACGTGCATCCCGAAACGCCCATTGTTCATGGCGATGGGGTCCGACTGCTCCGCGTTCTGAACAATCTGCTCTCCAATGCCGATCGGCACACGCCGGACGGTGGCGTGATTTCCATAGAGGCCGTGCCGACCGACGACGGCGGCGTGGAAATTCGGGTTACAGACACGGGCCCCGGGCTCGATGGAGCCCAACTCAAACACCTGTTTGAGCGGTACTATCGCGGAACGGACGCCCGCACCAGGATGAGCAGCGGCACGGGGCTTGGACTGGCAATTTCCAAGGCCGCCGTGCAGGCGCATGGCGGAGACCTCATCGGCAGCAATCGGGAAGGGCTGCCCGGCGCCCTCTTCGTCATCCGGATTCCGACAGGCGACTGACTCAGGCAGAGGGTCCGGATCGGCGATCGCGAGCCGCGCAAACGCGCCGTGCACGGCACAAAAAAGGGCCCGCTCCTTTCGGAACGGGCCCCCCGCGTCTCCCTGAGTGGAGGAGAAGGATTCTTCCCCCAGGAGGATCAATGCACGAGAACTAGGAAATCTGAATACGACGCGGTTTGCTTTCCTCTGATTTCGGAATGCTCACGGTGAGCACGCCGTCCTCGTAGGTCGCAGCAATGTTTTTGTCGACGATCGTGCGCGGCAGCGCGAACGTGCGGGAGAAGCTTCCCCAGCGCCGTTCGCTGCGCAGATGCACATCGTTCTCCAGGCGCTCCGGCATGCGGCGCTCGCCACTGACCGTGAGTGCACCGTCATGGAAATCGAGTGAGATGTCGCTCTTCTCCATCCCCGGTGCGTCCATGCGGATCTCATAGCTGTCCTCGCGCTCGATGAAGTCGATGCGCGGGGCCCAGCTCACCGAGCCGTTGTCAGTCTGGAGAGTGGGGAAGAACGTGTCGAACAGGCGGTCGAACTCGTTCTGAAACGTGCGCGAGTCGACCGTCGGCGAGAAGCGGACGAGTTTGGTCATGGGTGTGCGCAAAATGGTTGTTGGTGATGATTTGAAATCTGTTGCCCGAAGGCATCATCACCAGATACAACCCCTGTGCCACTCCATGAAAACAGCCAAATTGGCGCATTTAGGCCGATTTGGTTGTCAAAATGTCAATCGACTCCGTAATCCTGACAGTCGCCGAAAATGAGGAGTGACCGTGCGCCTGACAGAATTGTCAGCCCACCTGACGAGCCGGCAGGATGGTGCCCTCGGCCTCCCCAAACCCGATTCGATATCCGTCTCCCTGCGCCACCCCGCGCATGATGACCGAGTCTCCGTCCAGCAGGAACTTGCGCTCGGACCCGTCGGGCATTGCGATGGGTTTGGTGCCGCGCCAGCTCAGTTCGAGCATGCTGCCGAAGCTTTCCGGCTCGGGTCCCGAGATCGTACCTGAGGCCATCAGGTCCCCCGGACGCACGTTGCAGCCGTTGACGGTGTGATGGGCCAGCTGCTGCGCCATCGACCAGTAGAGGTGGCGCATGTTCGAGCGGCACACGGTGTGGTAGGCTTTCATGCCTTCCCCTCGGATTGCAACTTCCAGATCCACGTTCACAAGGCCCAGCGGGTCATTGCGCAAGTAGGCCAGGGGCTCCGGGTCCTGCGGCTCCGGCTCGACGAGGAAAGGCTCCAGCGCGTCCATGGGCACGACCCACGGCGAGATGGTCGTCGCGAAACTCTTCGCCAGAAACGGACCCAGCGGCACATACTCCCATTTCTGGATATCGCGCGCGCTCCAATCGTTGACGAGCACAATGCCGAAGATGTGCTCGCGAGCGGTCGAGATGTCGATTGGACTACCGAGCGGGTTGCCCGGGCCGGTGAAGAACCCCACCTCGAGCTCGAAATCGAGCAAACGGCTTGGTCCGAAAACGGGGGGACCGTCTCCCGGTTTGGTCTGGCCCACCGGCCGCCGCACGGGGGTGCCACTGACAACGACCGAGCTTGCACGGCCGTGATAGCCTACCGGAAGGTGCAGCCAATTCGGGAGGAGGGCGTTGTCGGGGTCACGGAACATGGTACCCACGTTCGTCGCGTGCTGGCGGGACGAGTAGAAGTCCGTGTAGTCCCCGATCTCGGACGGCATCTCCATGCGCACATCGTCGTGCCTGTGGAAGGCGCGGGAACGCAGTGCCGGGTCGTCGCGCAGGACTGCCGTGTGTTCGTCGAACAGCTCCTGCAGTCGTTTGCGTACCGCCCGCCAGACGTCGTGCCCGGCCGCCATGAAACGGTTCAGCGAAGGCGAGTCAAACGCGCGGCGCGCATCGAAGTCACGCACATGAAAGAGGCCGGCGTTGGCCAGTGCGGCAAGGTCCACCACAAAATCGCCGAGGGCGACGCCTACGCGGGCCGTTTGACCCTGCGGCCGGAAGACTCCGTACGGCAGGTTTTGAATGGGGAAATCGTGGTCACTGGGAATGTCCAGGAACGAGCGCTGCATAGATAAATCAGACTGAGTCAGGGGCTCCGAACCAGGCAGCCTCATTGAGGTCGTCTACCGGTTCCTTGAAACTGCAGCTTCCGTACGCGTTTCCGAGCACCGAAACACTGCGAAGTTGTTGGGCGGAGGCTTCCAGATCCCGCCAGCGCACGCCGCCTTCTGCAAGAGAAAACGCGTTCGGATCGGTTTCCCCGACGATGTGCTCCATGGTCTCCAGGTCCACGTTCAGCACAACGTCCAGGGCGTAGGCCACGAACACGTTGAGGAAGCCATGCATGATGAACGGGCCCCGTTGGTGCCGGACGGGGTGGTGCAGGCCGGCCGTCGCCTTGAACGGCAGCGAAAACTCCCGGCACCAGTGGAGGAAGCGGGCTACGGACGCCACCGAGGGGAATGCATCTGCCTCGGTGCCGCCGCAACGAATCTTGACCCCCAGCTTCGTGCGGCCCGAAACGCGCGCCGTCATGACGGCCTCGAGGCAACTGCGCAGATCGGCCCGCCCGGGGTCCCATTCCAGGTACGCCATGCGGCGACCGGCAGCCTGATGCGTGTCAGCCAGGGCACCGGCATCCAGTCGGTCTGCAACCCGGGCCTCGAAGACTTCAACGGAAGCGCTTCCGGAAAAGCCGCGTTCAAAGCCATCACTGGTTTGCACTGCGTGGGCTATGCGCTTGCCGATGGATGCGCCGCCCGCCGGGAGAACAGACAGACGCAAGGGCGAGGAGTCCGGAAAAAGGCCGCCGAACGGCTTCAACTCCGCGAGGCGGGTCTCAGGGCAGATAAAGCGCCCCAACATCCACGCCTCAGGGTCCGCCAGGTGTGCGTGATACTCGCGCACGGCGGGCTCCATGTCGAGCCGGGCCGGCGGAAACAGGCCGGCGTAGTCGATCAGATTGTTGAGCAGAACGTGGCGCATGCGTAGGCAGGGGATCCTCTTCTGGCGCATCGCGGGTACCGGGTCAAACCACGGGACCGCGCGGGCCGCGAGGATACGAAACCAATTTGAGAACTCTGGATTAACTATTGGTGGTCGGCAGAAGCCGCTTTACCTTCCGAAGCTGGTTTTTTGGGCCGCAATCGCTGCTCAGAGGACTGCTCCCCACCTCGAAAGACGCATAATATCACCATCTGAACCCCCGACATGAAGCGCATTCCCGCCCTTCTCTGCATCGTACTCGGTGGACTTCTCCTCATGGGTGCGGACGGCTGCTCCAGCGACCCGAATGTGGAAGGAGCCAAGCTCGATCTGCGCAACAAGGACTATGATCGAGCCCTCCAGAACCTGGAAACGGCCCTAAGCAACAACCCGGACAATGCCGAAGCTCTGGAGCTCAAAGGTCGCGTTCTCACCGAGAAGGCGTTCGAGACCGAAGATCCGGCCGAGCACGCCGCTCTGATTCAGGAAATGGTCGCAGCCTTTGACCGGGCCGTCGAAATCGACCCGCTTCTCCTGGAGACCGTGCAGCGCAACAAGGCCATTGCCTATGTGCGCGAGTTCGAGCGGGGGATCCAGGCCTTCAACAGGGGCGCGAATGACGCCTCGGAGTTCGAAGCGTCTGCGCTCTACTTCGGTACCGCTGCGGTTATCCAGCCAGACTCGGCAGATGCCTACACCAATCAGGCCTACGCCTTCCTCAACGGCGGCATGGAAACCTCCGCTGCCGAACCGTTCGAGATGGCCATCGAGCTTGGCGATACGGATGTGGAGAGCTTCCGTTTTCTGTCTCGCATCTACCTGAACAACGACCGTGCAGCTGAAGCTGTGACCACGCTCGAGACGGCCGCCGAGCTGTACCCCGAGAACATCGACGTACAGGCCGAGCTGCTCAACGCCTATCAGTTGGCGGGTCAGACGGATCGTGCTCTGGACACGTACGCGCGTGCGGTTGCGGACAGCCCGGACAACAAGCTGTTCCGCTACAACTACGGCTCGTTGCTGGTGTCGGTTGAGCGCTATGACGACGCCATCGAGCAGCTGAGCGCGGCCGTAGCCCTGGACGCCGAATACGCCAACGCCCAGTACAACCTCGGCGCTGCGTACATCAACAAGGCGGTGGCGGTCAACGACCAGATCAACACCAAGGATGACGAGCTGCGGGAGAACCGCTCCAGTCTTTCCTCAGACGAGATCGCGACCCGCGAGGCCGAGATCGACGCACTCGCTGAGGAACGCCGAAGCCTGTTTGCCGCTGCCATCGCTCCGCTGGAGGCCGCCCGCACACTGGTTGAATCCGAAGGCGAAGACGCCACGGCCATTTGCCTGGCCCTGTTCCAGTCCTACGTGCAGAACAACATGCTGGACCAGGCCGAGGAAGTATCTGAGTGTGCCGGAACGAACGATTCCTGATCACTCGGTGACCACTATCAGAAAAGGCCCGGGTTCGCTGAATCCGGGCCTTTTCCGTTTTTGATCGACATGAGCAACGAGAACCGCCGATTCGGCACCCTGGCCGTGCATGCCGGCCAACACCCGGACCCCTCCACGGGGGCCGTCATGCCACCCATCTACCAGACGTCCACGTACGCCCAGTCGGCGCCGGGCGAGCACCAGGGCCATGAATATGCCCGGGTGACCAATCCCACTCGGAGCGCGCTCGAGGGCAACCTGGCCGCGCTGGAGGGTGCCGCACACGGCATTGCCTTCTCGTCCGGAGTTGCTGCGACCGACGCCATCATTCGATGCCTGCGGCCCGGTGACCACGTGGTCGCCTCAAACGATCTCTACGGGGGCACCTACCGGCTCATGCGCCAGGTCTTTGGGCCGTTCGGCATAGCGTCCAGTTTCGTCGACATGCGGGATGCCGCGGTGGTCGAAGCGGCGCTCAGACCCGAGACGAAGCTGCTCTGGGTCGAGACGCCCACCAACCCCCTCGTTCGCCTGGTCGACATCGAGGCCATGGTCGCCCTGGCCAGATCCCGAGGCATCACCGTGGCTGTCGACAACACGTTCGCCACGCCGTATCTGCAGCAGCCGCTGATGCAGGGTGCCGACCTGGTCGTGCACTCCACCACCAAGTACCTGGGTGGTCATTCCGACGTGGTGGGCGGCGCGGTGTGCACGAACAGCGACGCGTGGGCCGACAAGCTGCGTTTCCTGATCAAGAGCGCCGGTGCCGTTCCAGGACCCATGGACTGCTTCCTGGCCGTGCGCGGCACCAAGACACTGCACCTGCGCATGCAGCGCCATTGTTCAAATGCCCAACGAATCGCGGAATACCTGGAGGGCCACGCTTCGGTGGGGCCGGTCTACTACCCGGGGCTGCCGAGCCATCCGCAGCATGAACTGGCCCGTCGGCAGATGCGGGACTTCGGCGGCATGTTGAGCTTCCTCCTGAAGGACACCTCGATGGATGCCGCCCTGAAGGTGCTCTCCGGTACCAACGTCTTCACGCTGGCCGAGAGTCTCGGCGGCGTGGAAAGCCTCATCAATCATCCGGCGACGATGACCCACGCGTCCATTCCGCGAGAGGAGCGTATTGCGGCGGGCCTTGAGGACAGTCTGATCCGGTTGTCGGTCGGGGTCGAAGACATCGACGATCTGCTGGAGGATCTGGAACAGGCGCTCCGGTAGCACCCCGGCGCTAAAATCGGGCTTCAAGCCCTGCGAACCAGTCGACAGACCGCACCGTGCTTGCGCCATAGGGGGTGGTAAACACCTGAAGCGAGACTCCGATCGACGAGACGGGATAAGCGGTCGCGCCCAACCCTGTCTTGATGTAGCGCTGGTGCGTCGGCACCGGATTCTGCGGGTCGAACTCTGTAGCCGGAGCCTGATTGGACAGTGTGGCGAAGAGAAGTGCCTGCAGCAGCACCGGCCCCAGGTTCGCCCCGCCTTCGGCGTGCAACAGCCACTCGTTTCCGTACTCGGGCAGGGGGGCATCGCCCGAGGACAGCGCACGATAACCCGATCGTAGCCTGTAGCCCAAGCCCGCCTGCGCATACCCCGGGAAGGGCCACAGGCTGGCTCCGTAGTGCAGCATCGCATCGACATCTGCTTGCCCACTGCCCAGAGCGGGCATTTCATCCCGGCTGTAGGCCAGCGGAATGCGAACGGACGTATTGAGGGCCAGACGATGGGGTCCGCGCCTCCAAAGACCCTGGCGCCACCCCAGGGCCACTTGCTGGAAGCCGGATGCGCCGCGTTCAACAGGCACCTCGGTGCCCGGCAGGCCGGAGGATGCCTGCGGATGCGGTGTGCGCACGAGCATGTCCTTGAAGGCGAGCTGCACGACCAGCGTGCCGTTGCCGGTCACCCCGTATTCGGCATACAGGTACCGGGACCGGTCCTCAAACCCGTTGGCCTCCAGGCCTGCCGCGTACGGGGCCCTGGTGCCGTCCTCGCGGTACTGCTCTGTGGCGCCGGTCCACTGACTGCTGACCTTGACGTAGGCGCTCCCGGCGGATTGAGTCCAGGCTTGCCCTGAGGCCGCGCCGGTGAACGCGCAGAGCGTGCACGCCAACGCCCAGCGGCGCACGACCGCCTACCAGCCGGCCAGCTCGCGAGCCGCCGTCAGCACGTCGTCGTCATTGGGCAGCAGCGCGCGCTCCAGCGGGTCGGCAAAAGCGATCGGGGCAAACTTGCCTGCCACCCGGCGCACCGGGGCATCCAGATCACCAAAGGCCTTGTCGGCCAGCTGGGCAGCGATTTCCGCTCCGAAGCCCAGGAACTCGTGATCCTCATAGAGCACCAGGGCCCGGTTGGTCTTGCGGACCGAGTTCAGCACGGTGTCCATGTCCAGCGGCATGATAGTGCGCAGATCGATGATTTCGACCGAAACCCCTTCATTGTCCAACTGACGGGCAGCATTGACGGCCTTCGCTACCATGGCACCATAGGTGACGATGGTCAGGTCCGAGCCTTCCCGCGTGATTGCTGCCTTGCCGAACGGAAGCAGGTAGTCTGCATCGGGCTCCGGTCTCCGCGCGGAGGCAGCGCGGTAAAGCGCCTTGTGCTCCATGAACAGCACGGGATCCTGCCCACGAATGGCCGTCTTGAGCAAACCCTTGGCGTCGGCCGCGTTGGACGGCAGGGCAACCAGGAGGCCGGGCATATGCCCAAAGAACGCCTCGATGTTCTGCGAATGGCAGAGTCCGCCATGGATGTAGCCGCCGACGGGTACGCGGATGACCATGGGGCAGCCCCAGGTCCCATTGGACCGATAGCGGTACGAGGCCACCTGGTTGCGGATCTGCTGCAGGGCAGGCCAGATGTAGTCGCCGAACTGGATTTCCACGACCGGCATGTAGCCCTTCGAGGCGAACCCGACGGCGGTGCCGATGATGGAGGCTTCGGCCAAGGGCGAGTTGAAGCACCGGTCGCGACCAAACTTGGAGGTCAGGTCACGGGTAGCGGTGAACACCCCACCTTTGCCCCCGGCGACATCCTCGCCGTAGACCAGCATGCGGTCGTTGCGCTCCATCTCCTCATGCAGCGCATGATTGATCGCATCGACCATCACCACCGGCTCACCGGCCGGGGTGGAGGCCTCATACTCCAGGCCGTCGTCGCCCTCGAAGTAGACGTGCTTCAGCGCAGTATCAGACTCCGGGTCGGGTTGTTTGGCCGCCCACGCTGCTGCGGCGTCAACGGTCTTGGCCACCTCGGCACGGATCGACTTGATTTCTGCAGCCTCCAGAATTCCGGCGTCCAGCAGCGTCTGCTCAAACCGTGAAATGGGATCCTGCGTCTTTTCCTGATCCAGTTCTTCCGGCGTGCGGTACTTGGTGTGGTTGTCCGAGGAGGAGTGGGGGAGCAGCCGCACCGTGTCTGCTACCAGGCAGACCGGACCTTCTCCCGCGCGCAGACTCTCGATGGCGGCCTTCGCGACGGCGTACGTGGCGAAGAAGTCCGTGCCATCCACGCGAACGCGCTTCAGACCCTCGTATCCACGGGCCAACTTGAATGCCGTGCCGCCTGCGGTTTGCTCGGATACCGGGACGGAGATGGCGTACTTGTTGTCCTGCACCACAAACAGCACCGGCGCCTTGGAGCGGGCTGCCCAGTTCAGTGCTTCGTGAAAGTCGCCCTGGCTGGTTGCCCCGTCGCCGCACGAGACATAGCAAAATGCGTCGCTGCCGTCCTTCTGGAGGGCCAGGGCGACGCCTACGCCCGGAAGGAACTGGGCACCGACCGAGGAGGACACGGGAAGAATGTTGCGCTCAGGCCAGGAGTAGTGCTCGGCCATCTGGCGGCCGCCCGAATTCGGATCGTCGGCCTTGGCCATGTGGTGCAGGAGCACATCCTTTTCGGTGGCTCCGAGCCCCAGGTACATCGACAGGTCCCGGTAGTACAGGCTGAACCAGTCATGTCCCGGCCGGCACAGGCTGCTGATCGCGGCCTGGGCGGCCTCATGCCCGGCACACCCGATGTGGAAGAAGCCTTTGCCCTGCTTCAGCAGGGTCAGCATCTTTTCGTCCAGGCGCCGGGAAGTGAGCATGCGGCGGTACACGCCGAGCAGGTCCTCGCGGTCGAAGTCACCCGGTTTGGCGGGAGCTACGTTGAAGTCGCCCTCGAAATTCGGAACTACTGCGTCCGGTACATGGACCGCAGCGGCACCATCCCCTCCTGGAAGCGCTTCCGATGTCTTTCTCTTCTTCTGGGCGGCTCTAGGCATAAACGGCAGATTTACGTGTCCGAAAATGTCGCATGAGGCTTGGGGGCACCGGCCGTCCTGCCGGGCACGCTGAGTGCCTCTGCTGCCCGGGCCCAACGCATGGTCGCACCTCTACGGCAGCAATTCAAGTCTACGCGCAATCGGGCCTGCAGGTTTGGGCGCCGCCAGTGAATTGAGCTTCACGAACCGGCCCGGGTCTACGCTTCCTCCTCCTGGGATACGTAGGGCAGTTCGAACCAGAAGCGTGTGCTGCGGCCGGCCGTGGATTCTACGTGCACCGGTTCGCCGTGCGCATGCAGAATCTGCTTGACGATGCTCAGGCCCAGCCCGGTTCCGCCGGACTTGCGCGACCGGTCGGGGTCCACCCGGTAGAACCGCTCAAAGATGTGTTCCAGGTGGTCCTCGGGGATGCCACGCCCCGTATCGACCACTTCTATGCGCACCTTGTCCAGGTGCCGGCGGAAGCGACACCGCACGGTGCCCTCATCCGAGTAGGCGATCGCGTTGTCGACCAGATTGATGAGTACCTGGCGGATGCGGGCTCGGTCTGCGCGCACAAAATGACGCGGGTTGCTGGCAATGAGCTCCAGGCCCTTTTCGTGGGCCTTGGGCGCCAGTTGCTCGGCGATTTCGTCCACCAGCTCCTGCAGATCGAACGGCTCTGTGCGGATGAGGTCTTCGCGGTACTCGAGCCGGGCAATCTCGATCAGGTCGTTGAACAGATTGTTCAGCCGCTCCAGGTTGGTGAGGCCCTTCTCCGCGTAGAACTTGCGCTGCTGGTCTGTGAGGGAGGCCGACGCCAGCGCTTCCAGGTAGCCGCCCACCGAGAAGATCGGGTTACGAACCTCATGGGAGACGTTGCCGATGAACTCATTCTGCAGGGCGGCCATGCGCTTGAGCTCGACGATCTGGTCCCGGTAGGTCTCCGTCATCTTGTTGAGACTGTCTGCCAGGTCCTGGAACTCCGAAGCGCGGGAGTCCACAAGAATCGGCTCGTCCAGGTCGCCTTCGCTGATGGACCGTGCGCTGCGCCGAATGGACTCCAGGGGCTGCGTGACGCGTTTCGCAGCAATCCAACTACCGAGCAGGGTCAGGATGAGTGCCATCACCATCGCCACGATGAGGGCGGCCCGCATGCGTTCCAGGAGGATGATCAGCGGAGGGCGGATCTGGCCCACGCGCACAATCATGCCGGATGCAGGCCGGTGCATCGCGGCGAACAACATGGACTGGGAGCCTTCGATCCGCTGCTCGTAGCGGGCCTCGCCATCGGTCAGTCCGGCTACCTCCGGGGCGGTAAGCACGCCGGAGACTTCCACCGGACGCCGTCCGTCGTAGTCGATGATCCCGCCATCGGACAGAACGACCGTGATGCGGAGATCGGTGAGACGGGCCACCTCTGCGACCACGCGCTCCCGGTCTTCCGGCGACGCATCTTCCACCCGTTCCGCCATGCGCACGGTCTGCTGGTACAGCGTCTGCCGGATCGTGCTCTGGATTTCAGAGCCGACCACAAACGTGACGTACAGACCCACCGCAACCACGGCGATGCCCACGAACAGCACGAACGTGAGGATCATCCACGTCTGCGTGGAGGCGCGGGACGGGAATACGAGACCGGCCAGCCCGCGGCCGGTGCTCACAGGTGCAGGACCTTCAGCTTCCATTCAGATGGGTTGTCCCGGAGTGGGCTCAGCCCTGAACGGTCTCTTCCTCGACGAACCGGTAGCCGACGCCACGAACCGTCTGGATGTGCTGGGCAAAGGCACCCAGTTTCTCCCGGAGGTTCTTGATGTGGGCGTCCACCGTGCGCTCGGTTACCATCATCGCGTCCTTCCAGATGGTCTCCAGAAGCTGCTGGCGCGTGAACGCCTTGCGCGGGTGACGGACCAGATAGCGAACGAGTTCGAACTCGGTCAGTGTCAGACCCAGGTCCTTGCCGTCGAGAGACGCGCGATACTCGTCTTCGTAGATGGTGAGATTGCGCACCTGCAGCGTGCGGGACTCCTCGATACCTGCGCGACGAAGGACCGCCTTCACGTGGGCCACGATGACCTGCGGCGAGACCGGCTTGGTCAGGTAGGCATCCGCGCCCAGCATGAGGCCACGCACCTGGTCA
The DNA here is from genome assembly GCA_017643395.1 of Rhodothermales bacterium. NCBI lineage: Bacteria > Pseudomonadati > Rhodothermota > Rhodothermia > Rhodothermales > Rhodothermales bacterium. Next base: position 11,892 of record JAEPNP010000005.1, on the reverse strand, counting down.
TCCTCTTCGCCTTTCGCGGACAGGAAGATGATTGGAATGGTCTCGGTCTCCACACGGCTGCGGAGGCGGCGGCAGATTTCGTAACCGTCCACGCCCGGAAGCATGATGTCGAGCACAATCAGGTCGACTTCCGGCGTGGCCTTCTCGAGGGCTTCATTGCCCTCATGCGCCACCTGGACATTGAACCCTTCCTGGCGAAGGAAATGGGAAACGACCTCTGCTACGTCTTCTTCGTCGTCGACGACGAGAATGTGCAGCTCGGAAGGGTCGAAAGTGCTGGCCATGATCTCTATATGTAAGTGGCGTGTGGGCCGATTGAAGCGAACAGACTTTGTCTAACGCGCTCGACCGTTTTTGGCGGGCTCCGAAATGTGACGAAGCCGCAAAAAATACGTGACTTCACAATAGGGTTGCAATCACTGGCCTGCGTAGACCCTCGCGACCCTCGAAGAGAGGCCGCAGACCACATCGTACGTGATTGTATTTGCCCAGCCTGCCACGTCGAAGCAGGAGGGACCACCTTCGCCGAACAGCACGACCTCATCGCCCACGTTCACCTCCGCGCCCGGCCCGGCATCCAGCATGCACATGTCCATGCAGATCGTACCGACGATGGGCGCCTGAATACCCCGGACGCCCATCCAGGGACCTCCGGACATGATCCGGGGCACGCCGTCCGCGTAGCCGGCAGCGACGGTGACGATGCGGGTGTCGCGAGGGGCGGTCCAGCGACCGCCGTAGGAAACGGGAGTGCCCCTCGTCACGTCTGCCACCCGAGCCACGCGGCTGGTGACGCGCATCAGTGGTCGAAGCGGCGAATCGCGCTCAAAAAGGCCATATAGCGCGATGCCCGGGCGGACATAATCAGTGCCTTCGAGCACATGCGGGCTGTTGAACAGGGCACCGGTAGCGGAAACATGCTTGAGGCAGTCCAGCGGGCCGCATCGAGTAAGGAAGCCCTGCCAGCGCTCCATCTGGCTGTCCATCTGCGGAGTTCGCACGCCATCGCCCGCCGCCAGATGCGTGAAGACGCCGGCGAGCTCGAGATTCGGCTTTCGCGCGATGCGGGCCACCTGCTCATGGGCGTATTCGGGGACCAGGCCGAGCCGCAGCATGCCGGTATCCACCTGCAGGTGCAGTCGGAGCGCCAGCCGGGAGGCCAGCACCTGCTCCAGCAACTCCTGCGAGGCGACGGTGAGTTCGATGTCGCGGGCTGAGCACACCGCCAGATCGGCTTCGGTGGCGGCACCGAACACCAGAATGCGTTCCTCCAGGCCCGCCTCACGCAGCTGAAGCGCCTCGGGCACGGTAGCCACCGCCAGCACATCCACCCCGTGAGCCACCAGATGACGGGCGATGGGCACCGCGCCGTGCCCGTAGGCATTCGCCTTGACCACCCCCATCACGCGGGCCGACGTTCTCCGCCGGATCTCCTGCAGGTTGTGCGTCAGCGCCTCAAGGTGAACATGGGCACGGACCGGGGCGTGCTGCGGGTCAGATGGCAAGCTGTAGTTGGAGAATGAGGGTGGTGTAAGCGACGCCGTTGGCAGGCTCGACGCGACCTAGCTCGAGTGTGATGCGCTCCTGGTGATAGGGATCTCCCCGACGCGCGGATGGGGAGAAGCTAAACCCCGCCGAATAGTAGCGGGCGTCATCCATGTCCTTGAATCCCAGCGTTTCGCCGCGCGCATACAACTCGCTGCCGCGACTGGCCCTGGCGGCGCCGAGAAGGGAGACGCCCAAAGAGGTCCGCTCACCGCCCGAATCGCTGTTTGCCTCATCCACGGCGATCAGGTCCAGTTTGAACCTGATCGGCTGCGAGCCTGGACGGGCTCCGTAGTACAGGTGCGCGCCGCCGGATACAAATCGGGGAGACGGAGCGTTGCCGGCAGAGCCGTGCGGGTTGTAGCCGGCGAAGACGCCCATTTCGATGCCCTCCAGGCTCGTCGGCCGTACTGAAGCTGCACCGGTAATGGCTAACCGGGCTTCGGTCGTTTGGTTGAGCCGGGGACCTCCGTCGTGCAGGAAAATCTGATACTCGGCGCTGCCCTTGGTCAGGGTTAGATCGACACCTTCGTCCCGGCCGGAATACGTGGATAGCGAACCCCAGTGATTTGCGATGGCCGCGCGCTCCACGCCGTCGATCTGAAACATGCTGGTTCGGATGAGGGACCGCGGTTGGGCGCTGGCCATGCGGCCGGCCCGTATCCTGAGCTGTGGCGAGATGTCATAGAAGGCGAAGAAATCCAGGACACCCACGTCACCGCGTGCGCCATCAATCTGCATGTAGAGACCGGCCCCGCTGTCCATTTCAGCTCGCATGCGGAATCGGGCCCGGCGTACGTGGAAGTCGGCCACCTGTCGTTCCTGCCGGTCGGAATAGCTCGCCCTGATGTGCGTGCCCGCCGAGAAGAAGAACCGGGTGCCATCCCGGCTTTCGGCAGCGCGCTGGGCCTCTGCCGGTTGATCCGCGGCCATGAGGAGGAGAGTCAGCAGGGCGAGGCAAGAACGAAGCATGATCTGTGTGGATTGCATTGCATCAGCGAACTCGGACCCTCAGCGCGAAAGTAACTTCTCACAGCTTCTTGTTCTGTGCAACGATCCCAGCGGTCTCGGGCGTCGTCTGTATGTGCGATCTTGCGGGTTGAACCCACCCAAACCCACCTGTATACACTCCGATGAGCCGTCTGCTCACCCTGTTTGCCCTGCTCTTCCTCGTGACCGCCTGCGCCCAGCCGGAAGCTGAAGCTCCCGCCGAGGCAGCCGCAGACGAACCCATGGAGGAAATGACCGAGGCGCCCGCCGCGCTGCTGAATGCCAATTCCGCGACTGAAGAGGAGCTGGCGACCGCCGTCGGCGCCGATCTGGCCGCTGCCATCGTCGCCGCCCGACCGTTCGACGATGCGACGGGTCTGGAAGCCGTCGTGGAGGCCACCGCTCCCGACAGCGACCGCGCAGAGCTGTATGCCTCCGTGTTCGTGCCCATCGAACTGAACAGTGCAACCAAAGAGGCCATCATGCTCATCCCGGGCATGACTGACCACATGCACCACGAGTTCGAGGAGTACCGTCCGTACGACTCGATGGACCGTTTCTACACCGAAATCGGCAAGTACGTGGACAATACCGAGCTCGAGCGGCTCGCCATGTACGTGGAAATCCGCTAGATCCCATGACCCAGCCTGACCTGCTCATCCGCGGCGGCACCCTGCTGAATCCGGAGACCGGGCGCGAAACCCGCGCCGATGTCCTGATCAGGCAGGGCCGCATCGCACAGATCGGGACCGACATCGATGCTGAGGGTGTCGAGGTCTACGACGCCACGGGCAGGTACGTCTCGCCGGGGTGGATGGACATGCACGTCCACCTCCGCGAGCCGGGTCAGGAGCACAAGGAGACCATCGCCAACGGGTGCAAAGCGGCGGCGTTTGGCGGCTTCACAGCGGTGGCCTGCATGCCGAACACAGAGCCGGCCATTCACACGCGCGATGTGGTCGAGTTCATCATCGAGCGGGGCAACGCGACGCCGGTTGATGTGCACCCGATCGCAGCGGTCTCCATGGATCGTGCGGGCAAGAAGCTCACCGAGATGGGTGACCTTGCCGACGGCGGCGCGGTAGCCTTCAGCGACGACGGCTCCCCCGTGTGGGACGCCGGCATGATGCGCACGGCCCTCGAGTACTCGGCGATGCTCGGCAAGCCGGTGATCAACCATGAGGAGGACCTGACGCTGAATCCGCACGGGCACATGCATGAGGGCGAGGTGTCGGTCCGACTGGGCCTGCCGGGCATTCCGGGCCTCGCGGAGGAGGTGATGATCGCACGCGACATCCTGATCGCCGAGGCGACTGGCGGCCATGTGCATGTGGCGCACATCTCGACGGCTCGCGCGGTCGAACTCGTGCGGGACGGCAAGGCCCGCGGTATCAACGTGACGACGGAGGTCTGCGCCCACCACTTCACACTGACGGACGAAAGTGTGGCCACGTCCGAGTACGACACGCACTACAAGATGCACCCGCCGCTGCGCACCGCCGCGGATGTGGAGGCCATGAAAGAGGGGCTGCGCGACGGCACGATCGACGCCATTTGTACCGACCACGCCCCCCACGCCAGCTTCGAGAAGGAGGTCGAGTTCATTGCCGCGCCGTTCGGCATTCTGGGCCTTGAAACTGCCTGGGGCTTGACCGGACGCGAATTGATTGAGCCCGGCGTGCTGTCCACCGCCGAGGCCGTGCGCAAGCTGACCATCGAGCCGCGCCGCATCCTCGGTCTCGAACAGCCGGTGATAGAGGAGGGCGCCCAAGCCAACCTCACCATCTTCGACGACAGCTCGGAGTGGACGTTTGAAGCCGGTCACATCAAGTCAAAGAGCCGCAATACGCCCTTTGTTGGTGCTGCCATGAAGGGTCGTGCCTGGGCCATCTACAACCGGGGCCGCCTGGTGCGAAACGAGGCATGACCCCCCGGAAACGGGTCGGTGTGTTCTTCGGCGGCGTTTCGCCGGAGCACGAGGTGAGCATCATCTCGGCGCTGCAGGCCATGGCGGCACTCGACACAACACGGTGGGTGCCCGTTCCGGTCTACGTGGGCAAGGACGGCTCCTGGTGGTGCGGTGACGGCCTGCGCAGGACCGAGACGTTCAAGCAGGGCGTGGAAGAGGCGTCCGACGTGACGCGCGTGCGCTTGCTGCCGACGCATGGCGGACGTCTGGTTCTCGAGCAGTCTCACGGGCGATGGGGTCGGCGGCAGGACCCCATCGAAATCGATATCGCCTTGCCCGTGATGCACGGCGGGGCGGGAGAGAACGGCAACCTGCAGGGTCTCTTCGAGACCGCCGGCGTGGCCTATGCAGGAAGCGGGCCCATGGCCGCCGCGCTGGCGATGGACAAGGCTGCGGCCAAGCGCTGGGCAGGGTCGTTCGATGTGCCACAGGTGCCCTTCGCGGTGTTCGACGAGGCAGAGTGGGCCGGATCCGAGGAGCGCATGCTCGATGCTCTGGTTGCCGAGCCCGGATTGCCTTGCATCGTCAAGCCGGCGCGGCTGGGTTCGTCGATCGGCATTTCAAAAGCCGCAACGCGCGAGGAGCTCGACGCAGCGGTCGAAGAGGCCCTGCGCTACGACGGCCTGGTAGTCGTCGAGAAGGCCGTCCAGCAGCTTCGTGAACTGAATTGCAGCGTGCTGGGTCGGCGGGGAGATGCCCGGGCATCTGTGCTGGAGGAGCCTCTCTCCGGCGATGAACTCCTGAGCTTCAAGGACAAGTACATGCGCGGCGACGGCGGCGGGACGGGGGCCAAAGGTGCCAAGACGCCGGCCGCACAGGGCATGGCGTCGCTTGACCGCAAAATCCCGGCGCCCGTCTCGGAGTCCATGACCACTGAAGTGCGCGCCCTGGCGGTGAAGCTGTTCGAGGCGTTTGATTGTCAGGGCGTGGTGCGCATCGACTTCCTGCTGGACGGCTCAGACGGATCGGTGTACTTCAACGAGATCAACACCATGCCTGGATCGCTGAGTTTCTACCTCTGGGAGCCATCCGGTGTGCCGTTTCCCAAGCTGCTCGATCGTGTCCTGGAGCTTGGCCTGGAGCGCCACCGGCAGGCGCAGGGCCGCATCCGGACCTATGACGTCAACCTGCTTTCCGAGCGCGACCTCGGGGGGCTGAAGGGCGCAAAGGGATGATCCGTCTGCTCGGCATTCCGTTCGATGCCGCGTCGAGTTTCATGCAGGGTGCGGCGCAGGGCCCGGCGGCGATCCGGGAGGCGATGCGCAGCCCGAGCGCCAATACGTGGACCGAGGGCGGGCTGGATCTGGCCGCGGCTGCCTGGGATGATGCAGGCGATGTGGTGTTTCCGCAGACGGAAGCGGCGACGGAGGGCCCGGGATGGGCGGCAGGTTCACTTGGAGAGCCTCATCGAGACGCGATCACGGAGCGCGTTGCCCGAGAAGTCGAAGCAGGGAACCGGCTCCTGACACTGGGGGGCGACCACAGCATTACGTATCCCATCATGCGCGCATACGCCAGTGCCTGGCCCGGGCTGACTATCCTGCATCTGGATGCCCATGCGGACCTGTATGACGAGTTCGAGGGTGATCGCTTCTCCCACGCCTGCCCATTCGCGCGCATCATGGAAGGCGGACTGGCGGCCCGGCTGGTGCAAGTGGGCGTGCGCACCATGACGGGGCACCAGGCGGATCAGCGTGACAGATTCGGCGTCGAGACGCAGGAGCTGAAAGACGGACAACCTGCGTGGCCTGCCGTCGAGGGACCGGTTTATGTGTCTCTGGATCTGGACGTGCTCGACCCAGCGTTTGCGCCGGGCGTGTCGCATCATGAACCTGGAGGGCTCAGCACTCGGCAGGTGCTGGATTTGCTGCACGCGGTGCCGGGCACGCTGGTGGGTGCGGATCTGGTTGAGTTGAATCCACGCCGCGACGTAGGCGGGATTTCCGCGATGGCCGCGGCCAGACTGGCCAAGGAGTTGCTGGGGCGGCTGCTTGCGGATGCGTAGGGCGCGGGCGCTCAGAGCCTATCCGTGGGGCAGGTCCTTCGTCGGTGTCGTGATGGCCGCCTTGGTGTTGGCCTCCTGCGGCGGGGAGCCGGCGCCGCTGCGCATCGCGGTTGCTTCCAATTTCCACGAGGCTGCGCGAGAGCTCGCGGTTGGCTTTCCCGGGGCAGAAGTCATTCCGGGCTCGACGGGCAAGCACGTGGCGCAGGTTCTTGCGGGGGCGCCGTACGACGTGCTGCTGGCCGCGGATACCGTGCGGTATCGTGTGCTGGAAGGCCCGCGCCGGATTTATGCGCGTGGCATCCTGGCGGCATGGTCACCGAGCGCTGATGCACGCACCGCGCTCGCATCTCCGGATTCCCGCATCGCCCTCGCCAACCCGGATCTCGCCCCATACGGCACGGCCGCAGAGCAGGCTCTGACGGCGCTCCGAGCCCCGGGCCAGCGGGTGTTCGGCGAAAACGTGGCCCAGGCCTATCAGTTTGCACGTGCAGGGGGTGTTGATGTGGCGCTGGTGAGTTGGGCACAGTTGTCGGCCGGCGAGCGCGCCGCAGCCTGGCGGGTGCCCGACTCGCTCTACTCGCCCATCGTGCAAGGCGCCGTGCTGCTCAGCGACAAGCCGGAGGCGCGCCGGTTCTGGGATTATTTGGCCTCCCCGGACGCCGCGCGTATGATCGAACGCTCCGGATACCTGGCTCCCGAATGAACCCTGACCTGCAGGCCGCCCTGGTCACGCTTCGCCTCGCGCTGGTGACCACGCTCGTGCTGCTCGTGATTGCGACTCCGCTGGCCTGGTGGCTGAGTCGTACGCGTAGCCGGATTCGCCCCGTGGTCGACGCGCTCGTGGCCCTGCCGCTGGTTCTGCCTCCGACGGTGCTCGGTTTCTACCTGCTGCTCCTCCTGGGTGCCCAAGGCCCCTTTGGCGGCGGTCTGGCATTCACATTCTCCGGACTTGTGATCGGCTCTGTGCTGTATTCGATGCCGTTCGTGGTGCAGCCTATCCAGGACGCGTTCCTGCGCGTGGGGCAGGGTCCTCAGGAAGTGGCGGCGACGCTGGGCGCGGGTCCCCTGGACCGGTTCCGGCACGTCGTGCTGCCGCTCGCCCGCCAGGGATTTATCACGGCAGCGGTGCTCGGCTTTGCACATACCGTCGGCGAGTTTGGCGTCGTCCTGATGATCGGCGGGTCCATCCCCGGGGAAACCCGCGTATTGTCGATCGCGATCTATGAGCATGCGGAGAGCCTGGAGTTCGCGCGCGCTCATCTGGTTGCTGGCGGACTCATGGTGGTGTCCTTTGTCATGCTGCTGGCCGTGTACTGGAAGCGGCCAGGGCTCCGCCTGCGCTGATGCTGACCGCCACGGTTTCCCTGGACAGACTGCTTCAGGCGTCCCTCGAGGCACCTGCCGGCATGGTCACGGCGGTCATGGGCCCCTCCGGTGCGGGCAAGACGCTTCTGCTGAGATGCATCGCCGGACTGGAGTCTGCGCGCGGTCGCGTGGCTCTGGAAGAGACTGTCTGGCTCGACAAGGATCAATCGGTGCCTGTGCACGAGCGAGGCGTCGGCATGGTATTTCAGTCTCCCAGGCTGTTCGAGCACCTGGACGTGCGCGGCAACCTGCAGTTTGCAGCCTCCCGGAGACGTAGCACGGGGCCGTCTGTGGAAGAGGCTGCCGATGCCGTTGGTGTCTCCGGCCTCCTGGACCGGAGTGTGCAGCGGCTGTCCGGTGGTGAGGCGCAGCGCGTGGCCATCGCACGGGCCCTGCTCACGGATGCTCGGGTGCTTCTGTTCGATGAGCCGGTCTCTGCCCTGGACCGCGATGCCCGCGCAGAGGTCCTGCAGACCCTGGCGAAAGTGTGCAGTCGCGCTCAGGTGCCGGTGGTCTATGTCACGCATGATCTGGATGAGGTCGCCCGCCTTGCGGACCGACTTGTACTTCTGGAGGATGGACGCACCACGGCGTCCGGCAAGCTGGAAGACATGCTCGTCGGCCCACTGGGGGTGCGGGAGGACGCCGAATCCCTGCTGCGCGGGTCAGCGGTGGCGTGGGACGAACACTATCGCCTGCTGGAGGTGGCGACGGAGGCTGGTTCGGTGAAGGCAGTCTCGGACCCCATCGCCCGTAACCAACCCGTGCGGGTGCGAATACGCGCCCGGGATGTGTCTCTCACGCTGGAACGGCAGTCGATGACCAGCATCCTCAACATTCTGCCGGCGACCGTCATGGATGTGCGTGATCAGGGTGGGGCCCGGGTGTCGGTGAGACTGAGCGTGGGCGACGCTCAAATCGTCGCCCACGTCAGTCACGCGTCCCGGGAGGCCCTGGCGCTGGAGCCCGGGCGGGAGGTGTTTGCTCAGATCAAGAGTGTGGCCGTGCTGGCGTAGCCGCCTTGGGGCTCGGGCGCGTCTGTCGAGGGAGTGCTAGGTTAGCGTCGATTGCCCGATCGGCAAGATTTCTGAAACACGAGCCGCCTCCGTACGTCGGTGCAGGGATGTAATCCGTGGTCCTCATGATGTCCAGAATTCCCCTGGCAGCCTGTTTGCTGCTTGTCGCCTGTGCCCAGGAAGAGGCCGTGTCCGGGCCCGGAACGGTAACGGGCACCATCATTCATCATGCTTCGATGGCGTCTGAGCACGTCGATGCGCGCAATGTGGATGTCTGGCTGCCGCCCGATTACGACAGCACAGATACGCGCTACCCCGTGCTATACATGCACGACGGACAGAACCTGTTCGACCCGGACAAGAGCTACATCGGTGTGGATTGGGGCGTGGACGAGGCGATGACCGCGCTCTTTGAGGAAACCGGCAAGGCGGCCATCGTGGTGGGGGTCTGGAATACGCCGAAACGATTCCCCGAGTACATGCCACGTGGGATGGCCGAGCACTGGAGCGCGGAGCAGCACGATGAGGTCGCCGATTATGGGCCGCTCGAGGACAACGAGTCCGATGAGTACCTCCGGTTTCTGGTCGAGGAGCTCAAGCCCTGGGTGGATGAGCAGTATCGCACACGGCCGGCGCGAGACCAGACCATGGTCATGGGGTCGTCAATGGGCGGGCTTATTTCGCTGTATGCCCTGACCGAGTATCCCGACGTGTTCGGAGCTGCGGGGGCCATCTCCACCCATTGGCCGGCCGCGGAAAACGGGGCGCTGACCTACCTGCGGGAGGCTCTGCCTGAGCCCGGCAACAACCGGATCTGGTTCGACTTCGGTACCGAAACACTGGACGCGCGATATGCGCCGTGGCAGGCGCGCGTGGATGCGCTCATGGAGTCGAGGGGTTGGAGCGAGGCGGACTGGCTGACGCGTGAGTTTGAAGGACATGATCACTCCGAGCGCGCCTGGCAGCGACGCATGCCGGTCGTCCTGGCGTGGCTGCTTGGTCCGGAGATCACGAGTTCGGTCGACGCGGAGCGTCTTATCGCGCACCAGGCCGCGTTGTCCGCGGAGGACATGCAGGGTCGGCAGTTCGGCACCGACGGTGCCGAGCAAGCACGTCGCTACCTGGCGGAGCGTCTTCCCGGCTCCAGCGAGCATGCGTTTTCCCACGCGGGGCGGGACGGAGTGAACCTGCTGCTCACCGTTCCAGGCAGCGAGCCCGGTCGCGGAACGATCGTCATTACTGCGCACTACGACCACATGGGCGTGCAAAGCGGAGATGTCTACAACGGGGCCGACGACAATGCATCAGGCACGGCCGCACTGGTTGAGTTCGCGCGCGTGATCCGTGCCCAGCCGCTGCGGCACGACGTGGTTTTTGCCGCGCTTGACGGAGAGGAGTCCGGTCTGCGCGGAGCGCGTGCGCTGGTGGCGGATGCGCCCTTCGACCTTGAGGAGGTCGTGCTCAATGTGAACATGGACATGATCTCGCGCAGTGACGAGGGATTGCTGTGGGCGGCCGGCACGCACCGATGGCCTGGCCTGCGGGACATCATCGAGCCGGAGGTATCCGGACTTCCCGTGTCGCTTGCGTTCGGGCACGACGGCGCCGACAGTTCCCAGCAGGACTGGACGTCCAGCTCGGACCACGCGCCCTTTCACGAGGCGGGCATCCCGTTTGTCTACTTCGGCGTGGAGGACCACGACGGCTATCACCAGCCTTCAGATGATCTGGAAGACACCACCCCGGCCTTCTTCCTGGAAGCGGTTGAGAGCATCCACCAGTTACTGCGTGTCCTGGACCGGGAGTTGCAAGGACGTGTGCCCCCGCGATGATCAGCGTTGAAGCGCTCTGGCGCTATCCCGTCAAGTCGTGCAAGGGGCATTCCGTGGAGCGGGCTGAGGTCCGCCCTCGCGGGTTTGCGGACGATCGGCGTTGGATGATCGTCGATGCGGACGGCCGGCATTTCACGCAGCGGGAAAGCGGAGCCCTGGCGCTGGTGGAGCCTCGGCTCTCGGGCGATGGGGTGGCGTTCGTGGACGGACCTTCGATCAGTCCTGCAGACCTCGGCGCCGAAGTGGATGTGACCATCTGGGACTATCCCGTGGGTGCGCTGGAGGCGCCGGATGTGGTCAATGCCTGGTTATCCGAGCGCGCGGGTGCCGCGGTACGCCTGGTGTACATGCCCGACTCTTCTCATCGGCGAGTGGACCACGCGTATGGCCGGGACGGTGATGTGGTGAGTTTCGCGGACGGCTATCCGTATCTGATTGCTTCTTTGGCGTCGCTTGAGGATCTGAACCGGCGGCTCCCCGCACCTATCCCGATGCGCCGTTTCCGGCCGAACATTGTGCTCTCGGGTTGCGGCCCGTTCGAGGAGGACACCTGGAAACGCGTCCGTATCGCCGCGCTTGAGTTTGACGTCGTGAAGCCCTGTGCGCGGTGTGTGGTGATTGATACCGATCCGGACACCGGAGAGCGCAGGAAGGGCGTGCTAAAGACGCTGTCCACCTATCGCAGGTGGGACGGCCAGGTCTATTTCGGGCAGAACGCCATCGCACGTGGGCTCGGGGAGGTGCGGGTTGGCGATGAGGTTGAGGTGCTCGCGCGGCGGTAGCGGGCGCGCGGGGTTGGAGTGGTGCTGCGGTGGTCGTGGCTGGTGGCTCGGCGGCCGCGTCCAGCGGGGCGGTGGGGGTCAGGCGGTGCGGGTGAGGCCGGCTGGCGGCGCGGCGACCGATCCGGCGCGGCGGTGCGGGTCAGGCGGTTCGGGTGTGGCGGTGCGGGTGTGGCGGTGCGGGTGAGGCCGGCTTGCGGCGCGGCGACCGATCCGGCGCCGCATGTGGAAAAATGCCCCCATTTTCCACCCATACCCCCAAATTTCGGGCTGGTAGGTGGAATTGGGCCCCGCATTGCACTCCGCTTCCCTGGGAGACTGCAACCCTTTTTGTGTAATTGCTCTCTGAGCGGGTTGCTGCATTAGATCCGGAAGCCCCAGTTGTCGGGGA